>JBIILR010000113.1:0-4971 GCA_044338365.1 Polynucleobacter sp. | reverse complement strand
TCACAACCGCGCACTATCGCAAATTGCAGCCAAAGTCAGCAAACCGGTTGCGGACATTGAGAAACTCGTTGTTTGGGGCAACCACAGCCCCACCATGTATCCAGACTACCGCTTTGCCACCATTGGCAGTCAATCCGTTAAGGACATGATTAATGATGCCGCCTGGAATAAAGACGTATTTATTCCAACCGTAGGTAAGCGCGGCGCGGCCATTATTGAGGCCCGCGGCCTATCTTCCGCGGCATCGGCTGCGAATGCCGCTATCGATCACATGCGCGACTGGGTGCTTGGTACCAACGGTAAATGGGTCACGATGGGCATCGCTTCCCGCGGCGAATACGAAATTCCAGCAGAAATCATTTACGGATTCCCGGTTGTCTGTGAGAATGGGGAGTACAAAATGATTGAGGGCCTTGAAATTGATGCCTTCTCGCGTGAACGCATGACCCATACCTTAAATGAATTACTCGAGGAACAAGCCGGCGTGAAGCATTTACTCTCATAAGGAAACAGACATGCCCATTCCCTTTAAAGCCCTGTTGATTGCTTCTACCTTGGTGTTAGCCCATCCTGCTGCGCATGCCAAAGATCCAAAAGATACGCATGCTTGGACCTGTAACAACAATCATCAGTTAAAAACGATTGGGGATGGCGCTGCAAATATTGGCTTGGTTTGGAACTCCAAAACCTACGAAATGAAAAAAGAAACGTCATTGCCAGGTAGCTTGCGTTTTAAAAACCACGACACCGGTTTGGATTTAGTGGTGCTGGGAAACAAGGCAATGCTGTTTAACATTCGTAGCGGCGTTCGCTTGGCTGATTTTTGCCAAACAGCTGATATGAAAACGGGCAAAGAGCCCCATTTATTTGCTAAGGAGTAATCCGGCTTGGAATCTTAGCTGGTGGACTGCAATAAAAAAACCGAGGTTCGCCTCGGTTTTTTTACGCACTTAATACTGAGCTCTTAATGAAACAGGGGCTGCTGTGTTGGCGTATCTTCCGGCATCTCCGCATGCACAACCTCACCATGGCGATCGGGAAACAATGGCGCGCCACAATCGTCGCACAGCTCGGGACTAAACAAAACAGCATGGCGAAATACATCTTCCACACCTGCCTCTTTTAGGGCATCGCAAATCTTTTTAATCGGGCTCTCATCGTCATTAATGTCATTGAGCGCGTCGTTGGATACCGTCTCGCGATCGTACATCGGCCAAATAACACCGTACATCACATCCGGTGAGCCCTTCAGACTAAATGCAATGCGGTACTCGTCTGCCTGCTCTTCGCCAAAGGCGCCCACTACGCAAGACAAGCCATTGGGCTGAGCGCCAACCGCAGTCTCCAGAAAATTAACCGCCGCCCGAATGCTCAGTGGACGCACTTGCTTATCCGCCAAGCGGCAGTTCGTAAAATACGCCTCGGGCAATAGAAGATCGAATTCACAGCCGGGTAATAAACTGGAAATCGGCTCTCGCATGGCCGTTTGCCACTCGATCAAACTCACGCCGCGCTCTTGCCTTACCGGCGGTTCGGCCTGCCAGCGAAACAAAGGTGACCCGCTGGGCGCCGCAATGGCCGCAATAATAAAACGCGGATCCGCTAATACGGCAATGGTTTCCGACATATTACGGAGCTCGAGCTTCATTTCGCTTGCAGTAATTGCAGCGGTACCCAGAGCCTCGGTCAAAATGCGGGTTTGGCAATGGGAGTGCGGCATCTGATCGATGCTATACAGCCATGGCACGATCGCGAGGCGCGTATCGTTTGCAGCAATCGATGAATGCATAGCCATCGCAACCGACTCAATCACCTTCACCGGCAACGGGCCCGATTGAATTTGATAACGGGTATGCGCAACAATCGGCAAGGCGAGCAGCAAGACATCCCAGCTCTCCTTATCGATGGTCATGGTTTGTGATTCAGCTAGGGTCTCAGCGCAGTCAGCCAAAACCTCAAACGCAACCGTATTAATGCGAAACGTTTGATCCAGCGCAGCATCAATCACGTTTTGATTTTGACTGGTCATCAATTTGAGCAGGCGTGCACTCAGACGCCCTTCCCAAAAACGGTCTTCGATTTGACTGCCTGAAGCAGCTAGTGAAATCGCATCCGCTACCAGGCGCTCAGCCTCGGGCGAGGCGCGCTGGGACGATTTGGAACGGTGAACGGTCATATTATTTTTTCTCTGCGCGGCGAAATACGGGTCGATCGGGTTTGGATTCTGCTGCGCTAAAGCGGTAGCCTTCCAAATTGAAATCACGCAGGTCGGCTGGATCGGCGATGCGATTTTCAACCGCAAAGCGCGCCATCAGCCCCCGTGCACGCTTGGCGTAAAACGAAATGATTTTGTACTTGCCATCTTTAGCATCCTGAAACACCGGAGCAATGACCGGAAAGTCCAGATCCTTAGGCTGCAGTACTTTGAAATACTCTTCTGATGCCAAGTTTAATAAGAAGGGATTCTTTTTTTGTGAGGCCAGCTGTTTTTTTACTGCATCGGTAATTCGATTACCCCAAAATGCATATAAGTCTTTTCCTCTGGCATTTTTAAACGCCGTACCCATCTCCAATCGATAAGGCTGCATTAAGTCCAGCGGCCTTAGCAAACCATATAGTCCCGACAAGATCCGCACATGGTCTTGGGCAAAATCAATTGCCTTGCTGTTTAGGGTTGCTGCATCAAAGCCCTCATAGACATCACCATTGAAGGCAAAAATCGCCTGTTTGCTGTTTTTTTCTGTGAATTTCGTCGACCAATCCCGAAAACGCCCCACATTTAAAGCGGCCAAGGGGTCAGAAAGGCTCATGAGCTTGGCTACTGCCTGAGGCGATAGTGTCTTCAGGTCTGCAATCAGCTTGGCTGAATCAGGGACAAAATCAGGCAAAGTGGATTTTTTAACCTGAACGGGGGTCTTGTAATCCAAGGATTTAGCGGGGGAGAGGACGATCAGCATGGCACAATTTAGAAATGGATTCCCCTTATTCTAGCGACAGAAGCCGCAGCACGAGATAAAGCACGCCAATGACACTGCTACGCCCTGCTGCGCCCCTCACTCCCCCATTTCCTTCGCGCCTTCCCGCGGTTGGAACCACGATCTTTACAGTGATGTCCGCTTTGGCGGCCGAGCACCAGGCTGTTAATTTGGGGCAAGGCTTTCCTGACTTTGAGTGTGATCCTGCTTTAATCGGCGCTGTTAATCAAGCGATGACTTCGGGTCATAATCAATACCCTCCCATGCCAGGCGTGCTTGAGTTGCGCAAAACCATTGCCAACAAAATTGAATGGCTCTATGGCAAGCCCTACGATCCCGCTACGGAGATCACCATTACCGCTGGTGCAACGCAGGCGATCTTCACGGTCATTTTGTCCTGCGTTAGCCCGGGCGATGAAGTCATCGTAATTGAACCCGCTTTTGATTGTTACCTGCCCGCAATCAGCTTAGCCGGCGGCAAGGCCATCAGCGTGAGTCTGGATGTGCAACGCGATTCCCTTGGTATGGTGGAAGACTATGCTATCCCATGGGCTGCGCTTACAAAAGCAATCACCCCGAAAACACGGCTCTTACTGATTAACTCACCCCACAATCCAACCGGCATGGTGTGGCAACGATCTGATCTTGATCGCCTGGCTGATTTACTGAGGGACACAAACGTATTGGTGTGCAGCGATGAAGTCTACGAACACATGGTCTTTGATGGGCAACACCACCACAGTGTATCCAGTCACCCCGCCTTAGCAGCACGTAGCTTTGTGGTGTCGAGCTTTGGGAAAACCTTCCATGTCACGGGCTGGAAAATCGGCTATGTTGCAGCTCCAGTCGCCCTGTCCGCAGAATTTCGGAAGGTGCATCAATTCAATGTATTTACAGTCAACACCCCTATGCAAGTGGGAATCGCGCATTACCTATCGGATCCAGCGCACTATTTGGGACTATCGGCGTTTTATCAAGGCAAACGGGACTTCTTTAGAAAAGGCTTGGCCAGCACCCGATTTAAATTGTTGCCTGCGCCTGGAAGTTATTTTCAGTGCGCTGATTACTCCGCACTCGGTATTGCGCAGTGCGCGCTCAGTGAAGCGGAGTTCTGCCGCTGGCTAACCTGCGACGTCGGTGTGGCAGCAATTCCAGTTTCGGCATTTTATGGCGCAGGAACCGATTCTAAGATCATTCGGTTTTGCTTTGCCAAAGAAGAGAAAACTTTAGAAACAGCGCTGTCGCGACTTAGCACAGTGTAGTGTTGATGCATAACGAACGGAATCAAATTAAATGACGGCAAAGGCAATGAAGAAAAACAGCAATTCAAATCAAGGCATGATCGATGTCTACAGCTGGGCAACACCCAACGGGCATAAAGTCCACATCATGCTCGAAGAGTGCGGGTTTAAACTCGGTCGCGATTGGCGCGCCATTCCGATTGATATTGGTAAGGGTGATCAATTTACACCGGCTTTTTTAAAGATTAGCCCCAATAATAAAATCCCAGCCATCACCGATCCCCATGGCCCCGACGGTAAGCCCATTCACCTATTTGAGTCTGGCGCCATCCTTTTATACCTCGCCGCAAAAACAGCGCGTTTTTTGCCCAGTAGCACACGGGCAAAGTACGAGGTCTTGCAGTGGCTGATGTTTCAGATGGGCGGCTTTGGACCAATGCTCGGCCAGAATCACCACTTTCGTTTGTATGCCCCACAGAAAATTGATTATGCGATTGAGCGCTACACCAATGAAGCCAAGCGCTTGTATGGGGTTTTAGATCGGCAGTTAGCCACCAATCGCTATGTCGCAGGAAATCAATACACCATTGCCGATATCGCTATTTATCCGTGGACCAATCGCTGGGAAAAACAAGGGATCGATATTGCTGAATTTCCACACTTCAAACGCTGGTTTGAATCAATCGGTCAGCGCCCTGCAGTAAAACGCGGCATGCAGGTCTTGACGGATTTACGTAAACCCAGCTTTGATGCAA
>JBIILR010000015.1:0-16625 GCA_044338365.1 Polynucleobacter sp. | reverse complement strand
GAAATTACCTTAGACCAAGTTCTTGCCGTAGGCGAGGGCGCTTCACTCAAGTTGGGTGATCCATTGGTTAATGGTGCCGCTGTGATGGCCACTGTCATCTCCCAAGGACGTCACGACAAAGTGAAAATCTTTAAGATGCGCCGGCGCAAGCACTACCAAAAGCACCAAGGTCATCGTCAGAATTTCACTGAAATTTTGATCAATACGATCAAGGCCTAATCAGGCACACGCTGAAATAGCAGGAGAAGAACAATGGCACAGAAAAAAGGCGGCGGCTCGACACGAAATGGCCGCGACTCAGAATCGAAACGCTTAGGCGTTAAAGTATTTGGCGGCGAGCATATTAATGCTGGCAGCATCATCATTCGTCAACGTGGCACCAAGGTCCATCCTGGCGCAAACGTGGGCATTGGCAAAGACCACACTTTATTTGCATTAATCGATGGTCAAGTGCAGTTTGGTATCAAAGGTGCCTTGAATAAGGCTCAAGTTTCGGTATTGCCTCGTTCATAAGGCAGCCTGACTGAGAACTGTTTTATTTCTGAACGCATCACCGAAATTGAACTCTTAGGAACAGGCCTCGCACAGCGAGGCCTTTTTTATTCATGAAATTTATTGACGAAGCTCGAATTGAAGTAATTGCTGGCGACGGTGGCGCCGGCAGTGCTTCCATGCGCCGAGAAAAGTTCATCGAGTTTGGTGGACCCGATGGTGGTGATGGCGGGCGCGGCGGCAGTGTCTATGCGGTTGCTGATCGCAATATCAATACCTTGATTGACTACCGCTATGCCAAAACCCATACCGCCAAAAATGGTGAGTCAGGACGGGGCGCTGACTGTTATGGCAAGGCTGGTATCGATATTGAATTGCGGATGCCGGTAGGTACCATCATTTCTGATTTTGAAACCGGTGATCTGATTGCCGATCTCACAACGCACGGTGAACGCCTGTGCTTGGCTGAAGGCGGCGTCGGCGGCTGGGGCAACATTCACTTTAAGAGCAGTACAAATCGCGCACCACGGCAAAAGACCAATGGAAAACCAGGGGACCGTCGCAAGCTCAAACTCGAGCTAAAGGTACTGGCCGATGTCGGCCTGCTGGGCATGCCCAATGCCGGTAAATCCACCTTGATTACTGCAGTATCGAATGCCAGGCCCAAAATTGCCGATTACCCGTTTACAACCTTGCATCCCAATTTAGGGGTAGTGCGTGTTGGGCAAGAGCGCAGTTTTGTGATTGCCGACATACCAGGTTTGATTGAGGGCGCAGCAGAAGGTGCTGGCCTCGGGCATCGGTTCTTGCGCCACTTACAGCGTACCGGTGTTTTGTTGCACATGGTTGATCTGGCTCCTTTTGATGAGGGCGTTGATAACGTCGCTGATGCAAAAGCGATCGTCAATGAATTGCATAAATACGATGAAGCCCTGGCTGAAAAGCCGCGTTGGTTGGTGCTCAATAAGATCGATATGATCCCAGAGGATGAGCGCGCTACGAAGGTAAAAGATTTCATTAAGCGCTTTAAATGGAAAGGTCCTGTCTTTGAGATTTCCGCTTTGACCGGTCTTGGTTGCGAAAAGCTCTGTTATGCCCTGCAAGATTATTTAGACTCGGTGCGCCGTGAGCACGATGCGGCAGAGGAGCGCGCAATAGATCCGCGCTATCAAGGCAACGATGATGAGCGCGCGCGTAAGGTGATGGACACAGAAGATTAACCTGAATTAAAAATACGATCGAAATGCAAATGGGAATACAGAACGCAAAACGGATTGTGGTGAAAGTGGGTTCTAGCTTGGTTACCAATAATGGCGAGGGATTGGATCACGCGGCCATCGCCAATTGGGCTGAGCAAGTTGCCGGTTTACAAAAATCGGGCTGTGAGGTCTTGATGGTCAGTTCCGGCGCAATTGCTGAAGGAATGCAGCGCCTGGCGTGGACGCAGCGCCCCACTGAAATACACCAGTTACAAGCTGCTGCTGCAGTCGGTCAAATGGGCTTAGTGCAGGTGTATGAAAGTTCCTTTGCGCGTTTTGGTTTGCGTAGCGCCCAAGTCTTGCTCACCAATGCCGATTTAGCGCATAACGAGCGGAATGCCAATGCCAAGGCAACGCTCACCACATTACTGCAATTGGGTGTGGTGCCCATCATTAATGAAAACGATACGGTTGTGACCGATGAAATTAAGTTTGGTGATAACGATCACCTTGCAGCCTTAGTTGCCAACTTAGTGCGTGCAGATGCACTAGTGATTCTGACGGATCAAGGCGGGCTCTATACGGCTGACCCCAGAAAAGACAGCAGCGCAAGCTTGGTAGCCAATGCAATTGCTGGCGATCCTAGTTTAGAGCTCATGGCAGGCGGGGCTGGAAGTGCGCTTAGCAAAGGCGGTATGTTAACTAAGGTCTTGGCCGCTAAAACGGCCGCTACTACCGGTGCAAGCACCGTCATTGCGTCGGGCCATGAGCCTCAGGTGTTAACGAATTTATACGCTGGCATTAGTATCGGCACTTGCTTGCTGCCAGTCTAAATAGTGATGATGCAGCGCTCTAATTGATAACACCAAAGGAATTGGTGGGCTTTATTCCGCCAATAAAGCCATTGGGATCAAGTGATTGCAGGACTGTTTTTAAGCTTTTCTCTTGGCTAGAAAAATTACAGAGCGCTCCCTGCGCCAGTGCAGCCTGATAGCGATTCGGGACATTGTCTTTGATCGCAGCCCAGCCACCTAAGGGATTTTCGCGCCAACTGGAGTTGGCTTCATACGTGCCATAAAGACGGACTTGATAGGAGTCACAGCGAATGCCTTCGTATTGGGTTTGCTTTGATCCGCTTGGGCTCGTGATTTGCACCATATAGCGTGTTACACCATCATTACCAATCAAAATGGATTGGGTATCGATTGCAAACTTAAAGATGGTGGTCTCGGAGACATAAAAAGGCAGTAGGGTTTTGGGGTTTGGCGCAACTAGCGGCATGCTGGTGTTGCCCTCCTTAAAAACCGTCGGAGCATAGGGATCAACGCCGCTGATCATGGGGTCACCGTAGCAGCCAATTAAGCTTGCTGAAATGAGCAAGTAGCTCGCATAAGCTAACAACCGGGGACGCGGAAAAGAAGGTGTATGCATGGGATTAGCCTAAAAGGAGAACGCTGCTTTAGTTGGGTGGGGCGTCTGAGTCATGGCGCCGAACGTGTTGTGTGAGCTCGAGTGGCGAGCCCCAAACCAGTTGCTGTAATTTTAGATTGCGGGTCAGGTAGCGCGCCAGTTCCGATAAGGCTAGCTCATATACCTCGCGCTTAAAATCCACTACGGAATCGAGCTCAATCCAATAGGAATGCCAGCGCCAGGCATCGAATTCAGGGTGCTCGGTTGCGCGCAGGTGAATATCGCTGTCCTGCCCAGTCAGGCGCAGTAAAAACCAAATCTGCTTTTGCCCCCGGTAGCTGGCCCGTTGCATCCGGCTGGCGGTTTGACGGCGCAAGAACTCCTCCGGGACATCATAGCGAAGCCAGTCCCTAGTGCGTCCAATGATCTGGACATGTTCTGGCAGCAAGCCAACCTCTTCGTGCAATTCGCGGTACATGGCCTCTTCTGGGCTTTCACCATGCTGAATCCCGCCCTGCGGGAACTGCCACGAATGCTGTCCAACGCGTTTTCCCCAGAAAACCTCGTTAGCGCCGTTAAGGAGGACAATGCCGACATTGGGTCGATACCCTTCGCGGTCGAGCATAATCGCGCTCCAAATCCATTAAAATCAGTGATTTGATTATATCTATACATGAAAGCCACACAAACCTTTCTCGCGACCCTCAAGGAAGCCCCCTCTGACGCTGAGGTAGTCTCGCATCAGCTGATGGTGCGTGCGGGCTTAATCCGTAAATTAAGTGCCGGAATTTATAACTACTTGCCACTGGGTTTAAAGGTGATACGCAAGGTGGAAAATATTATTCGCGAAGAAATGAATCGGGCGGGCGCGATTGAACTCTTAATGCCGATGGTTCAGCCAGCAGAGCTTTGGCAAGAAACCGGCCGCTGGGAGAAGATGGGGCCTGAGCTACTCCGAATTAAAGACCGACATGAGCGCGATTTTTTAATTCAGCCTACCTCCGAAGAGGTAGTGACGGATTTAGCCCGGAATGAAATCCGAAGTTATAAACAGTTGCCGGTGAACTTCTATCAAATTCAGACCAAGTTTCGCGATGAGCGCCGCCCCCGTTTTGGCATCATGCGTGGCCGCGAGTTCAGTATGAAGGACGCCTATTCGTTTGATCGGGATACTGCTGGCCTGAAGCAGTCTTATCAATTGATGTTCGATGCCTACACCCGTATTTTTGAGCGCATGGGTTTGGTCTTCAGGGCCGTTACGGCGGACAATGGCGCGATTGGTGGCTCCGGTAGCCAAGAATTTCATGTGATTGCCGATACCGGTGAGGATGCAATTGTGTATTGCCCCAACTCCGATTACGCAGCGAATTTAGAGGCTGCAGAGTCACTTTCATTGATACCAGTTCGCGCTGCCCCAACGGTTGCAATGCAAAAAGTAGCAACGCCCGACCAAACGCGCTGCGATCAAGTGGCGCAGTTCTTGTCCCTTGCCCTCGAGCAAACCGTAAAGACCCTGGTTTTTGCGGTGGACCAAGAGAAGGGCCCGGCCAAACTCTTTATGCTCTTGCTCCGCGGTGATCACGAGTTAAATGAAATCAAGCTCAGCAAAATTCCTGGCCTAGCCGAATCCCGTTTTGCGAGCGAGGCAGAAATCGCCGCCGCATGCAATGCAAGCCCAGGATCCTTGGGGCCAGTGGGTGTTAGCGCCGATGTCGTCATCATCGCCGATCGCACGGTAGCCAATATGCATGATTTTGTCTGCGGCGCCAATGCCACTGGATTTCATTTGACTGGCGTGAACTGGGAGCGTGACTTACCCTTGCCGCAGATTGCTGATATCCGCAATGCCGTCCCAGGCGATCCGTCGCCGGATGGTAAAGGCCCGGTAGAGATTTGCCGCGGCATTGAGGTGGGGCATGTGTTTCAGTTGGGTACGCGCTACTCGGAAGCCATGCGTTGTACCTATTTGGATGAGAACGGCAAAGCACAAGCGATGGTGATGGGTTGTTATGGCATTGGCGTGACGCGCTTACTGGGCGCCGCGATTGAACAGGGTCATGATGATCGGGGTATCGTGTGGCCGATTTCAATGGCACCCTTTGAGGTAGTGATTTGCCCGGTGGGCTACGATAAGTCAGAGTCTGTCAAGGCAGAAGCCGATGCCTTACACGATGCACTACTGGCTGCGGGCATTGATGTGGTGCTGGATAACCGTGGCGAGCGCCCTGGCGCGATGTTTGCAGACTGGGAGTTGATCGGCGTGCCCTACCGCGTAGTGATTGGTGAGCGGGGTCTCAAAGAAGGGCAGTTGGAGTTTCAGGGCCGTACTGAAAGCACGGCGCAGAACATCCCGCTTGCAAACATCAAAGACCATGTCATTGCTGCTGTTCAGGCGGCCAAGCAACTGATCGGTTAATGGATCAAAGGGATAAGGAAAGGCAGCTTATTTTTTAAATAGGCCGCCAAGTCCTTTAGCAGCGCCGCGCGCTGCCATGGAGCCCATCATGCGGGCCATCTTGCCACCCTTAAATTGCTTCATCATGCTTTGCATTTGCTCAAACTGCGCGAGCATGCGATTGACTTCTTGCACTTGAACGCCGGCGCCTGCAGCAATGCGGCGCTTACGACTGGCTTTTAGTAGCTCAGGCTTGCTCCGTTCTTTTGCAGTCATGCTATCGATGATGCCGCGCATGCGTTTGATTTGTAGATCCGCTTGATTCATATTGACCTTGCCCGCGTTTTGCGTCATGTGGCTAGGTAATTTATCCAACATATTGGCCATGCCGCCCATTTGCTGCATCTGGGTAATTTGATCCCGAAAGTCAGCTAGATCAAACCCGCCCTTTTGCATCTTCACTGCCAGCTTCTCGGCTTTGGCAACGTCGATGTTTTGATGGGCTTGCTCAACCAAGGCCAGAATATCGCCCATACCCAAAATGCGGTTAGCCATGCGTTCCGCATCAAACGGCTCAAGACCATCCATTTTCTCGGCCACGCCGATGAACTTCAGCGGCACGCCAGTGACGTGGCGCACCGATAGGGCGGCACCACCGCGGGAATCGCCATCGAGTTTGGTGAGTACTACGCCGCTCAAGGGCAGTGCCTCATGGAATGCTTTGGCAGTATTAACAGCGTCTTGACCTAGCATTGCATCGACCACAAAGAGGGTCTCGATCGGTTTAACCGCGCTATGCAGTTCTGCGATCTCTTGCATCAGGGCTTCATCAATACCTAGGCGACCCGCGGTATCGACAATGAGCACATCAAAGTAGTGACGGCGCGCCCAGTCCAATGCATTGCTGGCAATATCCACAGGCTTTTGATTGGTATTGCTGGGGAAGCACTCCACACCAACCAATTGACTGACGGTTTCTAGCTGCTCGATCGCGGCAGGGCGATAGACGTCGCAGGAGACGGTTAATACTTTTTTCTTTTTCGTTTCACGCAGCCATTTGGCCAGCTTGCCGACCGAGGTCGTTTTACCTGCGCCTTGTAAGCCGGCCATCAAAATCACGGCAGGAGGTTGGGTGGCGAGATTGAGTTCACTACTTTGACTGCCATCACCCGCCATGACCCTGGTTAATTCCCGTTGCACCACGCCAACCAGGGCTTGTCCTGGGCTGAGACTGCCAACCACTTCCTCACCAAGGGCTTTGAATTTAACCTGTTCGAGTAGGGACTTGACTACCGGGAGCGCCACGTCGGCTTCGAGTAAGGCTAAACGGATCTCGCGCAGCATGTCTGCGGTGTTACTTTCAGTTAGGCGAGCCTCACCTCGCATTGTTTTAACAACACGAGAAAGACGGTCTGTGAGGTTCTCTAGCATTTATCGATTAGACTTTCCAAATGACAATTTTAGGTTACTCCAGCTTCGACTGGCTTCCCTCTGCACTTTATCTGCTTTTGCTGATCACATTAAGCGTGCGGCCGCGCAATCGGCCCGAGACCAAGCCCTTCATTTTTCTGGTTCAAGGCCTAATTTTCCTGATTTTATTGGTGCATGGCGCGGTATTGCATGATTCCATCTTTACACCAGAAGGCTTTGTCTTTGGCTTTGCCCAAAACCTTTCTTTAATTGCCTGGGTTGGGCTGGCTTTTTACTGGTTTCAGAGCTGGATGTTGCCGATTTCCAGTATGCGCTTAATGGCCCTTACCTTGGCAATGGTGTGCGCAATCCTGCCCGATGTTTTCCCAGGGACCTTGCTCTCGGCCAGAACGGTTTCGGACGCTTGGTTCAAAGGGCATTTCATTGTGGCAACCAGCGCTGTTGGTTTATTAAGCCTGGCAGTGATGCATGCCATTTTGATGAGCATTCAGGACCGGGCATTGCGCCGTCAATTTACCTATACTCAAGATAGCCGCATTGGCCACTGGCTTGAGTCCTTGCCGCCCTTGATGGCAATGGAAAGCCTCCTCTTTAGCTTTATTTATGTGGGCTTTGCATTGCTGAGCTTGACCGTGTTTTCTGGGCTCTTTTTTTCGCAGGCTCTATTTGGTCGGCCGCTGGTCTTTGATCACAAAACCATCTTTGCCTTGATCTCCTGGTTCTTGTTTGCTGGACTCATTGTGGCGCGTTGGCGCGTGGGTTTGCGCGGCTTAGTCGCCATTCGCTGGGTCTTGGGCGCCTACGTGGCACTCATTCTGGCTTATGTGGGTAGCCGCTTTGTACTTGAAGTTATTTTGCAGCGAACCTAATTGTGCTGAAATGGATTTTGCTGCTGGTCGGCGTTGGCCTCATTTACTTTTGGATTAAAAACAAAGGCCGCGCTGCCGAAGTAGAAAAAGAAAAAGCAAAAGCCCAAACTCCGCCGCCCGTAATCGCAGAGTCAGAAGAAATCAGGCCTTGCCGCCATTGTGGAGTGCATTTGCCTAGCTCTGAGGGGGTAATGCAAGAAGACCGTTTTTACTGCTCTAGTGCACACCGCGATGCGATTGATTCTAAGGGCTGGCTGGGATCAGCAGTATGGCGGGCCTCACCTAATTTTGATATGCGACCAAGTGAAACCGCGACGGATCTGGTGGTGTTGCACCACATTAGCTTACCGCCAGGGCAATTTAGGGCCGAGAACAGTACCCAATACATCGTTGATTTTTTTCAGAACCAACTGGATCCGCAGGTGCACCCCTACTTTGCGGATATTGCGGAGCGACGCGTCTCAAGCCACTTCTTGATTGCCCGATCAGGACGCACCATTCAATTTGTGTCCACGCAGAATCGGGCTTGGCATGCGGGCGAATCCCAGTTTGAGGGGCGTGCACGTTGCAACGATTTTTCGATTGGGGTTGAGCTCGAAGGCGACGGTGATGCCGCTTTTGAAAAAGCGCAGTACCATGCCCTGCAGCAGCTAGTGACGCAGCTGCAATTCCAGAATCCGCATTTCCGTTTTGCGGGTCACAGTGATATTGCACCAGAACGAAAAACCGATCCTGGCATTCAGTTTGATTGGGTGCGGTTTCAAAAAGACAACAGTTTGCCCATCGCAAAATTGCCTTTTGGCCTAGATTCCCGCTAGCCCAGTTGGCCCTATTTAAAAGTATGTAAGCATTCGCTTACATTAGCCGCCAACAAATAAAACACCCTCTGAATTTGCAGCAATATTGACCATCCTGTTGCGATAAAAAATAAGGGCAAATCCTAGGTATTTTTTGTCATAAAAAGCATACGCAATTCGAAATAATTCCCTATACTTAGTGCCTTGATGCTAAAAAAACACTAGATGTAGTGTTTTTTTGCCGAAAAACACAATTGCAAAATAAGGGTAAATCCTTGTTTTAAAACGACATTTATTACACGAACTTAGGTAAACGCAGGGGCGCTATGACATATACCAATCAATCAGCAGCAGAGACACAATTAGGGCAACAATCCGGTGGCAATGCCACCGCCAACATGACCCAAAGTCCATCTGCTGGATTTGTTGCTGGTGGTGTCGGTGGTGCCCAAGCAACCCAGTTATCCGATTACAAAATTATTCGACGCAACGGCTCGGTGGTGGCATTTGAACCGTCCAAAATTGCAATTGCAGTCACCAAAGCATTTTTAGCAGTGAATGGTGGACAGGGCGCTGCCTCGGCTCGTGTGCGTGAGCAGGTCGAGCAATTGACCCATGCGGTTGTTCGCGCCTTGCTGCGTAGCCGCCCCAATGGCGGCACCTTTCACATCGAAGACATTCAAGATCAAGTGGAGTTGGTGCTCATGCGCAGCGGCGAGCACAACGTCGCCCGTGCGTATGTCTTGTACCGCGAAAAGCGCAATCAAGAGCGCGCAAGCCAGCAAGCTACTGCACCAGAGGCGCAAACCGCGGCACAGCAAGCTGAGTCTGGCATTACCGTGCTTGATAACGGCGTAAGCAAGCCCCTCGATATGGCCGCCTTGCGTACGGTGATTCAGGCGGCATGTGAAGGTTTAGGCAATGCAATTGACGCCACCCCGATCATTACTGAAACTATCAAGAATTTGTACGATGGCGTACCCATGGCGCAGGTGTATGACTCTGCCATCTTGGCCTCCCGTACCTTGATTGAAAAAGACCCGGCCTATAGCCAAGCAACGGCGCGGATCTTGATGCACGTGATCCGCAAAGAGATTTTGGGCCGCGAGGTATTGCAGGGCAATATGCAAGCCGAGTACAGCACGTACTTTGCGAAATACATTAACGAGGGCATCGGCGCTGAGTTGCTTGACCCCCGCATGCGTGAATTTGATTTGGCGCGCCTGGCTGCTGCCCTTAACGCTGATCGTGACTTGCAGTTCAATTACCTTGGCCTGCAAACCCTGTATGACCGCTATTTCTTACACATTGAAGACCGCCGCATTGAAATGCCACAGGCTTTCTTTATGCGCGTAGCCATGGGCCTTTCTCTGAATGAGCTTGACCGTGAAGCCCGCGCCATTGAGTTCTATGAAGTGCTCTCGACATTTGACTTTATGTCCAGCACACCAACCCTCTTTAACTCCGCAACAACCCGTCCGCAGCTCTCCAGCTGCTACTTGACCACGGTGGCAGATGACCTCGATGGCATTTATGAGGCCTTGAAAGAGAATGCCTTGCTGTCGAAGTTCGCTGGCGGACTTGGCAATGACTGGACCAATGTGCGTGCCCTCGGCAGCCACATCAAAGGTACCAACGGCAAGTCACAAGGCGTAGTGCCATTCTTAAAAGTAGTAAACGACACTGCCGTTGCAGTAAACCAAGGCGGTAAGCGCAAGGGTGCGGTTTGCGCCTATTTGGAAACATGGCACTTGGATATCGAAGAATTCTTGGAGCTGCGTAAGAACACCGGCGATGATCGCCGCCGTACGCATGACATGAATACCTCCAACTGGATTCCAGACCTATTCATGAAGCGCGTGATGGAAAACGGCGACTGGACCTTGTTCTCCCCATCCAATACGCCCGATTTGCACGATAAATTCGGCAAGGCATTTGAAGAGGCCTATGTTGCCTATGAAAAGCAAGCTGAAAGTGGTGTCTTAAAGCCATCCCGCACCATTCCTGCCCAGCAGTTATGGCGCAAGATGCTGGGCATGCTGTTTGAAACCGGTCATCCTTGGATCACATTTAAAGATCCTTGCAACATCCGCAGCCCACAGCAGCACGTAGGCGTGGTGCACTCGTCTAATCTATGTACTGAGATCACCCTCAATACCAATGACGATGAAATCGCGGTTTGTAACTTGGGTTCGGTGAATTTAACTGCCCACATGACAACCGACGCAAACGGCTGTTTGGTGCTCGATCACGACAAATTGCAAAAGACCATCCGCACCGCGATGCGCATGCTCGATAACGTGATTGACATCAACTACTATGCGGTTGCTAAGGCGCGCAATTCCAACCTCAAGCACCGCCCAGTGGGTCTTGGCATCATGGGTTTCCAGGATTGCTTGCACATGCAACGCATTCCCTACGCCAGCGATGCAGCAGTTCAGTTCGCCGATGCATCGATGGAAGCGGTTTGCTATTACGCCTACCAAGCATCCAATGCCCTCGCAGAAGAGCGCGGCACCTATAGCAGCTACCAAGGATCCCTATGGGATCGCGGCATCCTCCCACAAGACTCCGTGCGCTTGCTGGCCGAAGAGCGTGGCGGTTACTTGGAAGTCGATATGTCTTCCACCCTGAATTGGGATAGTTTGCGCGCGGGAATTAAGCAGTTTGGTATGCGCAATTCCAATTGCGTCGCCATTGCACCGACTGCAACGATTTCCAACATTATTGGGGTATCGGCGTGCATCGAGCCTACCTTCCAGAACCTGTTTGTGAAATCCAATTTATCGGGTGAGTTCACGGTAGTAAATGAGTATTTGGTGCGTGACCTCAAAGACCGCGGCCTCTGGGATGAAGTGATGATTGCCGATTTGAAGTACTTTGATGGCACCTTGTCAAAGATTGATCGTGTGCCACAGGATTTGCGTGATATTTATGCGACTGCCTTTGAAGTAGAGCCAAGTTGGCTAGTGGAAGCAGCGTCACGCCGTCAAAAGTGGATCGATCAAGCCCAGTCCTTGAATATCTATATGGGTGGTGCTTCCGGCAAGAAATTGGATGACACCTATAAGTTGGCTTGGTTGCGTGGATTAAAAACCACGTATTACTTGCGCACGATGGCAGCAACCCACGTGGAGAAGTCCACCGTGGCAAGCGGTCAGCTCAACTCGGTTTCGAGCGGCGGCGGCGTAAACGGTACGGATGCGGCGGCAGCCGCAGTGGCGGCCGATGGCCCTGTTTGCACGATGCGCCCAGGCGATGCCGGGTTTGATGAATGCGAAGCGTGCCAGTAAGCCAATTGCTTACTGGTAGTGAAACGATGGAATTTTGGAGAATACTATGTTGAATTGGGAAGAGGAAGTCGCGCCAGCGCTGGCCAAAGTCGGTTTAGCGCCGCAGCCAGCAGTGCAGCCACAGAAAGCGCCACAGCCAGATCAAGTGGCAATGGCGCCCCAAACTGCCGCACCTACGCCAGTAGAGGCTGCTAATTTAGCTGGTGGCGCAGCCTTGCGTGTTAATGCCGCTGATAAGCGCGTGATTAATGCGAAGACTGACGTAAATCAGCTGGTTCCATTTAAATATAAGTGGGCCTGGGAGAAGTATTTGGCGGGTTGTGCAAACCACTGGATGCCACAAGAGATCAATATGAACCGCGATATCGCGCTTTGGAAAGATCCCAATGGCTTGACCGAAGACGAGCGTCGCATCATTAAGCGCAATCTTGGTTTCTTCACAACGGCAGATTCTTTGGCCGCAAATAATATTGTTTTGGGTACTTATCGTCACATTACTGCTCCAGAATGCCGCCAATACCTATTGCGTCAGGCTTTTGAGGAGGCAATTCATACCCACGCCTACCAATATATTGTGGAATCGTTAGGTTTAGACCAGTCTGAAATCTTTAATGCGTACAACGAGATTGAGTCAATTCGCAACAAAGACCAGTTCTTAATTCCGTACATTGACGTGCTCACAGACCCTAACTTTAAGACTGGCACATTAGAAAACGATCAAAAGTTACTGCGTTCGCTGATTGTTTTTGCCTGCGTAATGGAAGGTTTGTTCTTTTATGTTGGTTTTACGCAAATCCTTGCAATGGGTCGTCAGAACAAAATGACGGGCGCTGCTGAGCAGTATCAATACATCTTGCGTGACGAGTCAATGCACTGCAATTTTGGCATCGATTTGATTAATCAAATCAAGCTGGAGAACCCGCAGTTATGGACTTCCGCGTTCAAAGAAGAGATCCGCAGCATCTTCGAAGAAGCGGTCGAATTAGAGTACCGTTATGCCGAAGATACGATGCCTCGGGGAGTACTTGGATTGAACGCGCCGATGTTCAAAGGCTACCTCCGATACATCTGTAATCGTCGTTGTATGCAAATAGGACTTGACGCGATGTTCCCAAATGAAGAGAATCCATTCCCATGGATGTCAGAAATGATCGATCTGAAGAAAGAACGAAACTTTTTTGAGACACGCGTTATTGAGTATCAAACGGGTGGTGCGCTGAACTGGGAGTAATGTTTTACCTAATAAGCGCCTCACTGGTTCACAGGAGAGTAAACGGTTGGATAGTTTTAGTAACCTAAAGCAGACACAGTTTAAAAAACCCCTCAAACGAGGTGTTTGCTCTTTATTCTCCTTTTTTCCCAGCATTTTTAAGAAGCCGTCACCCCTTGGGGTCACGGCTTTTTTTCCAGGATTCATTAGCGTGCAGCACTTAGCATCAAGCCGCGCGCCGATGAATGGCTCGCTCGCTCGGTCCGCCAGGCCTTATGGCACGGCAGATCTGAATGGTCGGGTCTTCTTAATCGGTAGTTCGTTCTAATCCTCACGTGAAGGAGTATCACTATGGCAATCGCCAAAAAGAAACCAGCTGCAAAGAAACCTGCTGCAAAGAAAAAAGTAGCTGCTAAGAAGCCTGCTGCTAAAAAAGTAGCAAAGAAGAAGCCTGCTGCTAAAAAAGCTGCAAAGAAGAAGCCTGCTGCAAAGAAAGCTGCTGCTAAGAAGCCTGCTGCAAAGAAAGTAGCAAAGAAGAAGCCTGCTGCTAAAAAAGCTGCTGCTAAGAAGCCTCCTGCTAAAAAAGCTGCTAAGCGCAAGCCTGCTGCAAAAAAAAAGTAAGTAAGCCTGCTGCCAAGAAGAAAGCGGGCTCTGCTGTAAAAAAGCCCGCGGCTAAGAAGCCTGCTGCTCCTACGCAACCTGCGTTGAATCCAGCTGCTGCTTGGCCTTTCCCAACCGGCACACGTCCATAAGCGCAAGCTTGTAGGCAAGGTAGTAATGCAATGGGGTCCCTCGGGACCCCATTTTTATTGCAAATTTATAAAGCTCAGCCTAAAGACCGCCTACCTTTGGCTTCTACCGTCTTAAAACCCAAACCCAAACGCAGTTTTGAACTGTTCTTTAATTTGATCTAGGCTCAATTGATGGTTTTGTGGACCTTGGTGAGCGATTTTGATGGAACCCATGAGGCTAGCAAGGCGACCAGTCGTCTCCCAGTCCATGCCATTTTCTAGGCCAAAAAGTAATCCCCCGCGAAATGCATCGCCGCATCCGGTTGGGTCAATCAGCTGTGCGGCTTTGACCGGTGGAATGGCAATCGATTTACCGCCCGTATAAATCTGGGCGCCTTCTGCGCCTTTGGTAACGATCAGCGCTTTGACGCGCTCACCCAATTGCGCAAGCGATAGGCCTGTGCGTTTGGAGAGCATTTCACCTTCATAGTCATTGACCGCCAAGTAGCTTGCCAGTTCAGTGAGTTCTAAGAGCTCAGGACCATCGAACATGGGTAAACCCTGACCTGGATCAAAAATGAATGGAATCTGCGCATCTGCTAGTTGATGGCAATGCTCCCACATACCAGCACGACCATCGGGCGCAACAATCGCCAGCGCTACGGGAGCATTTTTTTTCTGAGTGCGTGTAGCAGTGACATCGCCAACCTGATTGAGGTGGGATTCGTTCATGGCGCCAGGATGAAAGGCCGTAATCTGATTGTTCGAGAGATCAGTGGTGATCATCGCTTGCGCGGTAAACGCGCCCTCCAAGGTTCGAATATGTGCAGTGTCAATTTGCAAGTCCTTGAGGCGATCAAGGTAGGGCGTAGCGTCGCCCCCTACCGTTGCCATGATGACGGGCTCACCGCGGAGTAACTTGAGGTTGTACGCAATGTTGCCAGCACAGCCACCGAATTCGCGGCGCATGCTGGGGACTAAAAAGGCGACGTTCAGAATATGAATTTGGTCTGGCAGGATTTGATCCTGAAAGCGGCCTTCAAAGTTCATGATGGTGTCGTAGGCGATGGAACCGCAAATAAGGCTAGCCATAAAGTACTTTCGTAATGATTAAGGGATCAGGGATAAAAAAGCCGCACGCGATACCCGGCAGCATTGCCGGGTAACTGCAGGGGAACGAGGGCGCGGATACTTTCCCCGCCGGGTGCACCCTTCAATGCAAACTGGGTATGGGATTCTCGCCACGATGCGGGCAACCATTCTTCGGGTGTAAACGAAATCAATTGAACGGTAGATTCATCGGTATCGGTGAGGGTTAATTCCAAATGCGGGAGTGCAATTGGCATCATTAATCGATTTTGTATCTCTACTTCGAGCACGGATGGATTTGCAGACGCTTTAGAGGCTTGCGGAGCGGTTTGCATGCCGAGCGCACTCAATGTAATCTTCCATGCAGAAAAATCGCGTATAGCCCCTTCTGTGCAGCCAAATGACTTACACAGCATTTGATCAACGCGCACTAATGCAGCAAACGTTTCTAAATAGAACGCCGATGGCGACTGATCCACCCGCGGCGAAGCAAATGGCAGCAAGCGATCGCGAGTCAAATGCAAAGTAGCAATAACAAGGGCGCATAGCAAAGTACAAATCAGCGCCCACCTGGAGAGCCGGGCAAAAACCATACCTCTACTACTTGGCGATGGACTGAGTGCGCTAGTTAGACCAATGCTATGTTTTTCTACCTCAGGTTGACCCAGTATTGGATTCTGGGAAGGGCCTTCTAATGTGCCGGAAAGACAGACCCATCCATCACTCTCTTTCCAGACTGAAAGCGTTAGCCACTGGCTATAGGTGGCGATCACTTCATCGGCCTGACGGCTCAGTACCCCAGAGAGTACGATCTGACCGCCAGGGCGGATGCGCTGCACTAAAGCTGGCGCTAAAACTTGCAAGGGATTTGCCAAGATGTTGGCCATGACGATGTCATAGCGCGCCTCTGCACCCAGCATCGGCACCACATCATCCGGTAAAGCAAAGGTGATATCAACCCCATTGATTTCAGCATTGCTACGCGCGGCCACCATCGCTTGGGGATCAATATCAGTCCCTACTACGGG
The DNA here is from genome assembly GCA_044338365.1 of Polynucleobacter sp. Lineage (GTDB taxonomy): Bacteria > Pseudomonadota > Gammaproteobacteria > Burkholderiales > Burkholderiaceae > Polynucleobacter. The sequence goes on along the minus strand of JBIILR010000015.1, from coordinate 681 downwards.
GTTGCAGCCTAATTTTCTGGCGGCAATGGCCAAAATGCCCGAGCCACAGCCGTAATCGAGCAGACTTCTATTCTGCAAATGGGTTTGTTGCTCGAGCCATAGGAGGCAAAGGTGGGTAGTGGGATGGCTGCCAGTTCCAAATGCGAGTCCCGGATCGACCGCCAAGCAAATGGCATTTGGATCGGTGGGTGTTTCGTGCCACGAGGGCACGACCCAAATGCGCTCACCAATCTGAATCGGTGCAAATTGGCTTTGCGTTAAACGAACCCAATCTTGCTCGGCTACGATTTTTTCTTCAGGGTGCCTTAGGGTAAAGCCGGAATCACTTAAGGATTGCAAAAGATCTGGAATGAAGCCGGCATCATCCGAATGATCTACATCGGGATTAAACAGAGCAGTAACGGTTGAGCGATCCCATGCTTGAACCTCCGGAGAAAGCCCAGGCTCACCGTAAAGAGGGTTTTCATCATAGCCGCCGGCAGCGGCGTCTTCCACTGTAATGGAGAGGGCGCCGAGCTCCATCAGCGCATCGCCTAAGGGTTCGGCTATTTCAGAATGAACCGTAAAAATCAGTTCACGGTACGGCATGGCCCTGCTCTTTCAAGAAAGACTATCCCTTCACCCGGCTGGCAGCTTGCTCTTCCAGTCGATGTTCGAGGTAATGAATGCTGGTGCCACCTT
>JBIILR010000112.1:0-5000 GCA_044338365.1 Polynucleobacter sp. | reverse complement strand
CGATGCGGTTCGGTCCGCCGCCCAAAACCATGATCTTGTCGCGATTCGTTGGCTGCGATTCACATTCGCCGTGCTCTGCTTCGTAGGTTGAATACATGTACGCCGTATTGGTCGAAAACTCGGCAGCGCAGGTATCTACGCGCTTATAAACCGGAAATACCTTCAGGCGGTGGCGCGTAGCCCGAACCGAGCTAGCATCAGCCTTGAGTAGCTTAGCTAAACGGCGATCCGAAAAGCCTTTTTGCTTTAAAAAGCGCCACTCCGCTGCAGACAAGCCATCAATCGTATGCTGCTTTAATGTATTTTCAATCGAGATTAATTCTTCGATCTGCTCTAAGAACCAAGGGTCTACTTTAGTTTCTTCATAGATCTCATCAAGCCCCATGCCCATGCGGAATGCATCGGCCAAATACCAAATACGATCCGGTCCTGGCTCACCAATTTCTTGAATGATGTCTTCTAAATCAGTTGAGCGCTCGTCTAGGCCATCAACACCGACCTCAAGGCCGCGTAAGGCTTTCTGAAAGGACTCTTGGAAGGTGCGGCCAATCGCCATCACCTCACCAACGGATTTCATTTGCGTCGTTAAGCGGGAATCCGCTTGTGGAAACTTCTCAAATGCAAAACGGGGAATCTTCGTTACAACATAATCAATCGATGGCTCAAACGAAGCGGGTGTAGCGCCACCGGTAATGTCGTTGTGCAGCTCATCTAAGGTGTAGCCCACGGCTAATTTTGCTGCGACCTTTGCAATCGGAAAGCCAGTGGCTTTGGAGGCCAAAGCAGATGACCTTGAAACACGGGGGTTCATCTCAATCACGATCATGCGGCCATCGACTGGATTGATCGAGAACTGCACGTTTGATCCGCCGGTATCCACACCAATTTCACGCAAGACCGCAATCGAAGCATTGCGCATCAACTGATACTCTTTATCCGTCAGGGTTTGAGCAGGCGCAACCGTAATCGAGTCGCCCGTATGAATGCCCATCGGATCCAAATTCTCAATCGAACACACGATGATGCAATTGTCGGCGCGGTCGCGCACCACTTCCATCTCAAACTCTTTCCAGCCGAGCAGCGATTCTTCAATTAAGAGCTCACCCGTTGGTGAAAGCTCCAAACCGCGCTTGCAGATTTCTTCAAACTCTTCGCGGTTGTACGCAATGCCACCACCCGAGCCGCCCATCGTAAAGGAAGGACGAATCACGACGGGAAAGCCAGCGCTGCCGGTTTCTATCTGAATGCGCTGTTGCACGGCGACGGCTTCATCCATGGAGTGCGCAATACCCGATTTTGCAGAACCGAGACCAATCTTGGTCATCGCATCTTTAAACTTTTGACGATCTTCTGCTTTATCAATTGCCTCGGGTGATGCGCCGATTAATTCGCAACCGTACTTTTCTAGAATGCCATGCCGGTGTAAATCCAAGGCGCAATTGAGTGCCGTTTGACCGCCCATGGTCGGCAATATGGCATCGGGCTTTTCCGTGGCAATAATGCGCTCGACTACTTCCCAGGTTATGGGCTCAATGTAGGTGACATCGGCCATCTCGGGATCGGTCATGATGGTTGCTGGATTGCTATTGACCAAAATGACTTTGTAGCCCTCATCACGCAATGCTTTACATGCTTGCGCGCCAGAGTAATCAAATTCACAAGCCTGACCAATCACGATTGGTCCTGCGCCAATAATCAGGATGCTTTTAATGTCGCTCCGCTTAGGCATTATTTGCCTCCTTGTTTGCTGGTGGGAGCGGCATGCATTAAGTTCATAAAGTGATCAAATAAGTAAGCGATGTCGTGGGGTCCGGGGGATGCCTCGGGATGCCCCTGAAAGCAAAAAGCCGGCTTGTCTGTCCACGCGAGGCCCTGCAGTGAGCCATCGAAAAGGGATACGTGGGTTACCCGCACATTACTCGGCAATGTTTTGGCATCGACCGCAAATCCATGGTTCTGGGACGTAATCGCAACTCGCCCGCTATCCAAGTCCTTCACCGGGTGGTTCGCACCGTGGTGACCGAATTTCATTTTCAAGGTCTTCGCGCCCGCAGCCAAGCCCATAATTTGATGGCCCAAACAGATACCGAAGGTGGGAACGCCCTGCTCGATGATTTCTTTTGCGGCGCTAATGGCGTAATCACAGGGACCAGGATCGCCGGGACCGTTAGAGAAAAACACGCCATCCGGTTTCATGGCGAGGACTTCCGCTGCGGTGGTCTTCGCCGGTACAACCGTTAACTCGCAACCACGCTCGGTGAGCATGCGCAAAATATTGCGCTTCACACCAAAGTCGTAGGCCACCACTTTCTTGATGGGTTTCTTGGTATCAAGGCTACGGTAAGCGGGTTTGCCATCGGGGCCGTGCAACTCCCACTCCGCTTCGCGCCAGGGGTATGCTGTTTTCGTACTAACAACCTGCGCTAGGTCTAAGCCGCTCATACCTGGAAATGCCTTTGCCAGCTCGAGGGCTCTACTGCCTAGGGCAACGGGATCATCCCCCATCTTGCCAGCCACAATCGCGCCCGACTGCGCACCCTTATCCCGCAGTAAACGGGTCAGCTTGCGCGTATCAATTCCGGCGATGCCCGGAATGCCTGCCTTTTGTAAATACGACTCGAGGCTTTGCTCTGAGCGAAAGTTCGAGACCCGGCGTGAGAGGTCTTTAATCACTAAACCGGCTGCATGAATTTGCGATGATTCGGCATCTTGGGCATTGATGCCCACATTGCCAATGTGCGGATAAGTCAACGTCACAATCTGACGGCAATAGCTTGGATCGGTGATGATTTCCTGATAACCCGTTAAGGCGGTATTGAAAACAACCTCGCCGGCGGTCTCGCCAAGGGCGCCAATGCTATAGCCAGAGAATAGAGTGCCGTCGGCTAATGCCAAAACGGCTGGGGGAAAAGAAGGAAGCAAGGGTGACAAACCATCTCCAATCCCTGCTGCCATCCAACGCTCAACACCCCCAAATAGCCTACCCGGGAGTGGTTGCGGGAGGTGAGTGTTTTTAAGCGCTAGGGTAATTTATTGAGTTACGAACCCAACAATAATACCAGTTCGCGGACTGGCTTTGCGCCAAACCAGCCGCAGCCTTACTGGGCGGTGCGGCTGCCCAGTCCCTGCTTTAATTTCCCTGTAGTTTCGGCTTTTTAGGGCTAGTTTTTCCTAGCTTTTTTTGGCGCTTTCCTGAATCACCGTTTTAATGTGCGCCAGTACCGATTGGTCTTCCATCGTACTAATATCGCCAGGATCCCGCCCTTCGGCAACCGCTTGCAACGCGCGCCGCACAATCTTCCCAGAACGGGTCTTCGGCAAAGCCGTCACAATGTAAACACGCGCAGGTCTCGCAACCGCGCCCAATTGCGAATCCACGGTTTTCATGAGTTCTGCTTCGAGCGTGCTTACGTTGGACGCATCTTTTGGAATCGCAAAACCAATTGCAACTTGGCCCTTCAATTTATCTTCAATGCCAACGACTGCCACCTCGGAAACATTGGCATGACTCGAGATACTCTCCTCGATTTCACGCGTACCCAAACGGTGACCGGCGACATTGATGACGTCATCGGTACGACCCAGAATGAAGTAATAACCGTCCTTGTCTTTGATGCCCCAATCGAAGGTGGAATACATCATCTTGCCGGGAATGGTGCTCCAGTAGGTTTTGACATAACGTGCATCATCACCCCATACGGTTTGCATGCAGCCCGGTGGCAGTGGACCTTCAATCGCGACCACCCCTTTTTGATCCGGGCCCAGTTCCTCGCCCGTGGCCTCATCCAATAGCTTCATGTTGTAGCCAAAGACTGGCAAGCCAGGAGATCCAAATTTATGGGGCATGACTTCAACGCCGCGCTGAATCGCCAAAATAGGCCAGCCGGTTTCGGTTTGCCAGTAGTTATCCACCACTGGCTTACCAATGGCCTCATGAATCCAGCTTGCGGTTGGCTCATCCAAAGGTTCGCCCGCCAAAAACAAGGTACGCAAGCTTGATAAATCGTATTTGCTTAAGAAAGCAGGATCTTGTTTTTTCAGTACCCGAATCGCAGTAGGGGCCGAGAACATCACCGCTACCTTGTATTTCTCAACTAGACTCCACCAAATTCCGCCATCCGGACGCAAGGGGGTTCCTTCATACATGATGGTGGCCGTGCCATTAATCAGCGGCCCATAAATAATGAAACTGTGCCCAACCACCCAGCCAATATCGGAGGTCGTGAACATGGTTTCACCGGGTTTGCCGCAGAAGATCAGGCGCATGGCCGATGCTAGTGCTACTGCGTAGCCACCGGTATCGCGCTGCACACCCTTGGGCTTACCGGTCGTGCCGCTGGTATACAAAATATAGGAGGTGTGGGTTGCATCAACCCACTCTACCGGCACCTCTGCATGGAGGTGGGCTAAGCGCTCAGCGGTGTAATCAAGATCGCGCCCATCCACCATCACAAACTCGGTTAAGCCGCGGTTAACGATCAACACTTTTGCGGGTTTGTAGGATGAGAGCGTAATGGCCTCATCAAGGAGCGGCTTGTATGGCACCGCCTTACCGCCACGCATGCCCGCCTCTGCCGTAATAATCATTTTGGGCGTGGCATCTTCAATGCGCGATGCCAAACTATGCGATGCAAAGCCGCCAAATACCACTGAATGAATTGCACCGATACGTGCACACGCGAGCATCGCAAAACTAGCTTCCGCAATCATCGGCATGTAGATCAATACGCGATCGCCTTTACCAACCCCATTGGCCTTCAAAATCGCAGCCATGCGATTCACTTCCGCATGCAACTCCTTAAAGGTGTAAGCCTTTTCAATATTAGTCTCGGTAGAGACCGCCACCAAGGCGAGTTGATCGCCGCGCTCGGCTAAATGCCGATCCACTGCGTTGTAGCAAAGATTGGTTAATCCGCCCTTGAACCAGTGCGCAAACGGCGGATTACTGTATTCGAGTACCGTATCAAACGGTTTTTTCCAGTAGATGTGTTTTGCTTCCT
>JBIILR010000111.1:0-5008 GCA_044338365.1 Polynucleobacter sp. | reverse complement strand
GTAAGAGTAGCGCCAAAAAGCGCTTCACGGTCCGCGCAGGCGGCACCATCAAGCGAGGTCAGGCATTTAAACGCCACATCCTCACGAAGAAAACAACCAAGAACAAGCGTCACTTGCGTGGCTCCACTGAAGTAGCGAAGGCTGATGTCAAGTCAATTCGCTCGATGCTTCCGTACGCTTAACCTCAGACTAATTTAGGAGAATTCAATGCCAAGAGTCAAACGTGGGGTTACAGCAAGAGCCCGTCATAAGAAAGTCACTGATGCCGCAACCGGTTATCGCGGACGTCGTAAAAACGTATTCCGTGTTGCTAAAGAAGCGGTTATGCGCGCAGGCCAATACGCCTATCGCGATCGCCGTAATAAAAAGCGGGTATTCCGTGCCTTGTGGATTGCGCGTATCAACGCCGCAGTACGTGAGCATGACCTGAGCTACAGCGTATTCATGAACGGTATGAAGAAAGCGGAGATCGAACTCGATCGCAAAGTGCTTTCTGATATGGCGATCATGGACAAAGAGGCATTTGCCGCTTTGGTTACGCGGATCAAATCCGTCGTTAACGCCGCAGCTTAATCACAAGCTGAGATGGTTTCTCTCGACCCCATTGTCGAGGATGCCAAACGCGATTTCTCTAAGGCCGCTGATGCAGCAGCCTTAGAGGACGCGAAAGCCAGGTACCTCGGTAAATCAGGTGTTCTCACTGAGCGTCTAAAAGCGCTCGGTGCTATGTCGCCTGAAGAACGTAAAAGTGCCGGCGCATTAATTAATCAAGTTAAGTCTGCGGTAGAGGCTGCTCTGCAAGAGCGCCGTCAAGCATTAGCAGATGCCGTATTGCAAACGCGCCTGGCTGCTGAATCCATCGATGTATCTCTGCCAGGCCGCGCTCAATCGGTGGGCAGTCTGCATCCGGTCATGCGAACCTGGGAACGGGTAGAGGCAATCTTTCATTCGATTGGCTTTGATGTGGCTGATGGCCCCGAGATTGAAACCGATTGGTTTAATTTCACGGCGCTCAATAGCCCAGAAAATCACCCTGCACGATCGATGCAAGATACGTTTTACATTGATGGCGCCGATACTAGCGGCAAGCCTTTACTGCTGCGTACCCACACTAGCCCCATTCAAGTGCGTTACGCCAGTGAGCACGTCAAAAAGTACGCGGGCGCGGCAGTGATGCCGCCGATTAAAGTCATTGCCCCGGGCAGAACCTACCGGGTCGATAGTGATGCCACCCATTCGCCCATGTTCCATCAGGTCGAAGGGCTATGGATTGCTGAAAAAGTATCCTTTGCCGACTTAAAGGGTGTGTACACCGATTTCCTCAGAACCTTTTTTGAAACCGAAGCCTTAGAAGTTCGCTTTCGTCCATCGTATTTCCCATTTACCGAGCCTTCGGCCGAAATTGATATGGCGTTTGCGAGCGGCAAATTAGCTGGACGTTGGCTCGAGATTTCTGGGGCAGGGCAAGTGCACCCCAATGTATTGCGTAACATGGGCATTGATCCAGAGCGTTACACGGGATTTGCGTTTGGATCAGGCCTGGAGCGCATGACCATGCTGCGCTACGGCATCGATGATTTACGCCTGTTCTTTGAAAACGACCTGCGCTTTTTGGCGCAGTTCCCTGCTTAATCCTTCCATACTGAAATTGATCTAGCCCATGCAATTCTCTGAATCCTGGCTCCGTCAGTACGTCAATCCCGCCCTGGATAGCAAGGCCCTTGGCCATGCCATGACCATGGCTGGCCTGGAGGTCGAAGAGCAATATTCAGTTGCGCCCCCATTTTCACAGGTGGTTGTTGCAGAAATTTTGACGGCAGAGCAACACCCTGATGCCGATCGATTGCGGGTATGCAAAGTCAATGCAGGCACTGGTAGTGAATTGCAAATTGTCTGCGGCGCCCCCAATGCACGCGTCGGTATCAAGATTCCATGCGCCTTAGTAGGTGCTCTGCTTCCGCCCGCTGAAGAGGGTGGCAAGCCATTCCAAATTAAGGTGGGCAAGTTACGCGGCGTAGAAAGCCAAGGCATGCTGTGCTCGGGGCGTGAACTTGGTCTTGGAAATGATCATGAGGGCATCCTGGAGTTACCACTCGATGCGCCAGTTGGAAAAAATATCCGTGAATACCTCGAGCTAGATGATCAGATTTACGTGATCAAGCTGACCCCCAATAAAGCCGATTGTTTATCGCTTTTGGGGCTGGCGCGTGAAGTCGCGGCGATTACAGGCGCGCCATTATGCGGACCAACATGGACTGCGCCGATTGCGACGATTACCGATACCGTAAAAGTGCAGATTGATGCCCCCGATTTATGTGGGCGGTTTGCAGGCCGCGTGATTCGCGGCGTTAACCCAAAAGCTAAAACACCCGATTGGATTGTTCAGCGTTTATGCCATGCAGGTCAACGTAGTATTTCGCCTTTAGTCGATCTATCCAATTACGTCATGCTGGAAATGGGTCAACCAACCCATGTGTTCGATCTCGATCAATTGCAGGGCGACTTGCAGGTACGCTGGGCAAAGCCAGGCGAACAGATAGCACTGTTAAACGAGCAAACGCTGAGTCCAATTGTGCAGAGTGAGGTATCAAACCAGTTGGCTCACGGTGTTGGTGTTGTTGCCGACAATACGGGGCCAGTGAGTCTGGCTGGCATTATGGGTGGCAATGCCAGCGCCGTCAGTGATGACACGGTCAATATTTATGTTGAGGCTGCATTTTGGTGGCCCGCTGCGATTCAAGGTCGCGCGCGGCGATTCAATTTCACCACGGATGCAGGCCATCGCTTTGAGCGCGGCGTTGATCCTGCTGCTACCGTAACGCAGCTTGAGTATTTGTCATCCCTTATTTTGGATGTATGCGGTGGTCAAGCTGGCCCCATTCATGATCAGATTACGCAATTACCGGAGCGTAAGCCAGTTCGCTTGCGCCTGAAGCGCGCAATCGACGTGATCGGCATTCCCTTGTCGACTGCGATAGTGAGTGATGTATTCACCCGACTTGGCTTTGCATTTACCGTCAACGACGGTGCGGATGCGGCTAAGGCTGTATTTGTCGTGACGCCGCCAAGCTACCGTTTCGATCTTGAGATCGAAGAAGATTTGATCGAAGAGATTGCTCGTCTGTATGGCTTTGAAAACATTCCAGATCATCCACCGACAGCCGCATTAAAGATGAGCGCTCCGCCGGAGGCGCGGCGTAGCGTACACCGCTTACGCCACGCTTTGGCACAGGCAGGCTATCAAGAGGCGGTCAACTTTGGATTTACTGACCGCGAGAGTGAGCTGCGTTTGTCAGTGCACCAAGGCGATGAAAAACAAATAATTCAAGTACGCAACCCCATTGCCAATCAGTATGCTGTGATGCGAAGCACCCTCTGGGGTGGTTTGTTGGGCAATCTTCGGGCAAACCTCAACCGCGGCAGTAGTCGCATTCGCCTTTTTGAGATCGGCCGCGTATTTGTGCGCAATAGTTCGCAAGCAGATGCGCCGGGCATGGTGGCGGGTTACGATCAGCCCCGTCGGGTTGGTGGCCTAGCGTATGGATTAGCGCTGCCCGAGCAGTGGGCTAGCAAAAGCAGGGCGGTTGATTTTTTTGATGTCAAAGGCGATCTGGAGAGTGCATTTGCACCCTTGGAATTTATTACCGCAGCTGCTGCGCACCCAGCCTTGCATCCAGGCCGATCGGCACAAATTGCATTTAAGGCAGGCAATAAGACCATTCCAGTCGGATGGATTGGCGAATTGCATCCAGGCTTGCAACAGGCCTATGAATTAGCGCAGGCACCGGTTTTGTTTGAATGCGACTGGGATGCGCTTGCTGAGCTTGGTTTGCCAGCGCCAACGGAGATTAGTAAATTCCCTGCGGTGCAGCGTGATCTTGCGGTTGTTGTACAACAATCTGTTGCGGCGCAAACCTTGCTCGATGCCATGCATGCAAGCAATCACGCACTGGTTCGTCAAATTGAGGTCTTTGATGATTTTAGGCCGGGAGCCGGCAGTAGCAGTATGGCTGCGGATGAAAAAAGCCTCGCGTTTCGTATTACATTACAAAATCCAGCGGAAACCTTGCAGGATGCGCAAATCGATGCTGCAATTGCAGCATTGCTCAGTGCACTGGAAAAGTGCTGCAATGCTCGGCTACGCTAAAAAATATTGCTACACTGAAATCAGACGTTGTCATAATAGTTAAGCCATTTGAAATAGATAAGAGCCCCTCATGAATGCAAGCAATCAGACTGTTACGAAAAACGAATTATCGGAAGCCTTATTTGATCAGGTGGGTTTGAATAAGCGGGAAGCCAAGGACATGATCGATGCTTTCTTTGACCGCATTGGGGAGTCGCTCGAAGTCGGTACCGAGGTTAAGATTTCCGGCTTTGGTAACTTTCAGTTGCGTAACAAGTCGGCGCGTCCAGGGCGCAATCCCAAAACAGGCGAGATGATTCCGATTGCGGCGCGCAGGGTGGTTACATTTCACGCCAGTCAAAAACTGAAGGATGCGGTCGAGTCCCATGCTCGAGAAATCAGAGCTTGATTCTGGGTTGGCGCTGCTGGTCTCCCAGCTGCCACCAATACCATCCAAGCGCTACTTCACGATTGGCGAAGTAGCCGAGCTCTGCGGTGTACGCTCCCACGTTCTGCGGTATTGGGAACAAGAGTTTGCTCAGCTCCGCCCACAAAAACGCCGTGGTAATCGCCGCTATTATCAGCACCACGAGCTTGTTCTCATCCGCAAGATTCGAGCGCTCCTTTATGAGGATGGTTTTACGATTAGCGGCGCCCGCAATCGCCTTGATGAGGTGCGTGGTGAACTTAAGCTGCGCGATGAGCTAGAGTCGATCTTGCACATGCTATCCAGTAAATAACGAAACCAGAAAGAACGCAATGCACCCATTTCATTTGGCTTTTCCGGTCGACAATTTGGAGTCCGCCCGTCACTTTTATGGCGGTCTTTTGGGCTGCCCCGAAGGGCGTAGCTCCGATGAGTGGATCGATTTCAATCTGTTT
>JBIILR010000014.1:0-17059 GCA_044338365.1 Polynucleobacter sp. | reverse complement strand
TTGCTATTTACTAAAATGCCGAAGAAGGCCACTTAATTATGTTTGCTCAGCGCGTACTTTCCGGAATGAGGCCAACGGGCCATTTGCATTTAGGCCACTACCATGGTGTGTTAAAAAACTGGGTCCAATTACAGGCTAAGTACCCCTGTTTTTTCTTTGTAGCCGATTGGCACGCACTCACCACCCATTACGAAACCCCAGAGGTGATCGAGGCATCGGTGTGGGAGATGGTGGTTGACTGGCTGGCTGCTGGCGTCGATCCAAAACAAGCCACCCTTTTTATCCAGAGTCGCGTACCCGAGCATGCTGAACTGTTTTTGTTGTTATCCATGGGAACGCCTCTAGGATGGTTGGAGCGTGTTCCCACCTACAAAGACCAGATTGAAAAGCTCAAGGAAAAAGATTTACAGACCTACGGTTTTTTAGGTTACCCCTTATTGCAATCGGCTGATATTTTAATTTACCGCGCACAACACGTTCCCGTTGGAGAGGATCAAGTACCGCACGTGGAGATGACCCGCGAAGTAGCTCGCCGTTTTAACAATTTATACGGCCGTGAGCCTGGCTTTGAAGCCAAAGCCCAGGAATCAATCCAGAAACTGGGTGGCAAAGCAGCCAAGCTCTATACCGAGTGCCGCATTGCCTATCAAGAACGGGGCGAGGTCGATGCGCTTGAGCGGGCCAGGGAATTACTTCAGCAGGCCCAAAGTATTTCCAATACGGATCGGGAGCGCCTCTTTGGTTATCTTGAAGGATCCCGCAAGGTAATTCTGCCCGAGCCGCATGCCTTGCTCACGGCTGCATCGCGTATGCCCGGTTTGGATGGACAAAAGATGTCCAAGTCCTATGGCAATACCATCGGCATTCGGGAAGAGCCTGCCGTAGTTGAGCGCTCGATTAAAACCATGCCCACCGATCCAGCGCGTATCCGCAGAACCGATGCGGGCGACCCAGCGCGCTGCCCCCTATGGCAGCTGCATTTGGTGTATTCCGATAAACCAACCCAAGAGTGGGCTGAAAAAGGCTGCAAATCAGCGGGCATTGGCTGCTTAGAGTGCAAGCAACCCGTCATCGATAGCATCTTACGAGAGCAGCAGCCGATGTTTGAGCGAGCCCAGCAATACCTGGATGACCCGAGCTTGCTGCGGGCGATTATTGCCGATGGTAATGACAAGGCCCGCGCCGTTGCCCAAGAAACCATGCGGGATGTTCGCGAGGCCATGGGCCTTGCCTATACCTGAGTCTTGCTATCACTTCTAAATTGTTAGGCGCAACTCCAACACACGCTAGCATTGCCAATCCATCAGTGTGGATAACGCGTTTTTGCCCCTTGATTGCTGCGGGTGGAACGGTACTGGATTTGGCTGCAGGCTCAGGTCGCCATAGTCTGTATCTGGCTAAGTTGGGATTTTCGGTATTGGCAGTAGATCGGGATGTTGGAGCGCTAGAGCTGCTTAAGCAATCCAAGGGGGGTTTGGCGATTCAAATTGAGCAGTTAGACCTAGAGGGACCCACATGGCCCTTGGCCGATCGATCGAGGCTTTTTGATGCCGTGGTGGTGACCAACTACCTTTACCGACCCTATTTAGATCTACTGCCCGATCTGCTGGCTGAGGGAGGGGTGCTGATTTACGAGACGTTTGCCCATGGCAATGCTGCTTTTGGCAAGCCTAGCAACCCGGATTTCCTACTGCAGACAGGGGAATTACTTGATTTTGCAGCGCGCCACGGCCTTCATGTTCTTGCATACGCCGATTTATATCAGGCCCAGCCCAAGCCTGCCATGGTGCAGAGCTTATGCGCTGTAAAGGGGGCGCTAAAAGAGCGCCATCCGTTACAATTTCAGGGATGACTATAGCGCAATCCCAAGCCCATCCTGCGAGGTGCTCCCATGCCTAAATCGAAGCCGATGCACGGCAGCATGGTGGCCATTGTTACCCCCATGCTTGAGGATGGAAGCCTAGATTATTCAGGCCTAAAAAACTTACTTGACTGGCACGTTGCCGAGGGAACGGATGGCATCGTCATTGTAGGTACCAGCGGAGAGTCGCCCACGGTTTCGGTCGAAGAACATTGTGAACTCATTCGAGTCACAGTCGATCACATTCACGGCCGCATTCCGGTGATTGCTGGAACGGGGGGCAATTCCACCCGTGAGGCAATCGAGCTCACCGAGTTTGCTAAAAAAGTCGGAGCCGATGCCAGCCTTCAAGTCGTTCCTTATTACAACAAGCCAACGCAAGAAGGCATGTACCAGCACTTCAAAACGATTGCTGAAAAAGTCGATTTACCCGTTATCTTGTACAACGTACCTGGTCGTACGGTAGCGGATTTGGCTGGTGAGACCACTGTGCGCTTAGCTGGAGTCCCGGGCATTATCGGCATTAAAGATGCCACTGGCAATTTAGAGCGCGGCAGTATCCTACTTGCTGAATTAAAGGCCGCAGGGCATGCCGATTTTGCGGTGTTGTCTGGCGATGATTTGAGCGCTATATTGCTGATGTTCATGGGCGGCAAAGGAAATATTTCAGTGACTGCCAACGTGGCTCCGCGCTTGATGCACGAGCTATGTGCTGCAGCAATAGCCGACGATGTTGCAAAGGCGAGGGCAATTCAATATCAGTTACTCGGGGTACATAAAGCGATGTTTACCGAGGCTAACCCAATTCCAGTCAAATGGGCCCTGCATCAAATGGGCAAGATTACCGCAGGCATCCGTTTGCCATTAACTCCACTCAGTCCCGCATTACGCGATCCGCTCAAAAAAGCACTTATCCACGCTGGACTATTATGAAAAACGCAATTCTTTTCACGCGCCGCACTGTAATTGTTGCAGGTGTTGCTAGCTTGCTTGCCTGTACTTCGGTTACAAAAAACGATACCGTTGACTATAAAGCTGCTGGCGCAGTACGCGGACCCAACCTAACTCTGCCACCGGATCTGATTACAGCTCAGGCTGACCGTCGTTACATTGTGCAAGATGGTTCCGCAACCATGTCGGAGTTCAATGCAGCGTCCAAAAAAATCAGCCAGACTCGTCAGAACGTACTCACCGGAATTCCCGGCATGCGGATTGCGCGGGATAATGAAAAGCGTTGGCTGGTTGTCGAACGACCAGCGCCTGAACTCTATCCCCTGATCAAAGATTTTTGGCAAGAGAATGGCTTCCTCTTGGTAGTTGATTCACCTTCCACCGGCATTATGGAAACCGATTGGGCTGAAAATCGCGCAAAAATTCCGCAGGATTTTATTCGGAAGACCTTAGGTAAGGCATTGGATTCACTCTACGATACCGGTGAGCGCGATAAGTACAAAACCCGCCTTGAAGTGCCCAAACCCGGCGAGACCGAGGTTTATATTACCCAGCGCGGTGCATTGGAAAAGTGCGTATCCGATAATTCCGGCTCATGTATTTCTACGGTGTGGACACCTCGCCCTAATGATCCGGAACTCGAAGCTGTTTTTCTGGCGCGCTTAATGGAGCGCTTGGGTGTCTCGCAAGAATCGGCTCGGGCTCAAGTTGCAGCTGCTGCCGTGGCTCCAGCAAAGGCTCCGAAAGCGAAGTTTGTTCAAGAGGGCAACAACACGGGTCGCATTGATATGAGCTCTAGCTTTGACCGTGCTTGGCGTGATGTTGGCCTTGCGCTAGACCGCTCCAACTTCACAGTAGAAGACCGCGATCGCTCCAAGGGGATTTACTTTGTTCGTTACGTCAATCCAAAAGAGGTGGGCGAATCCAAAGGATTCTTTTCGAAGCTTTTTAGTAGTAGCGATGACTCTAGCCTCAAAGCAAAGCGCTACCGGGTAGTTCTGAAGTCAAGTAGCGATAACCTAACGCAAGTGTATGTTCAGGACGATGCGGGCAAGCCAGAAAATACCCCGGCAGGCTATCGCTTGCTGACCTTGCTGGACGAGCAGCTGATTAAGTAAGCTGGGACTGGGACGTTAAAAAAGCCGCTTTGCAGCGGCTTTTTTGTTTTCAGCAGGAATTACTTACCGGCTGGAGCTGGAGCAGCAGCTGGAGCAGCGCCAGTAGCAGGGGCAGCTGGAGCTGCGGCAGGAGCTGCATCAGCTGGAGCAGCAGGCGCTGGAGCGGCAGCAGGTGCTGGAGCTGGCTTAGCTTCTTCTTTTTTGCCGCAAGCAGCTAAGGTAACTGCAAAGAGGGCTGCGAGTACGAGGGAGAGCGATTTTTTCATTTGATTGATCCTTTTAAAAATGAATGACTGGTGGCCTTAGCCTGAATAAAATGCGAAAAGAGTGCGGGTTTCCCCGCACAATATTCACCTATAATTATAACGACCCTTCGTTTTTTCCTGCCATTAATAACCATCCCGAGCGGTAGGCATCGTAAAGGGAGTTGTTTCCAGCGGCAATATCATGCAAATAGGCGCTATTTTCCTCGCCCAATGGCGGCAAGGAATGCCGTTCAGAAAGCACATTCCAGCAGAGTTTCACGGCCAAGGATTCCCCTTCGGTTTGATTTTCGCCATTGCAAAAGATGGTCTTGCCCAGTCGCATCAGTCTTGTATGCGGGTGAAGGTGAAGGGGTTTTTGCTTTAGGTAATGCGCAAATGCTTTGGCGGATACCGGTCGATCCGGGCAACTAAAAAAGGCATGCGGTTTAGGCTCACTCAAGTACGCTGCAATCCCTGGCAGCATGGTATCGACGGAGTCGAGCTTTAGGCTGTTCAGATGCGTGCGTAACTGTTTAAGCAGCTCTGGCGGCAAGGTATCTGGCTGATCGGCTGCAGTTTGCTGGGGATCTTGGTAGCGCCTATCAAGTAGCGGTAGGGCATCCAATGATTCTGCTAGGCGCCACAGCCCTTCTTGTAGCAATTCTCGGTAAGAGGCTGCCCGAAATCCAACAGACCAAGTTTGGCAGCCCGCATCAAGTGAGATGCCTTCGTGCGCCACATGCGGCGGTAAATAGAGCATGTCGCCTGGCTCCAAAACCCAGTCTTGGGATGACTCAAACTGCGCCAAAATCTTGAGCGGTAAATTGGGCTTTAGGCTTAAGTCATCTTGCATTGAGATTTTCCAATGCCGACGGCCTGACATCTGAATCAAAAATACATCGTAGGAATCCACATGCGGGCCAACGCCACCGCCTAGGCCGGCTATGCTAATCATGAGGTCGTCGAGCCGAACATCGGGGATAAATCGAAACCAAGACAAAATGGTTTTCGCTGCTGGGTGGAGGGTATCCGCGCCCTGGAGTAATAGCGTCCAATTTGCTTGGCTGATGGGTGGAATTGATTTCTTGGGGAAGGGGCCGCGGACCATTTTCCAGGGTTTGCTTTGAATCAGACGGGATTCACTATCGGGATGGCCTGCCAGTACAGCCAAATCGGCTGCAGAAATTGGGCTTTCGAGTGGCTCGCCAGCAGCCTTTGCAAGCGCAAATGCGGGAATGGCAGCGCGCACCAATAAGGGCTTTTTATGCCAGTACTGCTGCATAAATTGCGCAGGACTGATCCCGCCCAATAGCGCCCAAGGGGCCTTTATGGGTAGGGGGTAGGGCGGTGTTGGTGGCTGGTAGGGCGTGCTCAAGTAAAATGATTTCATCTGCAGTTCACAATTAATCTGACATAGGCTTTTCATACAACGCGCATGAAGATCGAAAAAAATACCGTCGTGTCGCTTCGCTATAAATTAACCGATGCGCAACACAACCTCATCGAAGAGCCTGATTCCCCGATGGTATACCTCCACGGCGGTTATGACGGCACTTTTCCAAAAATAGAAGCGCTTCTGGATGGCCATGAACTGGGTTTTGAAGCCACCGTGCAGCTTGAGCCTGGCGATGCATTTGGGGAATACGATCCTGAATTGTTAAAAATTGAACCCCGTGTTCGTTTTCCGGAGCCAATTGAAATTGGCATGCAGTTCGAAGGGATACCGGAGGCCTTAGATGAGCAAGGCGAAATCGTCGCGAGTGACGATGATGCGGGAGACGATGATGATTTACAGTCTTTAATCTATACCGTTACGGACGTTGCTGACAGCCAGGTCGTACTTGATGGCAATCATCCTCTTGCTGGCATGGCCCTACGTTTTACTTTGCTAGTAACGGACATCCGCTCTGCCACCGAAGAAGAGATTCAAAATCGCCATCCAGAAGGCGTTGACGCCATTACCTTTGGTATGCCAAACGACGATGAGGACGATGTTGACTTAGACCAGTTAATTGATGCGGCTTCAGGTACGGGTAAAAATAATCCGCGCACCTTGCACTAAATCGGCTTTACTCTTTTAACCACTGCTTAATGGTATCGAGGTCGTGTTTGGTCTCTAGGCCAGCGCTTGACTTCGATGGTTCGCCGCCATCCAGAACCGCGGTACCGCTAAGTTTGGCTAATTGGGCCTCGAGCAGCTTGATTTTGGCTTCTTGTTCTAGCGTTGCATCAATCAAACCCTTGAGCGCCATCGATACCGGATCATCGACATTGGGTGTAATGCCATACGCAGAAAAGTACGCTTTTTTGTCATTCACATCGCTGCCGTTTTCACCAGAAGGCAAGTCGGGATGCAAAATGCGTGCAGGCACGCCGACTGCAGTAGCGCCTGCAGGAATTTCTTTGAGTACAACAGCATTCGATCCAACACGCGCACCATCGCCCACCGTAAAGCCGCCAAGCACTTTGGCGCCTGCGCTGATCACAACGCCTTTACCTAAAGTTGGATGACGCTTAACGCCCTTGTAGAGTGAAGTTCCGCCTAGGGTGACGCCTTGGTAAATTGTGCAGTCATCGCCAATTTCAGTGGTCTCGCCAATCACAATGCCCAGACCGTGATCTAAAAAAACGCGTCGACCAATTTTGGCTCCCGGATGAATTTCAATTCCAGTTAAGAGGCGAGCGAGCATGGACCAAAATCGGGCAACCCACTGTAAGCCGCTATTCCATAAAAAGTGGGCAACGCGGTGGAGCCAAACGGCATGCAAACCGGGGTAGCAAGTAATGACCTCCCAGCGGTGCCGTGCCGCAGGATCGCGGGCAATAATCGAATCAACTTCATCAAAAAGGGCGTTTAGCATACTTGCAGTTTAAAGCGAAAGCCTATTTTCTCAGAAGCATCTGTTTTGCGATGCCCCGAAGCAAGTCAATTTCCTCGGTTTGCAGCTCTGCTCGGGCAAAAAGGGCCGAAAGTCGAGCCATCAGTTTCTTGGGATTTTCTGGGTTCAAGTAGCCAATAGACTCCAGCCCTAAACGCAAATGCTCCAGCATTGCGGCAACGGCAGCGGGATCGGCTCGGTCTTCAGGGCTTAAGCTCAGGGCTAAATCAGCGCCAGCAGTACCGAGCGCCTTAATAAGGCCCTCTCGCAGGCTATAGGCGCACACCATAACCGCTTGGGCTAAATTCAGGGATGGGTAGGCTGGGTTGGCCTCAAGCCAAACACGGTGAGTGCACAAGGCCAAATGGGCATTATCAAGACCCGTGCGCTCTGGCCCAAACATCAATGCAACCCGCTTTCCTTGGCTTAATTGCGCAACAATGCGCTCACGTGCTTCTAGCCAATCGAGGCCAGGCGGTCCAAACTCCCGATCGCGGCTGGTTAATCCCAGTACCAAAGTACAACCGGCTACAGCAGTATTTAGATCGGCCGCTACTGAACTTGCTTCCAATACATCCATGGCGCCACTGGCCAAGGCTACCGCCTCCAGTTCGTGTGCTATCCCCGGCGTTTTGGGATTGACTAGACATAGATCATGAAAGCCCATAGTCTTTAATGCCCGCGCTGTTGATCCCACATTGCCGGGGTGACTGGTTTCCACCAAGATCGTCCGAAGCTGGGCAAATGCATCTGCTGCGCGCTGATCGTGGGGCAGTGCTGGGTTCATGGGGTCCTTGTTTTTCATTGGATTGCAATCAGATCGTTTAGAATCAAGCCGTTAGCTCGCTATTGGCTTTGGGCTTGTTCTTATTTAATTTGTTCACCACTATATATGCACCCCATGTTAAATGTGGCCATCAAGGCTGCCCGTCGTGCCGGAAACGTGATTAATCGAGCCTCTCTGAATTTAGAGCGGCTACAGGTTGACCGCAAGCAGCACAACGATTTTGTAACAGAGGTGGATAAAGCGGCCGAGGAAGCCATTATTGAAATCCTCAGCGACGCCTATCCAACGCATGGTTTTTTAGCAGAAGAAACCGGTGAACATAATCCTGGTGCAGAGTCTGTTTGGATCATCGATCCGCTGGACGGCACCACCAATTTCATTCATGGCTTTCCACAGTACGCAGTATCGATTGCCCTCTCTGTTGGCGGCGTAACGCAGCAGGCAGTGGTGTACGACCCCAACCGCGATGAGCTCTTTACGGCAACCCGCGGAAGCGGCACCTACTTGGATCGCCGTCGCTTGCGTGTAGCAGGCCAAACCCGTTTAAGCAGTTGTTTACTGGGCACGGGCTTTCCGTATCGCGAAGACCAAGACCTGCAAACCTACTTAAAGATGTTTGCCGAGATGACGGCGCAGTGCGCTGGTTTGCGTCGCCCGGGCGCTGCCTCGCTGGATTTAGCTTATGTTGCGGCAGGGCGTTACGACGGTTTTTTTGAGAGCGGCTTAAAGCCCTGGGACATGGCTGCGGGTGCGTTACTTATAATCGAAGCCGGTGGTTTAGTGGGCACCTACCGCGGTGAAGAAAACTACCTCAATAGCGGCGAAATTATGGCGGGCAATCCCCGCATCTTTGCTCAGCTAGCGCAACACTTGGCGAAGTACAGTAAAGCCGAATAGTAAAACCGAATAGCAAATCCAGTACAGAGCGATTTAGTTTTTCACTAAATCCAAGTAACGCACACCGTGCTGATCAATCCGCAATGCACTTGCTTTGGGCAAGTACGCTTCAGGATGATCTAAATCCCAATCCGATAGAACCCAGCGTTGCCACTCTAGTTCGAGCAGGCACTCGTGATGGCGAGCTGGCAAGTGGGTATGACCATGGATGAGTTTATGGCTTGATTGCGACCGAACCAGCGCTGCACACGCTTCTAGCGTGACATTGCCTTTTATATTGACGCTATCGAGACTAAAGCGCGAATCACGGCGATATTGTGCTTTGCTATTTTTTCGTAGGCGATCGGCAATCGCATGCCGCCAAGAAAGTGGCAGGCGTAGAAACCATTTTTGAATCGATGGCCTGCGTGTCCAGCTGCGATAAAGCTGGTAGCCGCTATCGGCAGTGCATAAGCCATCGCCATGACTTAAGGCGTATTGATCGCCGGCAATTTGAACTGTGCATGGGTCGGGTAATAAGGTCATGCCTGTTTTTTTCAAAAAGCTACTACCGACTAAAAAATCCCGATTGCCATGCATGTAATACGTTTTTACACGGCTTGACAGGGCTGTTAACGCATTCTTTACTTCGCTATGGAAGGGCGACTGTGCATTGGCATCATCACCTACCCAGTATTCAAATAAATCACCCAATATAAAAACCGCCTCGACTTCGCGCGCTTCCTTTTCACAGAAATCAAAAAAGCGTTGCGCCGTCAAGGGCATTGACGGCGTCAGGTGCAAATCTGAAATCAGAAAGGCGCTGGCGTGACTGAACTGCATCAGACGCTTACGCCCAGAGCCGATTGATCGATGGGGTGGTGGAATTATTCAGCAAGAACACTTGCTTTCTCAATCACCACATCTTCCGTTGGTACATCTTGATGAAATCCCGAGCTACCGGTTTTCACTTTACGAATGGCATTCACTACGTCCATACCACCGCTAACGGCTCCAAACACGGCATAACCCCAGCCCTGTGCAGTCGGTGCGGTGTGATTTAAGAAGTCATTGTCATTCACGTTAATAAAAAACTGGGAGCTTGCCGAATGGGGTTCATTGGTGCGCGCCATTGCAACCGAGCCATTGACATTTTTGAGGCCATTATTGGCTTCATTCTCAATCTCGGCTTGGGTCGGCTTTTGTTTCATGCCAGGTGCCATGCCGCCACCCTGAATCATGAAGTTATCAATCACACGATGAAAAATGGTGCCATCGTAGTGGCCACTTTTAACGTAGGCTAAAAAGTTAGCGACGGTCTTGGGCGCTTTTGCAGCATCCAGTGTCAGGGTGATGTCGCCTTTATTTGTTTTGAGGAGTACTTGTGCCATTGCTAGGTTTACTTTCTTGAGGGTTGGTAATGGGTTTGGGTGTGTTACTACTGGTTTCTGGCGTTTTCAAAATACCAAGCAGGGCCGTGGCACGGCGTTGGTATTCGCGCTGGTTGGCGCGCTGTTTGGCTGCATCGATGTAGGCTTTTGCAGCAAGGCGGGTGTATACCTCGCCTAAATTGGCAGACGCAATTGCGTAGCTGGGTTTGAGTTTGAGTGCGAGCTCTAAATAATCCCGGGCCTCAATCCATTGCCCTTGGTTGGCGGCCAGTGCCGCTAAATTGTTGTAAGGCTCGGCTAACTCCGGAAACTGCTGGGTGATTTCAATCAAGGTTTTTTGCGCTGCCGAATATTGCTTTAATTCAATTTGCAGGCGGGCAAGCACAAAACGCAATTGCACATTACGGGGATTTTTAAGCAGCAGTTCATTGATGCGCTTGATTGCTTCAGGATACTGTTGGGCTTTGACCAACTTTTCAATTTCAGTAGGAATGCCATTACGAACCACGGGATCGGGCTCAATGATCAGAAACGATAGGAAGGGCAGGGCAACGGTTTCAGAGAGCTCTGGCGGCAAGGGATCAAATCCCGCATTGGGGGAGAGCCGTGGGGGCTCATTGGGTCCAAAACCGCCTAAAAAAGGGGCGAGCACCGTGCTGGGCTGATCCTGGACTGCCGCTGGATTACCAAAAGCCTGTGCGTTAACGGAGCCAGGCAGTGCTAAGGCGATGAGCAGTAATCCTGACCATAAGCCCAAGGCAGAAGCGTTCACTTGCGGGGGCGTCTGCAATGGCGGGCTTGAGGTCATGGTGGCGGGTGTAAAGGGGTAAAGAAGGGGCGTATTCGATATACTCAGCGCTCAGTCTAACAAATCATGCTTGTTTTATCCGACTTGCCCTTTCTTTAGTGCCTATGCTGCAAATTTATAACACCCTCAATCGCTCCAAACAGGTCTTTACCCCCTTGGTTTCAGGCCAGGTCAAGATGTATGTCTGCGGCATGACGGTCTACGATTTTTGCCATATTGGCCATGCTCGCGTGATGATTGTGTTTGATATGGTGGCGCGCTGGTTGCGTGCCAGTGGTTACGAGGTGATCTATGTCCGCAACATTACCGACATCGATGACAAGATTATTGCGCGGGCGATTGAAAATGGCGAGCCAATTGCGGCCCTGACGCAGCGTTTTATCGATGCCATGCATGCCGATTCGGATGCGCTCGGTCTAATGCGGCCCGATCAAGAGCCACGGGCTACCGCCTACATTGAGCAAATGCAGGGCATGATCGGTCGTTTGATGGAGCAAGAGATCGCCTACCAGGCAGACGATGGCGATGTGAACTACACGGTTCGCCTCTTTCCTGGCTATGGCCGCCTATCCGGAAAATCCCTCGATGACCTGAATGCAGGTGAGCGCGTTGCAGTCGGTAGCGGAAAACGCGATCCCCTTGATTTTGTGTTGTGGAAAAGTGCGAAAGAAGATGAGCCTAGTGATACGCGCTGGCAATCCCCTTGGGGTGAAGGCAGACCAGGCTGGCACATTGAGTGCTCGGCGATGTCATGCGCACTATTAGGTCAGCACTTTGATATTCATGGCGGCGGTGCTGATTTGCAATTCCCGCACCATGAGAACGAGATAGCCCAAACCGAAGGGGCGCTTTACGGTCAAGAGCGCAGTGACAGCGATACGCCTTGGGTCAATTACTGGATGCACAATGGCCACATTCGCGTGAATCAAGAAAAGATGTCCAAGTCGCTGGGCAATTTCTTTTTGATTCGGGATGTATTAACGCAGTTTGACCCTGAAGTGATTCGCTTCTTTATGCTGCGCGCCCATTACCGTAGCCCAATTAATTACAGCGATGTCCAGCTCGATGAATCTCGCTCAGGCCTCGGACGTCTTTACACCGCCTTAGCCCAAGCCAACACCATTACTGTGGCAGCGAGTCAGAACGCTACGCTGACTGCGCCTTGGGTTCAGCGCTTTAACGCGGCGATGGACGATGACTTCAATACGCCTGATGCCATTGCTGTTTTATTTGATCTCGCCAGCGAACTCAATCGGAAGCACGCTAGCGGCGAGCTTGATACTGTCCGTGCGCTTGCAAAAGTAATGCAAGACCTTGCTGGAGTTCTGGGATTTCTGGAGCGCGATCCATCCGCTTTTTTGCAAGGCGGCAATTCCGGTGCATTGGACGCACCTGCCATCGAGCAACAGATTGCCGCGCGCGCTGCAGCAAAGCAAGCGAAAGCATTTGAAAAGGCGGACGCGATACGCGCCGATTTACTCAAGCAAGGCGTTGTCTTGGAAGATAAGCCAGGAGGGGTCACCGAATGGCGACGAGCGTAAAAAAACCAGCAGTCAAAAAAACAATAGCAAAAAAACCGCTTGCGCGCAAAACACCAGCAGCAAAAACAGCGGGTAAGGAAGTAGAGCGTACGCTGCCACCCAACCAAGGTGAGCCCAGCCTAACGGTGATGGCGCCCGATTACTGGGATCAGGCCTGCAAAGAGCTGATGAAAAATGACCGCATATTGAAAAAGCTGATTCCCAAGTACGGCACTGGTTTTTTGGTAACGCGCGGAGATCCCTTCACTACCTTGGCAAGGGCGATTGTGGGTCAGCAAATCTCCGTATCGGCTGCGCAAGCGGTGTGGGATCGGATGCTGATGGCCGTTGGCAAAAAAGTGAGTCCTGCCCGCATTTTGGCGGCAACGCCAGAAGCACTTCGGGCCGCTGGGCTTTCCGGTCGCAAGGTAGAGTACATTCGCGATTTGGCCGATCACTTTGCCTCCGGCCGCCTGCACGCCAATCAATGGCGTGATATGGACGATGAAAGCGTGATTCGGGAGCTCAGTACGATTCGGGGTATTGGCCGATGGACTGCAGAAATGTTCTTAATATTCAATATGATCCGGCCGGATATCCTGCCTTTGGACGACATTGGGCTAATTAAAGCCATTTCCCTTAATTACTTCAGCGGCGAGCCGGTAAGCCGCCATGAGGCTAGGGAAGTTGCAGCCAATTGGGCCCCGTGGAGGACGGTTGCAACCTGGTATATGTGGCGAAGTATCGACCCCATTCCCGTGGAATACTAAAATCAAGGCATGAAGACTACTTTTTTGGATTTTGAGCAATCCATCGCCGAGTTAGAGGCGAAGATCGACGAACTGCGTTTTGTGCAGGACGAGTCCTCGGTCGATATCTCCGATGAGATCAAGACGCTTTCAGAAAAAAGTCAGCAGTTAATTAAAGACATTTATGCGGCGCTGACCCCATGGCAAGTATCCCAAGTCGCGCGCCATCCGCAGCGCCCCTATACCTTGGATTACGTTGCCGGTCTGTTTACTGATTTTCATGAGTTGCATGGCGATCGGACATTTGCAGACGACCAGTCGATTATTGGCGGCTTAGCCCGTTTCAATGGCGCAGCATGCATGGTGATTGGCCATCAAAAGGGGCGCGACACCAAAGAGCGCGCCTTACGTAATTTTGGTATGAGCAGGCCCGAAGGCTATCGCAAAGCAATGCGCCTGATGCGCCTTGCCGAGAAATTTCAGATTCCGGTATTTACATTTGTGGATACGCCAGGTGCATTTCCAGGTATCGATGCCGAAGAGCGCAATCAGTCTGAGGCGATTGGTCACAATCTGTATACCCAAGCAGAGTTAACCGTTCCCATTATTGCCACCATTATTGGTGAGGGCGGTTCGGGCGGCGCCTTGGCAATCGCGATGGGGGATGCCGTGTTGATGTTGCAAAACTCAACCTATTCGGTTATCTCGCCGGAGGGCTGCGCCTCGATTTTATGGAAGACCGCCGCAAAGGCGCCAGAAGCTGCAGAGCAGTTGGCCCTGACTGCCCAGCGCTTAAAAGGCCTTGGCTTAATCGATAAGATTGTGTCTGAGCCAATTGGAGGAGCGCACCGCGATTACCCAAGCATGATGGACAATATGCGTAAAGCATTGACCGAATCACTCAAGGTATTTCAGTCGATGGATGAGGATACGCTACTCGAACGTCGCCATGAGCGCCTAATGAGTTATGGCAAGTTCAAGGAAACCAATCCTAAAGCCTAAGCCCAAAGTAGGGCTGGCGCAGTCAACGCGCGATGCCTTGCATGTGGAGGCGCCTAATCGAATGAATGGTTCTGCCAGAATGGCGATCGCTTTAAGTGGCGGCCTCGATTCAGTAGTATTACTGGACTCGATCTGCCGACTGCAGCAAACCCAAGTAAAAAAATCAACGAAGCCTGAAAGCAAAGAAGTAGCGGCGCCTCGCATCTTCGCATTTCACATTCACCATGGATTACAAAAAGCAGCCGATGAATGGCTGGTATTTTGTGAGGCACTCGCAAAAAAATACAAGATCGGTTTTGACTTTCGTTTACTGCATATCGATACCCAATTAAGCTCAGGAAACATCGAGGCTAGAGCCCGTGCCGCACGCTATGAGGCATTGACTGAGCTGTGTGCTTATCACGGCATTGAGGATCTCTTGCTCGCGCACCACCAAAACGATCAAGCCGAAACCGTGTTGTTGCAAATGATGCGTGGCGCTGGAGTTGCCGGCTTATCGAGCATGCCGGAGAGCAGGATCCTGGCGACATCCACGGAGCAGGCCAGTAGCATTACGCTTTGGCGACCGTTACTGCGTTTAAGTCGCGAGGAGCTCGAGGCCTATGCCCGCGAACATAAACTGAAATGGATTGAAGACCCAAGTAATCGCAGCAGCAAGTATCGGCGTAATGCGGTCCGCAAGAGCATACTTCCCAAGTTAGAAAGCATTCAAGCTGGTGCCACCGCTAATCTTGCACGCAGTGCTGAGTTATTAGCGCAGGCCCAGCAATTGCTGGATCGCCTGGCTCAGCAGGATGGCAAAAAAATGCATAACCCAGAAAACAATACCCTCAGCGTGCAGCCCTTGCTTGCCTTGAATGCAAGCGATCTGGCAGCTGCTAATAATGTGCTGCGTTATTGGCTTAAAGTCGCCGGCTTAACTATGCCGTCTCATGAACGCCTCCAGGCATGGTGGCTTGATTTACAACAGGCCCGAAAAGACGCCAAGCTAGAGTGGCTTCACGATGAATGCAGCATTCGATTGTGGCGTGGGCAACTCCAGATCAGTGCATCAGTAAAGCCAGAAGAAAGCCAGCAGGGCGAGTGGACCTTTGTACCTGTCCCATCAGGAAGTACTGAAGGGGGACTGCCAGCCGCATGGATTACTAAATCCAAAAAAAAAGCAGGTGCGATCGAGTTTCGTGAGCGCAGCGGCGCCGAGCGTTTGCAAGTGACTGCAGCGGGACCGCGCAAAACGCTGAAAAACCTGTACCAAGAAAATGCGGTGCCACCCTGGCAGCGGCAGGCGCCGCTCTTGTATATGGATGGCGAACTGATTGCGGTGGCAGGGGTAGGGGTCAGTTACCCCCATTTGGTCTTCACGGGGAGCCGGATGTTGCCGCATTGGAAGACCTTCTAGGGTGGCTTGCCAGCCAAAACGCTGTAAAATAGCGCTTTTAGGCAATTCACTGCGTTTTTAACCGCATATCCCTTATGGCATTAATTGTTCACAAATACGGTGGCACCTCGATGGGCTCGGTGGAGCGCATCCAAAATGTCGCCAAACGCGTCGCTAAATGGATGCGTGCTGGCCACCAGGTGGTGGTCGTCCCATCGGCAATGTCCGGTGAAACCAATCGCTTGCTTGGCTTGGCTCGGGACATTAATTCGAGCGCTAGCCCGAGGGAGCTAGATCAAATTGCTTCTACGGGTGAACAGGTGAGCTCAGGCTTATTAGCCCTAGCCCTTCACAAGGAGGGCATTGACGCCGTGAGTTATGCGGGCTGGCAAGTCACCATCCATACAGACTCGGCATTCACTAAAGCGCGCATTATGGGCATCGATGATCAAAAGATCATGGCTGACCTGAATGCCGGCAAGGCAGTAGTCGTAACCGGTTTTCAGGGGGTCGACCCCAATGGCAATATTACGACCTTGGGTCGTGGTGGCTCGGATACTTCGGCAGTGGCCATGGCTGCTGCACTGAATGCAGATGAGTGTTTGATTTACACCGACGTCGATGGGGTCTACACCACGGATCCCCGTGTTTGTGAAGATGCCCGCCGCCTCGATAAGATCACCTTTGAAGAGATGTTGGAGATGGCCAGCCTTGGCTCTAAGGTGTTGCAAATTCGTTCGGTTGAGTTTGCCGGTAAATACAAAGTCAAAACCCGGGTTCTGTCGTCGTTGACCGACCCACTGATACCCCTTGATATTGAAATGAAGTCGGGTACCTTGATTACATTTGAAGAGGACAGCACCATGGAAGCCGCCGTTATTTCAGGCATCGCCTTTGCTCGCGATGAAGCCAAAATTACCGTACTCAGCGTACCGGATCGTCCGGGTATTGCTTACCAAATTCTGGGTCCCATAGCCGACGCCAATATTGACGTTGACATGATTATTCAGAATCAGTCGGTGGATGGCAAAACGGACTTTACCTTTACGGTCCCCAGAGCCGATTACCAAAAGGCCATGGATCTGCTCAAAAATACGGTGCAGGCACACATTGAAGCCAAGGAAATCGCCGGTGACCCTAAGGTGTCGAAGGTGTCCGTGGTTGGTGTTGGTATGCGCTCGCACGTCGGTGTAGCGAGCAAGATGTTCCGCACCTTATCGGAAGAGGGCATCAATATTTTGATGATTTCGACGAGCGAGATCAAGATTTCAGTCGTGATCGATGAGAAGTACATGGAGTTAGCGGTACGTGCCCTGCATAAGGCATTTGAACTCGATCAAAAGTAAGAAAATCCCATAGAAACGGTACATCCGTTAAACTGTGGGCTGTTTTGAAATACGGAGACGTGGCCGAGCTGGTCGAAGGCACTCCCCTGCTAAGGGAGCATCGGGGCTAAAACTCTGATCGGAGGTTCGAATCCTCTCGTCTCCGCCA
>JBIILR010000110.1:0-5119 GCA_044338365.1 Polynucleobacter sp. | reverse complement strand
TCATTATTTTGTACGGCTCGATATCCAAAAAATCCATAGAAGAAAAAATGCCCAAATGGGATTTTAAAATCATGCTGTGGATCACGGGATCGGTGGTGCTCTATGGCATTTTGTTACCCACCATGGGTTTTATCTTTGCGATTTTTGCACTGGTATTCACATCCGCCTCAGTCAGTCATGATTTTGGCTGGAAGGGCACCGCGCTGAATGCGGTTTTCCTAGTTGGATTCACCTATTTGGCGTTTATAAAAGGACTGGGACTTACTTTCCCGCTTTTGCCATTCTTCATGAACTAAGTTGACGAGACAAATCAAATGGAATTATTAGCTAACCTGTCACTTGGTTTTGAAACTGCATTTACGTTGCAGAACCTGTTGTATTGCTTTATTGGTTGTGTGCTAGGCACCTTGATTGGCGTATTGCCAGGTATAGGGCCAGTAGCAACGATTGCGATG
Organism: Polynucleobacter sp.; assembly: GCA_044338365.1. GTDB lineage: Bacteria > Pseudomonadota > Gammaproteobacteria > Burkholderiales > Burkholderiaceae > Polynucleobacter. Next base: position 4,664 of record JBIILR010000110.1, on the reverse strand, counting down.
CTGCTGCCCGCAACCTATGCATTACCTCCGATTGCCGCCCTAATTATGCTGGCTGGTATTTACTACGGCTCACAGTACGGCGGCTCAACCACGGCAATTCTGCTCAATATCCCGGGCGAAACCGCTTCGGTGGTGACGGCCATTGATGGCTACCAAATGGCGCGACGCGGCCGTGGCGGCGTGGCGCTCTTTACCGCTGGTATGGGCTCATTTTTTGCCGGGTGTGTGGCTACGCTGATATTGGCTGGCTTTGCTGCGCCATTAGCAGAGGTAGCTTTCAAATTCGGTCCAGCAGAATACTTTTCCTTGATGGTGTTGGGATTAATCGGTGCGGTTGTATTGGCATCGGGCTCACTCCTGAAGGCGATCGGCATGATCATTTTGGGCCTCTTAATGGGCTTGATTGGTACCGACGTTAATTCCGGCGTAGCGCGCTACACCTTTGACGTTCCTCAATTAAGCGATGGTATTGGTTTCGTTTCCGTTGCCATGGGTGTCTTTGGTTTTGCCGAGATCATGATGAATTTGGAAAAGAAGGGGGTCACTGAGTCCTTCTTAAACAAAGTAACCACCTTGATTCCAACCTGGACTGACATTAAGCGCATGACTCCAGCGATTCTGCGCGGCACTACGATTGGCTCCATTTTGGGTATTTTGCCTGGCGGCGGCGCTGCTTTGGCGGCCTTTGGTGCCTACTCCGTTGAAAAGAAAGCGTCGAAGTACAGCCATGAGTTCGGTAAGGGTGCAATTGAAGGTGTTGCTGGTCCAGAATCTGCCAATAACGCGGCGGCGCAAACCTCATTCATTCCACTCTTGACTCTAGGCATCCCACCCAATGCTGTGATGGCTCTAATGGTGGGTGCAATGACCATTCATAACATTCAGCCAGGCCCTCAGGTAATGACGAGTAATCCGACCCTGTTTTGGGGTTTGATTGCATCGATGTGGATCGGTAATGTGATGCTCATTTTGCTGAACTTGCCGCTGATTGGTATTTGGGTGAAGTTATTGCAAATTCCGTACCGCTACCTGTATCCAGCGATTTTGGTGTTCTGCTGTATCGGCGTGTATACCGTTAATAACTCGATTATGGACGTTTACATCACAGCATCATTCGGCATTATTGGCTACCTGTTCTTTAAGCTTGGTTGCGAGCCCGCACCACTGCTTTTAGGTTTTGTGCTCGGACCGATGATGGAAGAAAATTTCCGCCGTGCCTTGTTGCTTTCGAGGGGCGATTTCACCACCTTTGTAACGCGTCCGCTCTCACTTGGACTGCTGATTGCTGCCGCATTGCTGGTAGTGATTGTGGCCCTTCCTGCTGTAAAGAAGAGCCGCGAAGAGGTATTTGTCGAAGAGTAAGCAATCCCCACTCTGTAATTCGATCAAGACCCGCACTCACCCTGCGGGTTTTGTCTTTCTGGGGGCATGCCTTTTCTTCTCTACAATACCGCTATGGCCCTTGATAGCAAACCTCCAAAATCTACCGCTCCCGTTGTGGAGCCGTCTAATTTTTTACGTCAGATCATCGATCACGACCTAGCGAGCGGCCGCTATCAAGATAGAACTAATCGTGCTGGTGCAACCATTCCCGCCATCATTACGCGCTTTCCACCGGAGCCCAATGGCTACCTGCATATTGGTCATGCCAAGAGTATTTGCCTTAATTTTGGTTTAGCTGCCGACTACAGCATTCTGCCTGGCGGTGCGCGCTGCAATATGCGCCTGGATGACACCAACCCCACCAAAGAAGATGTGGAGTATGCAGATAGCATTTTGGATGCGGTACGCTGGCTTGGTTTTGATTGGAAATCCCAGGGCGAGGTGCACTTGTATCACGCCAGCGATTACTTTGATCGCTTATATGCGTTTGCCGAACTCTTGATCGAGAATGGCAAGGCCTACGTCGACAGCCAAAGTGCGGATGCGATTCATGCCAATCGTGGTAACTTCAATCAAGTAGGCACTGCAAGCCCATTTCGCGATCGCAGTCCAGCAGAAAATCTACAGCTCTTCCGCGACATGCGGGATGGCAAGTTTGCGGATGGCACTCATGTTTTGCGCCTGAAGATTGATATGGCCCACCCCAATATCGTGATGCGCGATCCCGTGATTTATCGCATCCGTCACGTCGACCATCATCGCACTGGCAGCAAGTGGTGTATTTATCCACTATACGATTTCACGCACTGCATCTCGGATGCGCTTGAAAACGTATCTCACTCGATCTGTACGCTTGAGTTTGAAAACAACCGCCCCCTGTATGACTGGATTCTGAATGCACTCAAAGAGCTCGGTGTCTTCACGGAGCCCCTGCCTCACCAGCATGAATTCGCTCGCCTCAATCTAACGCACACCCTGACTAGCAAGCGCAAGCTTTTGCAATTAGTCGAAGAAAATAAAGTGGATGGCTGGGATGATCCGCGCATGCCAACGATTGTAGGCATTCGTCGCCGGGGCTACACCCCAGAAAGCATTCGTTTGTTTTGTGAGCGCATTGGCGTAGCCAAGGCCGACAGCTGGATTGATATGAGCACGCTCGAAGGCGCGCTACGCGATGACTTGGATGCAAAAGCGCCGCGTGCAATTGCGGTTCTAAAGCCCCTTAAATTGGTGATTGAAAATATGGATCCGGGCGCCAGTGAAATCTGCTCGGCACCCCGTCATCCGCATCACCCCGACTGGGGGCGCCGTGAATTTCCGTTCACACGGGAACTCTGGATCGAAGCAGACGATTTCATGATCGAGCCGGTCAAAGGCTTTTTCCGACTGTATCCACCGATCGGTGATCAGCCTGGTAGTCGAGTGCGTTTACGTTATGGTTTTGTGATTGAATGCACTGGCTTTGAACTGGATGCCAGCGGCGAAGTGAGGCAAGTGCATGCGCGTTATTTTCCGGACAGCAAGAGTGGTACGCCCGGTTCCGATAATTACAAAGTCAAAGGCAACATTCATTGGGTTAGTGCGCAGCATGCACTGGCAGCAGAAGTGCGTTTGTATGAGCACCTCTTCACCGATCCCCATCCCGATAGTGGAGAGAAGAATTTCGTAGACTGCCTTAATCCTCACTCCAAAGAAGTAATCACTGCCTACCTAGAGCCTTCGATGGTGGATGCCTTAGCAGAAGCCCGCTTTCAGTTTGAGCGCCACGGCTACTTTGTGGTGGATGCGGTTGACTCTAAACCCGGCAAACCCATTTTTAATCGCGCGGTTGGTCTGAAGGATTCTTGGAAGTAAGTTCGCTCAGAAAATCCTGAGTACTGGGGTAGCGCAGTTGTACTTTTAATTCCTTCAGGCGGTCATTGCCCACGCACCGTGATTCGCGCATAAAAGACCACAGCATGGGACTCACCAACTGCTGAACTTGATCTGCTGGCAAACGCGGCGGACGATCTAAGCCGAATGCATCGGCAACTTGATCAAAGTAGTCGCCCATTTTGGTTTGCGCACCATCGCAGGCATTCACCAATCGCTGCGGCTTACCGTGATAAACGGCGGCGCAAACAATCCGTGCTAAATCGTCGGCCTGAATGTGATTGGAGTAGGCATCCACCTCAGGCAATAACGCGGGCGTACCTGCTTGCAAGCGCTCAATTGGTAAGCGATTCGCATCATAAATTCCAGGTACCCTCAAAATACTGAGGCGCACGTGGTGCAGTAGGGCCCATTGGCGCAATTGCCACTCCGCATTCCAGCGCCGTTTAGCCCGTTCACTTTGTGGGTTTGCCATGGTGGTTTCAATCGCATCGCCACCACCGCAGTCCCCATATACCCCAGTCGTGCTCACATACACCAGCCGCCTGACAGTTACTCCACCTTGCGATAAAATCCGTAATAGGTTTTGGGTGCGCAGGTCAGCTGCACCGGTAGTTTGTGGCGGCGCTAAATGCACCACGGTATGGGCTAAACCACGCAGGCGCCAAAGCGTGTCTAACTGGTCTAAGTTGCCCAGCATTGGAATCGCGCCCATTGCCCTGATTTCTGGAAAACGGCTGCTTTGTGAGGTCAATGCAAATACGCGGTACGCCTGAAAGCGATTGAGCTGTTGCAATACCCGCATACCGATATCGCCGCACCCCACGATTAAAACGCGGGGGCGCTGAAACGGGACTGCTAAAGAATGATTTAACGATGGCATACCTACTATCGTACCGATTTATTTAAAGGAATGAGATTGCCTTACCAAGTGACTCTGAAATCCAGTGGCAAACAGTTTGATGCCAGCCCGGATGAAACCATTTTGCAAGCTGCCCTGCGGCAAGGCATTACCTTGCCCTATGGTTGTAAAAATGGTGCCTGTGGCTCGTGCAAGGGTCAAGTTACCGAGGGTCTAGTTCGCCATGGCGACCACAATGAAGGCGCCCTCACTGCTGCTGAAAAGACTGCTGGCAATGCCCTCTTTTGCTGTGCCCACGCGCAAAGCGATTTGGTGATTGCGGTGCGTGAGGTGCAGGGTGCTGGTGATCTATCGATTCGGAAAATTCCCTGCCGCGTGAATGAAATGGAACACCCCAGTCCTGATGTTGCCATTCTGAAATTGCAACTACCCGCCGCCGAGCGCTTTCAGTTTTTGGCGGGCCAATACCTTGAATTTCTACTCAAAGACGGGCAACGCCGTGCCTACTCGATAGCTTCTGCACCAGAGACTGAAGGCCCACTCGAGT
>JBIILR010000109.1:0-5192 GCA_044338365.1 Polynucleobacter sp. | reverse complement strand
ACAGTTTTACCTTGGTAGTTTTCGAGGCGATAAGCTGTATTCTTTTTGTAAGGCGCGAGGCGATAAAAACTCCAGCCGCTGGGTAAGGTTGATTTGGCCGGCTGCTCGGAAAATTTAGGCAGCATCTCCTGTGCCGGTATTTCTGCAGTCGACGTCGAACTGACCTCCCCCGAATCGTCAGACAAGCCAGCGCAAGCCGATAAAGCGAGTGCCAAGCTAAGCGCAATGCCAATGCGGCGTAGCGCATGCAGCTTCAATTGGTCAATGGGATGGATCATTTGGCCCATAAAATGAGTCGTGGTGAATACAGATGCTTTATCGTAATGCTTTCACTGGCGTATTTCATGAATAAAAATCTTTGGTTGCTGACGTTTGCGCAAGGCATGTATTTGACGAATAACGTCACCTTTATTGCAATTAATGGCTTAGTAGGATTCATGATGGCTCCCCTACCCTGGCTAGCAACCCTTCCAGTGATGGGGTATGTTATTGGCAGCGCCATCTCCACCACCCTTGTGGCTCGCACTCAAAAGCACTGGGGGCGTAAGCGATCTTTCCAGATCGGCCTGGTTGTCGCGGGCCTCTCTGCGCTGCTCTGCGCTTATGCGGTCTTGGAAAGTAATTTTTGGTTGCTTAATGTAGCGACCGTCATTGCTGGCTTTTATAACGCCAATGCCCTCTTGTATCGTTTTACGGCAGCGGAGCTCGCCGGCCCCAGCGCTAAAGAAAAAGCAGTGTCCTGGGTCTTGGCTGGCGGCGTGATTGGCGCCGTTCTCGGCCCGAACTTAGCCAACCAAACCCGCGACTGGTTGAGTGCGCCCTTTGCAGGCGCCTACATTGCCTTAGCTTTCGTTGCCGTTGTTGCGTTTGTAGCGATCAGCCTAATTCACTTTCAGGAACGTTCCGCCCGTGAAACCAAGGAAACCGGCAGGCCCCTTTCTGAGATCATGCGCCAGCCCCTCTTTATTGTTTGCGCTGTTGCCGCATCTCTTTCCTATGGGGTGATGAACCTACTGATGGCAGCGACTCCCTTGGCCATGGAAATGTGCAAACTCCCATTTGAGCAAACCGTATGGGTGATCGAGTGGCACGCGATTGGGATGTTTGCTCCAGGCTTTTTTACCGGTAATTTAATCCGTCGCTGGGGCGTATTGTGGGTTATGCGTATTGGCGTTTTGCTTTACATCGCTTGCATCGCCATCGCTTTATCCGGGGTCACGTTTACCCACTTTTTAATCGCACTCTTTTTACTCGGTGTGGGCTGGAACTTTTTGTTTACCAGTAGCACCACCTTGGCCCTAGAGGCCTACCGCCCAGAAGAGCGGGATAAAGCGCAGGGTGCGATCAATTTCTTTGTATTTTTAACGACCGCCTTATCGGCACTCAGCTCCGGTGTTTTGATTACGACCCAAGGATGGGCGCTACTCAATTGGGGTTCAATTGCCCCTTTAGCCTGCATCGTCTTGGCGCTGATTTGGCTGGGTGCAAAACGCAATGTCGGATTGCACAAGCAGTCTAAAATTGGCTAATTAACTCCAGCAACTCAATTAGGCGGTCGCACGATGAAGATTGGCTTTATAGGTACCGGCATTATGGGTAGTAGCATGGCGGGCCACTTACTGGCTGCAGGCCATACCTTACACATTTATAACCGCACCCGCAGCAAAGCAGAAGGACTATTGGCGCGCGGCGCGCAATGGTTTGATAGCCCTACTGCGCTAGCCAAAGCATCTGACGTCATTATTACGATCATTGGCTACCCCAAGGATGTCGAAGCGATGTACTTGGGCGAGTCAGGCATTTTGCAATACGCTCCCAAAGGTTGCATCACGATTGACATGACTACTTCGAGCCCAGAGCTGGCTAAACAGATTGCGAATATAGGATTAGAGCGTGGCATTGCTTGCCTCGATGCGCCGGTATCGGGCGGCGACATTGGTGCGCGTGATGCCAAGCTTTCGATCATGGTGGGCGGCGATCAAAAAGCGTTTGATGCGGTGCTCCCCCTCTTTCAGTTGATGGGTAAAAACATTGCGCTACTTGGATCTGCTGGCGCTGGTCAACACGCCAAGTTATGCAATCAAATTGTGATTGCCTCGAGCATTATGGGCGTTTGCGAAGGTCTGATGTACGCCAAAACCGCTGGTCTTGACCCTCTTGCCGTCTTAGAGGTAATTGGTGGTGGCGCTGCCGGCAGCGTACAGCTTAATGTGCAAGGCCCGCGCATGATCAAAGGGGATTTTGCGCCTGGCTTTATGTTGGAGCATTTTGTCAAAGACATTGGCTTAGCTGTTGCTGAGGCAGACCGCATGGGATTGAAGTTGCCCGGGCTCACGCAGGCCAAAAAACTCTATGACATCCTAATGCAACAAGGGCATGGCCGCACTGGCTATCACGCGCTGTTTGAACTTTACTTGCGTAAAGAAGTGCCTTAATTTGTTTTCTGCAGTGGCCTCCTACTGGAAGTCCTGTTCATTTGCAGGCAAGGCAGGTATTTGCCTTGCAATCGCTGCCCTGGTTCATTTGGCATTGGGCTTTTCATTTGAGTTATCAGTGGATGAGGCCCATTACCTGCTCTATGCCAAGCATATGGCATGGAGTTACTTTGATCATCCGCCCCTAGTTGGTTGGATTCAGTGGCCACTGGTATCCCTTGATGCCAGCACCGGCGTTTTAAGACTCGTTCCAGAATTACTGTGGATCATTTCGTGTACTTTGGTGTATATCGTCACCTCTGAATTGCAGCACTTCTTGGAATCCAAGTCATCGATCACTACTCCAGCATTACCGCCCATTGGCTTGTCTAGCTTTGCTGCTGTGCTGCTGGTGATTGCAGCGCCGTTACCGCACGTCCTATCGGTAGGCCTATTGCCCGATTCCATCTTGACGCCACTCAGTCTAGGACTCTTCTGGATGGCCTTACGCTGGATGCAAGTAGGCCATAACTTTACCTTGCGTGATTGGCTGATCACTGGAATCTTGCTGGGTCTTGCGGGCCTGAGCAAATACACCGCCGCCTTCACTGCGTTTGCATTGCTCCTGGTTGTACTCTACCCGCCACGCAAGCCCTGGATCAATCAGGCTGGTTTTTATCTCGCTGTATTGCTTGCACTGCTACTCATCTCACCGGTGCTGTACTGGAACTGGGCAAACGATTGGATTTCATTTAAGTACCAGCTAGCCCATGGCAGCGGAGGCGAATGGTTATTTCGTCGCTTTGCAGGCTTCATTGGCTTGCAATTGCTGGCATTTGGTTTCCTCTACATCGTTGGCATGCTTTTCTTTTTGCGGCGCTACTGGGCTAAATCTCCGGCGGCAATTGCGTGTCTGCTTGGATTTTTTTGGGTTCCGTTTGGAATTTTTGCTTGGCTTTCAGGTGGTGGTGGCTTACCGCACTGGACGACGCCAGCATGGTTTTGCTTGGCGCCCTTTGCAGGGATTGGCATTGCCAGCGCATGGGCAACACAACAACGCCGACTCATTCGATTTGTTTTTGTCTTTCAGATTGCACTGTGCTTGATTGGCTTCGGGTTTGTTTTATCTGGCGGTATTGTCAGCAGCAATCCACGAAACAATCCCATTGCAGATTTATATGGCTGGGATCAAGCGGGTAAAACGGCATTGGCTCTGAGCAAAACCCACTCAGTTACTGGCATCGCAGTTCAAAACTGGACCCTGGGTAGCCGCATCGCCTGGTATGCGAGGCCATCCCCCGTCTTTATATTGGACCAGCGCCAAGACCAGTTTGATGTGTGGTTTGGCAACCTAAAGCCCGGCTCCGATGCGATTGCTGTCAACTGGTCTGCAATGCCATACGGCCTTCCAGTAAAAGGCGCTCAAACCGATTTACAAGGGGCATTTACAGAATGCCAAGCCCTGGATCGGGTAGAAGTGAGGCATCTTGGGCGCGTTCTATCCTATTTTGACTTTAGCCTGTGCAAAAACTGGACGGCAAAAGATCCGAACTAAGTACGCACCTGCTTTATCCTTACGGCTATGACTGCAAATTCAGCCCCAGCAAGCACGTCCCCGCGCTGGAAATACCTTCTAAAACGCAGTTGGCCAACCATACGGGTTGTACTCTCGATTGCCTTGTTGTGGAAGGCAACCAGCGGAATTGATTGGGCAGCCTTATTCGCATCTGATTTGCAAATAGAACCGCTGTGGTTTGTGGCGGCTTTTTTCTGTTTGAGTGGTGCATTTTTATGCGGTGGCTTGCGCTGGGGTTTGCTCATGCGCAGCGTCGGTTTTGAGGGCAGCATTGCGGGCTACATTTCTTTGTATTTTGCAGGTGGCCTCATTAATCAAGGTCTTCCCAGCACCTTAGGTGGCGACAGTTACCGCGCCATTACTGGCAGCCACCTAAAGCCAAGCGGCGCATTAGCCAGCAGCGCCTCTGAAGAAAAAAAACTCGATACCGAGTTGCATCAGGAAGTCAATCTTGAAGAAGCCGATCCTAGATTACGGCTGGGGTTTGCAATGACCTTCGTTGATCGCTTACTCGGACTTGCAGGAAATAATTTACTGGGCGGTATTGGCCTTATTTTAGGCGGAGCTACTTTGGCCGCATGGGGCAATCAGCTCGGCTATGCCGTCATCGCAGTCATGGTGGCATCGTTTTTGATTGCGGCACTTGGATTGGCGTGGGGACCAACGCGCGCGTTATTGCAAAAATTACTGGATCGCTTTCGGATGAGCAGTGCATTGCCTGGAGTACGCATGGCCTTCGCCTGGCCCATGAATATCGCTCAAGCAATATTTGGCATCGGCATTCATTTTTTAACCATTCTTGCTCTGGGTTTTTGTTTAAAAGCCTACGGTGCCGAAGTGCCGATGGAGGCACTCATGATTGGCTTGCCTGCCCTGAGCTTATTACTCATGCTGCCGATTAGTATTTCTGGTTGGGGTTTGCGGGAGGCGACCTTAGTATCGGTTCTGGCTTTATGGAGCATTAACCCCTCCCTGACTGTCCTGGGGTCGATTAGCTATGGTGCCATGACCCTTTTGTGCGTTTTGCCTGGTGCTTACGTCCTTCTCAAGCGAAAATAAGCATGTACTTTCTTTGTAACCCTAAACCAAGCTATTTATGAGCATTAGCGTCAATACCATGCGCGCCATCGACCATTGGGTCGGTGTACCGCTTTGCGCACTGATGAGTCCGGTGGTAGCCCTAATGGATTTGGTGAAGGGAA
>JBIILR010000013.1:0-17500 GCA_044338365.1 Polynucleobacter sp. | reverse complement strand
ATTGCTACGCCAGAGGACATCGATAAAGCCGTCCGCTTTGGTTTTGGTTTTCGTTATCTTGCAGCTGGCCCCGTGATGCAGCGTGATCATGCAGGCTTAGAGATTCATGCTGCAGCAGGAGCCAGTATTTATCCTTCGCTGAATAACTCACCCAATATCTCAAAAACTTTAGGCGATCGCGTTAAAAGCGGCAAGCTGGGCATGAAGACTGGCGAAGGCTTTTTTGAATGGAATCCAGAAACCATTCGTGCCGAGCGCGCCCGCTACGATTCTATTTTGCGTGAAGGTTTAAAGATCATCCAAAAAGAGTTGCCTAAGATCGATTAAGGCATCGCGCCATCAGTCTCATGGCTAGCATTGGCTGTGGGATTGCTTTATTCTTTTCTTTATGAAAAGAACCCTGCGCATTTGGGATTTACCAACCAGACTGTTTCATTGGCTTCTGGTTGTCTGCATTGCTGGCGCGGTGATCTGCGTCAATATCGGTGGGAACCTCATGCAGTGGCATGCCTATTTTGGCTATTCTGCATTAAGCTTGGTTTTATTTCGGGTGCTGTGGGGATTTATTGGCGCAGTGCACTCGCGTTTCACCACCTTTGTTCCAAGCCCGCAGCGCCTCATTGCTTTCCTCAGCGGCAAGGCGGGCAGTGGCCTGGGTCACAATCCCTTAGGCAGCCTATCGGTTATTGCCTTATTGCTGGTGGTTGGTATTCAAGCCAGTACCGGTTTGTTTACGGACGATACCATTGCATTTCAAGGCCCGCTTGCCAAGTATGTGACGAACGCTACTGTCAGCTTCATTAGCAGTATTCATGCGCTCAACTCCAATATTCTGTTTGGATTAATTGGCTTGCATCTCTTGGCTATTGCCTACTACCAATGGGTTAAGCGGGAATCAATCCTAATGCCCATGATTCAGGGCGATAAAGAGGTGGATGTGGAGCGCGATGGCAATGGCCTACCTGCTACAGCACTCATTGCCTCCAAAGACGGTGCACGACAGCGACTCACTGCATTGGTATCGCTGTGTGCAATTGCCTTACTGCTGCTCTATGCCTTAGGAATTATTTCTTTCTAAAGTCATCGTGGCAGGCTTTGCAGGTTTGTCCTGCAGCACTAAATGCCTTTTTGATGTTGTCAAGATTGCCTGACTGCGCTGCTTGATTGAGTTCTGCAATTGCAGTCTGCATTTTCTCTGAACCTGCTTTAAATTTAGCAGCCTCGGTCCAAATTCCGGGTTGGGCTTTACCACCCTCGGTACCAGCACCAAAGGCTTGCCATGGCAGGGTGGATAGTGTTGCAATGATGGCTGCATTTTTAGCAACATCATCTTTGTTGTAAGGCACTTCGCCTTTAACAACGGCACCAATCCGCCCGAAGTGGGTTCCGATCAAGCTGAATGCGCTTTGACGATATTTAATTGCATCTTCAGGTTTTTGAAACTGCGCAAATGCGGGGCTGGCTGCAATCATGATGATCGATGCTGCCAACATGCGCAGGCTAGCGGTAGTTCGAAGTGACTTAATGGACATGAGAGCTCCTGATGAATAGAAAAGGGTTGGTTGCAAATTAGCATACCTTATTTCACTTCTTTTGGAGCAGGATAGACTGCTTTTTTATAGCAAGTGCTGCAGGGGCCACATCAAGAAACGAATGATGGATAAAAAGAAGCCGCTTAGGGGTTGCATCCACCACTCGCTTACGAGTCCGCTGATGGCTAGGCCCAAGACGATAAAAAAGCCCCAAGGCTCAATTCGGCTAAAAGGCAGCGCTTGGCGGTAAGGCAGGAGGCCGGTTAGAACTCGCCCGCCGTCCATCGGTGGAATGGGTAGCAGATTAAATACCAGCAGACTGATGTTCCACATCACCCCCGCTTTGGCAACCGCCCCTAAATACGGCTCATCGATCCCCAGGAGTTGCGGCATAAACCAGAGTGTGGCCCACGCAATCGCCTGAATGAAATTGGATCCAGGTCCCGCTAAGGCAACCCAAATCATGTCGATTTTGGGGTTTTTAAGTCGGTCAAAGCGAACCGGTACGGGCTTGGCATAACCAATTAAAAAGCCTGAATTCAGCAGAATTAAGGCCAATGGAATAACTAAAGTACCCACTAAATCAATGTGTTTCAAGGGATTTAACGTGACCCTTCCGAGTAGGAAGGCAGTATTGTCCCCGAGTCGTTTCGCCACATAACCGTGGGCTGCCTCATGAATGGTGATGGCCAAAATCAGGGGAATCGCATTGATGGCTATTGCTTCTATCGAAAAGGCACTTATCATGACAACATGATATCCACAGGAGCCCAACGTGACTGAAGAAAAAAAACCCGCTGCGAAGATCCCAGCCCGCCCAGTTGTTGCTAAACCGCCTGTTCGTCCCCCCGCCGGAAAAGGTCCTCAGGGAGCAGGTGGCAAGCCGCCCAGTGGCTTTGGTGGCGGTAAGGGCATGATGCGCAAAGCTGGTCGCGGCCGTTAATTAGCCCGGTAATACGGCTAGTCGATGGCCGGATGGTGGATAATTGCCCAATTGCAATTTGCACTTATACGCACTGCTAAAGGATGAGTTATGAATGAGTGGCATAAAGAAAGTAAAGACGAGATCAACAAAAAGATCATCACCTTGATCGTGATGCTGGCGGTCGCGACAAGCTTGGCGATTTTGTTTGCCTTGGTTGCTGCCCATACGGCTTACGTATTTGGTTAATTGCCGCCGTGCAGTTCGGCATGCATGCCTGTAGTTTTCGGTTGAAGCCTGCGCTCCACCGGAAATGAGCAAACACCGCCAGCCCGCAGTTTTTATTGGGCATGGCAGCCCGATGTACGCCTTAGAGCCCAACCGCCATACGGCAGCATGGGCATCCCTCGGTAAGCGTCTTCATAAACCCGATGCAATCCTCTTGATCTCAGCCCATTGGCTGACGCGGGGCATTTGGCTTACCGCGATGCAGGAGCCTAAAACCATTCATGATTTTGGCGGCTTCCCAGAAGAACTATTTCAAATTCAATATCCTGCGCCGGGCAGCCCGGCCCTCGCGCAGCGCGTTCAGTCTTTGTTAACGCAAGGGGTAGTTTTGGAGGAGTATGAATGGGGAATCGATCACGGGGCATGGTCGGTGTTGCGCTACTTGTATCCGAATGCCGATGTGCCGGTAGTGCAACTGAGCTTAGATGGATCGCTCAGCGCCAAGGAGCACTTCACGCTAGCCAAACAATTAGCGCCCTTGCGCGATGAAAACATCCTGATTCTGGGTAGCGGAAACATTGTTCATAACTTGCGCTTAATTGATTGGGGCGCGGATGCAGCACCGCTGCCATGGGCAACCGAGTTCAATCAATTCTTTATGAGTCAGATTTTGGCTAATCAGCATCTTCCTTTACTTGACTGGCAGGCAGTAGGTGATGCGGCTCGTCTGTCGATCCCAACCCCGGAGCACTATTGGCCTGCTTTGTACCCCTTAGCGCTACAAGGTAGCGGCGAGCAGGTGGAAATTATTAGCAATGGCATTGAGATGGGCTCAATTAGCATGCTGTCCTTCGTCATTCATTAACTACAATCAAGGTATGGGGACATCACTGGTAGCGATTTTTTGTGGAGCGGGCTTCGGTGCGCTATTGCGTGCTGGCTTTAACGTCTTGGGCGCCGGGATGGTATCGGGCTTTCCCATGGGCACCTTGTTGGCTAATTTGTTTGGTGGTTATTTGGTTGGCTTGGCCGTGGCCTTTTTTGGCAACAATGCGGCCATCGGACCGGAGTGGCGATTATTTATTATCACTGGGTTTTTAGGCGGGCTGACCACATTCTCGAGTTTCTCTGCAGAAGTGGTTGAGATGATGCAAGGTGGGGAATACACCTGGGCGGTGGGTACTGCGTTGTTGCATGTGATTGGCTCGCTTGTACTGACCCTGCTTGGGATCATGACCTACCAAGCCCTGAAGTAAGCTTAGATCAGGCCCAGCAATCCCAAAACAGCGCCAATCAAAATGAGGTACATCGGATGCCAGCGGGTTGCGGTAGCAATGACTGCTGTACCGAGTGTTAAAGCATAAGCAATCCAACTGGTATTAATCTGCATGGCGATTTGCCAGGCCGAAGCAAGAATCAGTCCAACTGCAAGCGCCGCCGCCGCAAATTGAATGGTTTGTTTGGCCCGCTCATGCCGCATTGTGCTGATCAAGCGCTGCAGCCAAAAGATCAGAATAGAAGATGGCCAGCAGATGGCCAGCGTTGCGATCAGCGCGCCTACAACGCCACTCACATGCCATCCGATGAGTGTGACTGTCATTAAATTTGGCCCCGGTGCTGCTTGGGCAATCGCAAAATAATGCGCAAAGGTCTCGGCATCAATCCACTGTTTTTGTTCGACCGCTATCGCAAAGAGCGTCGGCAACAAGGCATTGACTCCGCCAAAGGCAATCAATGAGAATGCGGATAAGGTGATAAATAAACTCAGTAGGATCATGCGACCCCCCCTGTTTTATGCCAAGCAATAAATAGGGCGAGCGGCGAAGCAATTAAAACGACCCACCCCAGTGGCAGGGCAAGCCAAGTCGCAATGAATAGGGTCACTACAACAACCAAGAGCATCCGTGGATAGCGCAATTCTTCACGCAGCATCTTTAAGCCAGTGGCTGCAATTAAGCCAACGCCTACTGCAGATATGCCGCGGAGCATACCCTGAACTGATTCAAGGTAACTAAAGTGGTCGTAGAGCATGGCCAATAGCAACACCACGCCAATGGGTGCCAACATCAAGCCCAAGACGGCTGCGAGCGCACCTTTTGCTCCGCCAAAACGGGAGCCAATGCACACTGCAAGATTGACAATATTGGGCCCAGGAACTAGCTGGCAGATGCCCAAAATAGCATTGAATTCTACGGCAGTGATCCAATGCTTTTGTTCCACGATCGTGCGCCGCGCCCAAGGTAATACACCGCCAAAACCCGATAGGCCGATCTTGGTAAACCCAATAAAGAGTTCCCACGCCGAAAGTGATACGGTATTCGAAGAGGCTTGCTTGGTTTGCATCAATGGCGCATTTCAGTAAAGAAGGGTTATTGGGGGTTACTATAGCGTGATTGCAAATTTTTTTGAGAGAGGAAATGCACCATGATTTTAGAGCACGTCGATATTCAAATTGATCCAAGCAAGCAGGCAGAATTTAATGAGGCCATTATTCGCGGCTTAGAGACGGTAGTTTCAAAATCAAAAGGCTTTCGTGGATATAAGGTAAATCACTGCGTAGAGTCGCCTGCACGTTACCTACTCATGATTTACTGGGATACGCTTGAAAATCATATGGTTGATTTTAGGGAGTCCTCACTCTTTACCGATTGGCGTGCGATTGTCGGCCCTTACTTTACTAAGCCCCCCTTCATGGAGCATTTTGAGTTGGTTGGCAAATCGACCTAGTTACGCCTGCTTTTTACGCATCGATTGCTCGATTCCAATTGATTCAAGGGTGGGCTCAAGGGCTTCGCGTTCATCGAAGACAAAGCAACTGCCCTGATAGTGCGCTGAGCCCACATCCTCAAAGTACTTGAGGATGCCGCCTTCAAGTTGGTAGCTGTGCTCTATGCCGATCTCGCGCATGTAGAGCCCTGATTTTTCACAGCGGATGCCGCCGGTGCAAAAACTAATCAGGGTTTTATCTGCTAACTCAGCTTGATGCGCCTTAATGGCTTCAGGAAATTCGCTGAACTTTTGGATATTGAAATGCACCGCATTTTCAAAGGTGCCGTATTCCACCTCAAATTGGTTGCGGGTATCAATCATCACAACCGGTCGCCCTAAGTCGTCGGTGCCGCGATCGAGCCACTCTGCCAGTTTGGTGGGCGCAATGAAGTGGGCTCTGCCAGTCTCAGGTTGAATGGCGGGGTGATTCATGCGAATGATTTCATTCTTGACTTTGACGAGCGCCTTCTTAAAGGGCTGGTTATCTGACCAGCTTTCCTTGACTTCAATGGGCGCAAAACGCTGATCCATTCGAAGCCATGCTAAAAAGTCCCGTAGCATGGGTTCAGCGCCCGCCAAAAATACGTTAATGCCCTCTCCGGCCAGTAGCACAGTACCCTTGAGTTGGCGTGAATTCAGGGCATCGAGCATCTGCTGGCGCAGGTCCTCTAGGGCCCCAAGGCGAACAAAATGATATGCGGCAATATTGAGAATCGGCTTCATTGGCGGGAGGGAATCAATAACATCCTCTATTATCAAACACACTGCCATTGGGTGGTAGTCTTTGCCCTTAATTAATACACTTTCGATACGAAATTCTCACCATGTCTGAAACCCCTCAAAACCGACCAATTCCCTATATTCCGCTTGATTTGGCTGAACCTGCAGACTTGGTTGCCGCGATTCGGAAACGCCGCGGCGGAGAATTTATTAACTTAGATCGCATGCTCTTGCATAGCATTCCCATTGCAAAGGGCTGGAATCACTTTGTGGGTGAGATTCGCAACAACTTGGCCTTAGACCCCAAGTTGCGCGAGTTGGCGATGTGCGGGGTTGCGGTTTTAAATGGCGCCGAGTATGAATTTTTTCACCATGCACCCCCTTTCAGAAAAGCGGGGGGCAGTGAAGAACAGGTCGAGGCTTTACGTTTGCTGGGCACGCCGCAGTTTCCAAAAGCCTGCTTTAGTTCAGTGGAGGCTGACGCTGCTGAGCTCACGCTGCAGATGACCCGAAACATTCAAGTGGATGACCAGCTCATGGTGCGCTTACGCGATGCCTTAGGCAACACGCGTACAGTCGAGTTAGTAACCGTAATCGCAGCCTACAACATGGTTTCACGTTTCCTAATTGCACTCAAGGTGGGTCCAGAAAACCATCCGCCTGCTTAATCCAATCGAGATAGAAAAGCGATGAATACAGTCAAGATTGATTTTGTATCCGATATTGCATGCCCTTGGTGTGCCGTTGCCTTGGGCGCCCTAGAGCAAGCCTTATCGGAGATCGGTGATCAGGTGCAAGTGGAGCTGCACTTTCAGCCGTTTGAGTTAAATCCGCAAATGCCAATCGGCGGCCAGGACGTGATTGAGCATTTGGTTGAAAAGTATGGCGTGGGTCCAAAGCAGGTTCGCGAGAATCAAGCGCAAATTCGCAAGCGTGCTGCCGAAGTCGGTTTTCCTTTTCATCCAGAAGGGCGCAAGTGGGTCTACAACACTTTTGACTGCCACCGCCTATTGCATTGGGCAGGACTCGAGTTTGGCAGTGCTGCGCAGCACCGGCTAAAACGGGAGTTACTAGGGACGTATTTCACCCTTGCCGTTAATTTAGATGACCCCGCGAATGTGCTTGATGCAGTTGACCGGGCAGGCTTAGATCGCCTGCGTGCTGAAGAGATACTTGCGAGCGATGAATTTAAAGAGGCGGTACGTGCGCAGCAGAAATTCTATTTGGATGCCGGAATTCATTCTGTGCCAGCCGTGATTTTGAATGACCGTATCCTCATTCAAGGGGCGCAACCGGTAGAGCAATTCAAGGTAGCCTTACTTCAGGCTGGCAATGATTGACAATGACAATGTCAAGCGCATGCGCTGGACAGAAGCAGATGCGGTTCATGAGCTGCGATGGCAGTCAGAAAAAGGACTTCCGCCACCCAAAAAAGTACTGATTGCAGATGACACGCTAACGGCCGATGCGGCGTATCGTCTTGCATCTGAAGGCAGTGCTTTTTTATGGCGAGGTGACTACCAAAATGCAAAACAATTGCTGCAGGCCCTAGCTCGGCGTGCTGAGTGGCCGGTGAAACGCAATCGAAAAAAAATAGCGAGAGAGGCCAAGCTGAATCCAGATGAGGTCAATGCGATAGAGCCAAAAGCCGTATTTAATCAACACCGTCAAGCTCAGGCGCAGCGCGCCAGAATCCTCGATGCGATTTTGATTCCCGTATTGGCTAATCACACCATTCCACTGCGACGGGCGCCCGATGTAACTAAGGCTTGCCTCGATGTGTTTGGGAATAGGGCGGATGATTATGTGCTTTCCTTGCGCGAATTACTTGGCGTCATCAGTGCCCACGAGTGGCGCAAAAAAGGGGTGGTGATTGCATCCCTAAAGGAGGGTGCACAGCGCCTATTCCCCCATTACGGCGTCTTCTCACCCTTACGTGGCGAATACGTTGAACTGGTAGCAATGGCACCACTCCCGCCTGCATTAAAAGTCAAATCAGTGGCCTTTGATATCGGTACTGGAACTGGAGTGCTTGCTGCAGTACTCGCGCAGCGCGGCATCCAGAAGATCATCGGCACCGATCAAGATCCTAGGGCGCTGGAGTGCGCTAAGGCGAACATGCATCAATTGGAACTGGCGCAGCAGGTTGAGATTCTGAACGCAGATCTATTTCCTCCAGAAAAGGCTACTTTGATTGTTTGTAATCCGCCTTGGCTTCCGGCTAGGCCGAGCTCTCCCATTGAACGAGCCATATACGACCCAGACAGCATGATGCTCAAAGGTTTTTTATCCCGATTGAAAGAGCACTTACTACCGGACGGTGAGGGCTGGCTGATTCTGTCTGACCTAGCAGAGCATTTGCAATTGCGCTCGCGCAACGAACTACTGTCCTGGATTGAAGAGGCTGGCTTAACTGTGATCGAGAAAAGGGACGCTAGACCGAATCATCCTAAAGTGAGCGATGCAAGCGACCCCTTGCATCACGCCAGAAAGGCAGAAGTTACCTCGCTTTGGCGTCTGGCTGCGGTGTAACTGGATCGGGCAGGGCAATCCCCAGAGCACCAAAGAATGCGGTTCCTAATGGCGACACTGGTGCGTGGATTGTGCCAATCTGGCCTGCAATGCGGCGAACTTGATCGAGCAATAGAGCGCCATAGCCTTGACGGCGATACATGGGGTTGACGTAGATGTACTCGACATCCCCCGTATTTGTGAAGCGGCTATAGCCAATCGTGGTGTTCTGATTTTTGATTACAACAATCCCGTCTGCAATTTCGATCTGGTAGTCAGCAGGATTAATCATAGGCTTTTTAGAGGAAGGTAATGCGCTTCGTTAGGCCCTGCAAAGATACCTCGGGGGCTTGAATGCTTTTGGCTTCATCACGGCTATTGGCAATCACGCCAATGCCAGCCACCGGCGCTAAGTTATCGACTTTGAAGCGACCTACACCGTCTTGTTGGCGAATAAAGCACTCCTCATCAAAAAAGAGCCGATCACCATTATTGTCAATTTCGTCGGAATCAATCGATGCAAAACCAATAAGTCCGCGGACATCATCGAGTGATCCTAGAATATCGATGGCTGATACTGTTTTTAAGGTCGGATCAATCACGTAAATCTGCATAAATACCTCTAAACTAAAGTAATCTCACTTCAATTATCGCCCTAATCACTTTTTAGCGTGGATCGCAACGGATTATCTATAAATGGTGTTAGGGTGACGATTAGCATTGTCTGATAGTCACACTTTTACAGCCCATTTAAGGACCCAATATGAAAACGAAGATCAAGCCAAGCAACATGACCCCGCCCGATATCAATATTGGAATTAGTGCAGCCGACCGAAAGAAAATTACGCAGGGCTTATCCGCATTTTTGGCAGACAGCTATACCTTGTATTTAATGACCCATAATTTTCATTGGAATGTCACGGGCCCACAATTTACGAGTTTGCATCAATTATTTATGACCCAATATACCGAGCAGTGGATGGCACTGGATCAAATTGCGGAACGGATTCGGGCATTAGGTCACCCAGCGCCCGCTACCTATACTGAATTTCATAAATTGGCTTCGATCAAAGAGGTGAGTGGAGTTCCTAAGGCGGAGGAGATGGTGCGTCATTTAGTCATTGCTCAAGAAGCAACAGCGCGAACAGCCCGTAACTTATATCCCTTAGTCGAGAAAGCCAATGATCAGCCCACTGCAGATCTGTTGACTCAGCGCATTGAAATCCATGAAAAGACAGCTTGGATGTTGCGTAGCATCTTAGAGTAAAGCGCTAAGGAACCGTCACCAATAAAAAGCCCGAACAAGGGCTTTTTATTTTTCTGTGATGGCTTCTCGCATCATCATTGCATGCCATCAACCCTATTGCAGCCATTTTTTTGCTACTCATAAGGGTTTTTTCTTAATCTTATTGATAATGATTCTTATTATGATATAGTGGAACCCAGTAACAAAACCCTTTTTCGCTAGAACGAATATTGATGAGAAATGCACTGATCGCATTGCAACTGACCTTACTGCTTGGATTTCAAGCGCATGCAAACGCACAATCCAGTAATGAGAAAGTACTCAATTTGTATTCGGCACGCCACTATCAAACGGATGAGGCGCTGTATGCCAACTTCACCAAGGCAACTGGAATTAAGATTAATCGCATTGAGGCGGATGACAATGCCCTGATCGAGCGCTTGAATAGCGAGGGCAGTAAAAGCCCTGCTGACGTCATTCTCTTGGTTGATGCAGCACGCTTATGGCGAGCTCAGGCCAATGGTTTTTTTAAGCCCATCCAATCGAAATACCTGAATGACCGTATCCCAGTCAATCTTCGCGCCAAAGCCGATGCCGATGGAACAACGTGGTTTGGTATTTCAACCCGTGCACGGATTGTGGTCTACAACAAAAAAACAGTGAAGCCAGACGATGTCAACACCTATGAAAAGCTCGCGGAGCCAATAAATAAGGGAAAAGTATGTACGCGTTCTGGATCCCATCCATACATGCTCTCCTTGCTCGGCGCCCTAATTGAGCGCAATGGCGAAAAGGCAACCGAAGCCTGGGCAAGCGGTATGGTGGCAAATATGGCACGAAGCCCAAAAGGTGGCGACACCGATCAGATTCGCGCAGTAGCATCGGGGGAGTGCGGCGTTGCCTTAACAAATTCCTACTACATGGCTCGATTAATGCGCTCTTCAAAGCCTGAAGACATTGCAGTGGTATCTAAGATTGGCTTTGTTTGGCCAAACCAGAATGCGGGCGGAGTGCATATCAATATCTCGGGTGGTGGCGTAGCAAAAAATGCCCCTCATCTAGGAGCAGCGTTGCAATTTCTAGAGTATTTGGCCAGCGATTCTGCGCAGACATACCTTGCGGATGGGAATAATGAATGGCCAGCTGTTGCTTCTGTTCGCGTAGATAATCTCGCGCTCAAGGAGCTTGGACCTTATCAGGCAGAAAAGGTATCCGTTGCATCGATTGGTTTAAATCAAATAGCAGCCCAGAAAATTCTGGACCGCGTTGCTTATAAGTAAAAAAATAGCAAATGGCATGGTATTTGTGGATCCTTGGCTGAATCACAATGAATAGAAGGTAACTGAGCGGATTCTGCAGATGAATAAAAACGATCCTAAAGTCAAAGCCTCATCGAAGGATTTTCCGCTCAATGGCTTGGCTAAAATGTATTCCAGTTTGGATTTATTTGGGGCCAGCAACTCGGTCATCATTAACCATCATGGCATTTGCTACACCCTGAGAATTACTCAGCTTGGTAAGCTGATATTAACCAAGTAAGGGTAGCTTCTTGATGCAATCCACCTACTGGAGACTAGGTCTAGTTGTAATGGTTCTGCATGTAGTCTTGTTCATTGCAATTGCTCACCTTGGATTGCAGCCAAGGGATTACGGCGCCCAGTCAGCGATATCTAGTCAAGTTATCGAACTGAGATCCACTGCCTCTAATAATAAAGTTGCCAGTCGCCCCATTGCTGATCCAAGCCTTCCGAAGGCGATGAGTGTCTTTCCCCTACCGGATCGCGGTGATGCGTCATCCATCATGGCACAAGACAATGTACCTGAGTTAAAGTCGGCCTTAATCACATCACCTTCCGCTGATGCATTCATGGCTCGCAACCCGAAGCCACCCTATCCGATTTCCAGCAGAGAAAACGGCGAGCAGGGCGCAGTGATGCTGTATGCCTGTATTACGGATCATGGCAAAGTGGAGCGAGTGGATCTGGCCCAAAGTTCTGGCTATCCCGCTTTGGATCGATCCGCATTAAATACCATTCGCCATTGGAGCTTTCGTCCCGCACAAGAGAGCGGCAAGTCTATTCCAATGTGTTACCGCCTCCCCATTCGTTTTCTCTTGTCCTCATCCACTCTTTTCATTCTGCATGCTTAATTCAGGAGAGTGTCGGCAAAATTTGACAATCTAATTAAGAATCATTATCATTAACATGAATCAACGCAGTTAATTCTTCACTGCATCAATGCCACAGCCCGCCGCCGCTAGCTAGTGTTTTAACAAGCTAGGGGGATCTATGAAAAGCGGGCTTAAGAAATGCACAGCGTCATTACTAATGCCATTGTCCATGGCAGCGCTGACTGCAAAAGCACAAATTACTGCAGAGGACGAAGGAAGAAGAGTAGCTCTAAAAGAGCTTACTATATCTGCCACACGGTCCGAACGAAAAACAGACAATGTACCGCGAATCGTTACCGTTACGACTGCCGAGGAAATTCAGGAGCTGGGTGCGCGAAACGTTGGCGACGTTTTTAAAGATTCGCCCGATATTACGGTGCCCCAACAGACGGGACGTTTTAGCTTAGCCATCGGCTCTCAAGGTAGAGGCGGTCAAGAAAGCATCAATATTCGGGGTCTGCAAGGAAACAATGTACTGCTACTGGTTGATGGCATCCGCGTACCCAATCAATTTTCATTTGGCAGCCTATCTTCAGGACGAGGTAATTTTTTGGATGTGGATGGCTTTCGAAAGATTGAAGTCGTCCGGGGGCCATCATCAACGCAATATGGCAGTGATGGCCTTGCTGGCATTGTTCATTTTCAAACATTTAACCCAAGCGACTTTATTCAAGAGGGTATGAATCGAGGTGGATTTGCTCGGGCCGGCTACTCTAGTATCGATAACTCCTCAAATACGACATTTGCTTATGCCGGAAAAACGCAGAATGCGCAGGGCATGGTACTCGGGAACATTCAATCGGGGCATCAGCTCGAAAATCAAGGATCTAACTACTCCACTGGGATTAATCGAAGCGCGCCAAACCCGGCTGATTATCGTAATTGGTATTTGCTGTCTAAGGCTCTGGTGCGCATTAATTGGGCAAGCACAGCAGGTATTACCTATGAATCACAAAACGTTACACAAAACGTAAACAATCTATCTGATATTTCAAGTGCTGTAGCCACTTCAACGGCATCCGACTCTACTTCCCGTGATCGGATATCGGGTGAATATCAATATCGGGATTTTGCAAATGAGGTGATTCAGGCCGCGAAGCTCATGATTTATCTTCAGGATACATCCGTAACGCAAAAATCGTATCAAGAATCAGCCGCAGTGGGCGGAAGACCCTATCCCTGGCGATCAAGGACGAATACGTACAGTCAAAATACAAAGGGAATAAACGCTAGCTTAGAAAGTAATACCACAACCCTCATAAATCAACGATTAAGCTATGGACTGGATTGGAGTTCTGCCCTTATATCCAGTCAAATTATTGCGGCCGGTAATGGCGCATCGATTACGCCTGCCCCGTCATCGAAATATGACTTGGGCGGTGCATTCGTTCAGAGCGAGATGGCGTTTGGTGACTTTACGCTGATCCCTGCTATTCGATTAGATGCGTATTCAATAAAGCCACAAACAGGCATAGCCACCATGAACAGTGGGTCTGCAGTTTCCCCTGCGCTTGGTGCGGTATGGAATTGGATGCCTGTATTTAGGCCATTTGTAAATTGGGGTCAGGCATTTGGAGCGCCTACGCCAGATCAAGCCTTATCAAGCCATGCGAATGCAGGACCTGGTTCGAACTACCGCTTGGTCGCTAATCCCAATTTAAAACCACAAACCGGCAATGGTATCGAGCTGGGATCTCGTGGCAGGTCGGGTACTTGGCGCTATCAGGCATCAGCGTATGCAAATAATTACGCTGATTTTATTGCGCAAGTAACAACGCAAGGATCCCTGTTAAGCCCCCTCGATCCTGCAATTATTCAATATCAAAATTTAACGAAGGTCTCTATCCGAGGTTGGGATGTCAGGACGGATTGGGCGTTTGCAGAGCGGTGGCAAGCAAATGCAGCCATCGCATACAGCCAAGGTCAGCAGACACAAAGTGGCATTACTGCACCCTTAAATACGATTCAGCCTCTTCGCGCAGTCTTGGGAATGCGATATGACGCAATTGAGTGGGGCACATTTGCGAATCTCATCTGGAATCAAGGCAAGGCGGCCAGCAATGTCAATTTCAATTCCAGTACGGGTGGAACGGCCAATCAGTTTTTGACGCCAGCATCATCGATCCTGAATCTGACGGGCTATTGGAAGCCATCCAAACAAATAACGCTCAATTTCAATCTAAACAACGTATTCAATAGCACTTATTGGAACTGGTCTGGCGTGCAGGGCTCAGTAAGCACAGTCAGCTCACGAACGTATAACGCTGCAGCTGCTGAGCAAGCCGCTAGCGCAGCTCCACGCAATGCACAAATTTCACTTCGCTACGACTTCTAAGGAGAAAAAATGATTCATTCTATTCACTCTACCCGCCAGTTATTTCAGACCCTTCGTACAAATGAAAAGATGCGCCATCGCGATATTGCAACGCAGCTGGGAATGTCTGAGGGCGAATTGATTGCTGCTTTTGCAGACATCAACACCATTCCTTCGGAGCTTGGCGAAATGCAAGCAATTCGACTGTATCCAAAATGGCTTGAAATTATGGCATCCATTGCGTCTCTAGGGGAGGTCATGGCGCTTACCCGCAATGCATCCTGCGTGCATGAAAAAGTTGGCACTTACAAGAATGCCTCGCAAGACGGTCCCGTCGGGCTTTTGGTCGGTGAAATTGACTTGCGCATTTTCTATCACGCCTGGGCCCATGGATTTGCAGTTCGCGAAATGACGAAAGATGGTCTGCAGAGAAGCTTGCAATTCTTTGATAAGGCGGGCGTAGCGATTCATAAAATTTATTTGAGGACGCAAAGCAGTGTTGCGCACTACGATGCACTGCTGAATCAATTTCAGAGCAACGATCAGGCGCCAGGAATACAAGTAACTAGTCTGGATAAACCCGCCGCCGAACTGGCAGATCAGGATATTGATGTGACGGCCTGGCGTCAATCGTGGCGTGCAATGAAGGATACGCACGACTTTTTTGGTTTGCTGCGGCAGTTTAAAGTGACTCGAACGCAAGGATTGCGCCTTGGGGGTCCTGAGTTTGTGCAAGCGTTGCCTGTCACTGTCGTAAAAGACCTATTGGAGCTTGCTGCGAGTGCCAGCACTCCGCTCATGGTGTTCGTAGGTAATTCAGGCGTGCTGCAAATTCACAGCGGGCCGATTCAAAAGGTAGTGTCGATCGGAGCATGGATTAATGTCATGGACCCCCGCTTTAATCTCCATTTGCGCAGCGATTCTGTAGCCCAGGCTTGGCTGGTGCGTAAACCAACCACAGACGGAATCGTGACCTCGGTGGAGCTCTTTAACGACAGCGGGGAAGCCATTGCCATGTTCTTTGGGGAGAGAAAGCCAGGTACGCCTGAGTTATCTGCCTGGCGTGCCTTAGTAGATGAGTTGCTTGCACGGTCAACGGCCATAGAGGCCTAAGATGAATCATTGTCGTCGCAAGATCTTGGTTCAATCTGGATCGGTAGTCGGATGGATGGCCCTTGGTATAGATGTCTTTGCACACGAGCGCACAGCGACATCTGCCCATGCGATGCGCTTGATCAGCATTGGTGGAGCATTAACCGAGATCGTTTATTTACTCAAAGCCAATACTGAATTGGTTGGAGTGGATACGACCTCCATTTACCCTGCCGCTGCCACCCGCTTACCCAATGTTGGATATGCCCGTAGTCTTTCTGCTGAGGGTATCTTGGCTCTTGGGCCTACTCAATTGATTGCCACTGAAGATGCAGGGCCGCCTATGGTTTTAAAGCAAATTAGTGATGCTGGGATCCCCTTGATCATCCTTCCATCCGGTCATCAATTCAAAGACCTGATTGAGCGGGTGAGCACCATTGGCAGGCTAGTTCATAAACCGGATATTGCTCAAGCACTGGCCAGTCGATTGCATGTGGAGTGGAATAATACCCAAGAGCGCGTTTCTCATTCGAAACGTAAAAACACACGTGTTTTATTTGTTTTGTCGCAAAATCCAAGTCAGCTGATGGTTGGTGGTGAAAAAACCAGTGCGGATGCAATGATTTCGTATGCGGGTGCGCGCAATGCTATTTCAGGAGTGAGTGGGTTTAAGCCGCTCACTCCGGAAGCAGTTATTGCTGCCAATCCCGATGTCATTTTGGTGACGGATCAGGGCATGAAAGCCGTTGGTGGGATTGACGGGGTACTGCGCTTTCCGGGAATAAGCCAAACGCGCGCCGGAAAAGAACAGAAAATTATTTCGCTTGAGGCGATGTATTTATTGGGGTTTGGGCCACGCATGCCATTAGCGGTTGCTGAGCTTAATGTGCTTTTGCAGCGCGCAATGGCCTAAATTACAGACTTCAAAGGATGGATTTCATTTCTGCTGTAAGGGCCAATGTATTTTTTACGAGTGTATTCATTGCTTTGATCCTGATTGCGCTGATGCTATTTACCTCGCAGTTGGGCGCAGTCCACATTGGCCTTCCTGATTGGACCTCGCTGATCAAGTACGGCTGGGATAGGCAATCGGGCAGTAGTTATGTTTTGTGGCAGTTGCGTTTACCTAGAATCGTGTTTGCTCTTCTGATTGGCGCCGCTCTTGGGCTCACGGGCGCCTTGACTCAAGGGCTATTTCGTAATCCGCTTGCTGATCCTGGGCTGCTGGGCGTATCTGCCGGTGCGGCGTGTGCAGTTGCCTTGGGTATTGTTATCTTGAATGATTTAAATATCCCAGTTGAGCCGCAGTGGCGATTTTGGACGATACCCGCATTGGCGTTTTCTGGGGCGATTCTGGTGTGTTTTGCTTTGGATCGCATTGCGCGATGGATTACGCCCGGCTCGATTGCGGGCCTACTCTTAACTGGGATTGCTTTAAATGCGCTTGCCGTTGCCATCATTGGTTTATGTACGTATTTAGCGACCGATGAACAGTTACGTAACTTGACATTCTGGACCATGGGCTCGCTTTCTGGATCCAATTGGCTTTTGGTGATGGCGATTACCGTACTCTTCGCGTTCGCTTGGTGGCGTTTGCGCAAAATGATTGCAGTAATGAATGTATTTGCCCTTGGCGAATCGGTCGCAGCCCACATCGGTATTGAAATTAGCCGCATTCGTATGGAAATCATTTTTTGGGTTGCTTTGCTCTCAGGGTTTGCGGTTGCGTGGTGTGGAATGATTGGCTTTGTTGGTTTAATTGCACCCAACTTTGCCCGTGCTTGGCTCGGAGGCGATCAGAGGGTCGTAGTTCCAGCCTCAATGCTGCTCGGCGGTGTTTTGTTATTGCTGGCGGATACGTGCGCACGAACGATTGCAATCCCAGCAGAAGTCCCCGTAGGGATCTTTACTGCCCTTTTAGGGGCGCCATTTTTCATCCTGCTATTGCGTTCGTCGCGCCGTCAACTGGCCTGATGAACACGCTATGCCGCCTTCA
>JBIILR010000012.1:0-17599 GCA_044338365.1 Polynucleobacter sp. | reverse complement strand
AATCTGAAAAAGAGCCTTTTTCAAAGATCGTAACGCCTGAAGGTAAGACTTGGCTTTTTAAAACGCTAGCAATTTCAGATATCTTTTCCGAATTTAACTCTTTAAATAATGGAAAGCTTCTAACCGATTTCCAAGTCGATAGAATAGCCTCATTTCGCATCTCATCAATAAATCCAGAGGCAATAATGCCTGCTGGTATGGCAACCATCGCTATTCCGATTAACATCGTTGAGGCTGCAATGGTCCGGCCCAAGAGTGTTACTGGCACCATATCGCCATAGCCAACAGTAGTCAGGGTAGTAATACCCCACCACATTGCATGCGGTATGGATTTAAATACATCGGGTTGAGCATAGTTTTCAACTGCAAACAACAGACTAGAAAAGATGATCAACAATATGACCAAGCTCATCAGGGTTGCAAGCAGGTTGCGTCTCTCAACGTAGATCACATTGCCGATCATGGCAAGCCCTGGAATGTAACGTGGTAATTTTAGTAAGGAAAGGGTATATAGGAAAAGAACCCAATACGGAATATCACCATTCGCAAGCAGAATAAGAAGCGGGATACAAACCAAAAAATCAATGCAGCCTAAAAAACTAAAGGCATATTTTGAAATAAAACTCAATTGTGTTGCGCTGTGGTGTTGCGCTACTATTTTGGAGGCTAGAAAAATATTTCTTAGATATTCGTATACAAAATAAAGTCCAATAACAAAACTAATTATGAAACTAATTTGATTTGGATTATCCCGAAAATATTCAGTGGATGAAAAAATCCCAAAGAATGTCGCTGAAAATATAAAGAAAATACTGATTGGGCGTTTCATGTTTTACAGGTTTATTTTGAAAAAACCAGCAATTTTAGACACCAAGGCTTTTACTTTATTTGCTTTAGCGATGACTTTATCGGCTTCGTTCAAAACGCCCTCATTGACAGCAACGCGCTGAGACAACAGCTCTGCCATTTGGCGCAATAATTTTTTATTTCCTGAAAGAATTGGCTCGATATCGGATTTTTTAATTTCGATTAAGGTGGAGTCTGATTTTGCAATGACATGGGCAGAACGTGGCTCTCCCGTCATTAAGGACATTTCACCAATGCAATTACTAGGCCACAAGGTAGCTACTGAAACAAAGGTATTGTCTTTTGGAATCATGACCTCGAGAGAGCCACTTAAAATAATGAACATTGAGTCAGCGGCTTCGCCATGGCGAATGAGGTAGTCATCTGTATCAACGTATCGCATCGATACCGTATTTGCTAACTGTTTGATTTCAGGATTACTGAGGTCTTTCAAAATTCCAAATTGTTTAACGGACAGTAGTCGTGCCTCTACATTGTCCATCGCAGCCCTGCTGGGCAATAACTCGACGGCTGTATTGCTAATCACGCCATGGGATAGTAGTGCCTTGGTAACGGCAATATTGACAAATCCATCGGAGTTCGTTTTAGATATATCAGGGGAGACCTTGTACTTTATTAAATACCGATAGGAGCCATGATTAACAACATCTAGGGTGCACTTTAGATAACCCGGTGGAAAGTTAGGATTCGTATTGATGAGCGATTGCATGCCCTCATTTAATGCGTTAATGACCAGAGTTATGTCATTGGTCGCATCCAAATCAAAGTATGTAAGCCGCAATGACGCACTACCCTCCGGCTGCTTCGATAAATTTATGTATTTAAACTCTAAAAATTGGCGATTTGGTATGCGAATAAACTGATTATTTTCATTGTATAAGGTGATCATCAGCTTATCCAGTTGCGTCACCTTATAAAAGCGACTGGGACTGGTATCGATGACTTCAATATAGTCATTGATCGTGATTAAGCCATCCATTTGAATCTGAACGCTGGCCATGATGTTGGCAATCATCTCCCGGAATGCATACGCAATCCCCACAACCACCATTCCCGATGCGGCAATAATATTGGTAAATGATTTGTCATACACCATGACATAGAGCAAGAGGAGTGTCAGCAAATAACTGACTACTGTCACCGCTTCAATCAAGATGCCTGGTATTTGGCGCTCGGTATTTCGTACATTATTGACAGTCGCATAAAACCGAACGCTCATGTCGAATGTTACGGCCAATAACAAGATTTGAGCAATGGAAAGGAAATCACCGAGAGTTAGATTTTGAATGTCTTCAAAGTGATGGCTTGTCCACCCTAAAAAACTTCCGTAATGAAATTTAAGCCAAACCGCTAAAATGATATTGCATAGCAACAGTGCAAAATACACTGGCTTTGGCAATGAAAATATCTTTTTCATGGACATGATTTTAAGCGCCTTAATTTAACCTATTTTGACATGAATGACATTCAGTTTTTTTGACTGCTCTGATAGAAACTGAACTTTGTGAAGAAATGCGGCATACCCCTCTTTGCTCGCAACAAACTGAGAAAGTTCCTTATTTTGGTCCTCCCACTCCAATGACAGTCTTTTTGAAAGCACTTTACCCCGCTTAGGAAGAACGCTAGCCAAAACATCCGCTTCAGTCAGTAACATCGCAAAACAGTCTAATTGATCGCCTGTGCCCTTATTGATCTTCTCATACAAGAGATGCGTGAAATCAAAGCACGTAGGCAATATTAACCGATGAAGCGTACGCATTAAATTCTGCTTATATTCGGAGCTGAAATTGCTGTGGTTTTCTAGAAAAAGCTGCAGTCCGTTGAGTGAAATAAGTTCATTTTCATAATCCACTGAATTGATTCTGCCGCGGTGCATATAGTCATGCCCGATTGCGGCAAAGAGCAGTAACCAGCTATCTTCTTTACTGACAGCCCATGGGCTTAATTGCTGCGCTTGGTCAAGCCCTGTTTTTTGCGAAAGGAGTGCACTAATTCCAGTACAAACATCGACAAAATGCTTCCTTGAGTGATAGGGAGGCTCAGATTCGAATGAGGAATTGAGTTCGTCGATGCAGATTGCCAAATCATGGCATAGCTTGGGATAGGGATTACTCTCAAAACGAAGTCCTTTCCACAAATCAGTATCAAGTAGTGCATCTATAAAACAAGCAAACCGAATCGATTTCTTATCGAGGTGGTCTAAAAATTCATCTAAGAGAAGAATCGAGTTATCGGGTCGAATTGCACTGAAAAAAGCATTTAACTCAGCCAAGCACCGCGCATGCTCAATTTCGTCGCCTTCTAATTCACGAGCGCTTCCCATCATTACAACTCAAAGCGAGACACTAATGCCCTCAACTGTGACGAAACCCGTGCCAACTCAACGGAAGAGCTCTGAATTTCAGCAGAGCCTTGTGTGATCTTGCCCGAGGAATCTGCAACACCTTGAATGTTTTGGGTTATTTCTGAAGAGCCGGCGGCAGATGTAAAAATACTGCGCGAAATCTCCCCAACGGTGGCGGCCTGCTCTTCTACTGCAGCAGCAATGACATTGGAGATGTCGCTTATCTTATTAATGATTTGCGTGATTTCTTCTAAGGATTCAATTGCACTTTTTGCATCGGATTGAATGGTATTGATTGAATTGCCAATTTCATTAGTCGCTTTAGCAGTCGAGCGTGCCAATTCTTTAACCTCATTCGCCACAACGGCAAATCCTTTCCCCAGCTCTCCAGCCCTTGCTGCCTCAATGGTGGCATTAAGTGCCAATAGATTGGTTTGCTCTGCAATACCAGAAATCACGCCCAGTACTGCGCCAATCTCTACGCTGCTATTGCGTAATTTAGCCATTTGGCTATTCGTATTGCTCGCAATCTGAACTGCTTTATTGGCCACATTGGATGCTTCCATGGCATTAATTGAAATTTCGCGAATGCTGGCACTAAATTCTTCAGCAGACGAAGCCACCACTTGCGTGCTTTGACTGACTGATGCGGAGGTATTTGCAACCGCATGGGCCTGGGAGGACGATTCTTCCGCATAGGAATTGAGCTGAGCACTGACTGCAGCTAGCTCTTCGGAGGAACTACTAATGACCATGGAGTTATCTGAAATTTCTTTTATGGCATGACGTAGATTCTGCTGCAAAACCAAAACAGAGGATGCGATTTGACCTGTAACACCCACATAATCGATGCCGTCAATGTTTCCATTCAGGCGCGATTCAGCAAGATCATTAATGTATTTTTTGGTGTTATTTAATGGCGCAGTGATCGATTTTCTAACGTATAAGGCAATATAAAAACTGAGAATAACGCAGATAACAATGGCAGCAATCGTGACGTACGTAACCGTCTCTTTTACTTTATACGAATTTTCGTAATTAATTTTTGCTGTTTCTAATTCCAATCGAACATACTCTGTAACAAGCTCAAATATTTTAGGTGTTAGGCTTTGAAATTCTTTTCCAAAATACATCTTTGCAGCAGATTCTGGGGAAGACTTTTCTAGAATTAATACCTGCTCTACTGACAATAAATAATTGTTATAGACTGCAACCAATTCAAAGAAGGTTGCCCTCACCTCTTCGCGGTCAATATCGGTACTGGTGGTGTCGATGCTTGCTTTTATTTTTTCAATTGAGGCTGCGATCTTAGTTGAGGAATCTGCCTTTATTTGTTCAGATAGTTTTTTATCTGAAATGGTCGACGCCAGCATTAAATTGGTTAGCTCATTCTCCAAATTAATAATTTCTGTTTGCAATCCCTTCGCTTCACTTACACCGCTTATGCTTTTGTTATACAGATAGCTGGTACTTTGTCCCATTAACTGATAGCCATAAATCGAGATGCAACCGATAATGAGCATGCCAAAAAGGACAACCCCGAAGCCCATCAAAAGCTTTGACCTAATGGTGGTATTTTTTTCTAATTTATAAAAAAATGAGCTGAGCATTTACGTATTGCCTTGTTGAAATAACACGTTCTAATATTAAAATTAAGATAAACCGATTTACTATTTACCGCTATCTTTGCATTGATATATGAGATTCTATTCCCCCAGCGCCTTAAATGTCCATTACTATAGAAACTTATGGAAAATTTTGACGAAATCCTGACTGAATTTGCCCTAGAAGCGAGGGAAATTCTGGATCAGCTCGATTCTGATTTTGTCTTATTGGAAGTATCGCCAACCGACAAGAAATTGATCGGCAATATTTTTAGAGGCCTCCACACCCTAAAAGGAAGCAGTGGTTTTTTCTCCTTTAAACGCTTAGAGAAAATTTCCCATGCCGGAGAATCCCTTCTTGGAAAAATCCGGGATGGTCAACTTAGTTTAGATCTCAATAAAAGTAATGTTTTATTACAAATGATTGATGTCTTACGCATCATCATTGAGGGTATTGAAAAAAACAAAACCGAGCCGGATGGCGAAGATACTCTATTAATTTCTTCCATCGGAAATCTGTCGCGCGGGAATGAAGAAGTCATTAATGACGATGTCAGTGTGAATTCAGTCGCGGATTTAAATCAACCGATATCCGATGCGGCCATCATTCAAGCTGATGCAAGTGAGGCTGAAGTCAGTATTAATTTATCTGTTACTGAGAATTTCAATACCCCCCCTGCCCAAGAAATTCAAGAAACCCAAGAAAACAATACGCCTGTCCGAATTAATTTAGATACGCTCGATAAGTTAATGAATTTGGCCAGTGAAATGGTGCTGGCAAGAAATCGCTTACTGCCCTTTGCTGATAATTCAGCTGATCTTCAATTTACTAATACCGTACATAGCATTGACTTGCTCACTTTAGAGCTACAAGAGCGAATGATGAAAATGCGGATGCAATCCATTTCTCATGTATGGTCCAAATTTCCCAGGTTAATTCGCGATGCAGCGAATCAGACCAATAAAAAAGTAACGCTGATTCAAAATGGTGCCGATACTGAAATCGATCGCTCTTTGCTGGATGGGATACGCGACCCCTTAATGCACATCATCCGCAATAGCGTGGATCACAGCATTGAAGAGCCCGATGTTCGAATACGCAAGGGAAAATCAGAAACGGGTCAAATTGTTTTAAACGCATCGCATCAAAACGGCATGATTCTCATCGAGGTTAGCGATGATGGCGCGGGAATCAATCTGGAGCTCATTAAAAAGCGGGCGATTGAACGAAAATTAATCAGCCCTGAAGTCGCCTCCCAACTCTCCAAAAGTGAACTGATTGACTTAATTTTTCAGCCTGGCTTTTCGACTAAGGAAGCGGTAACCAGCTTATCCGGTCGTGGCGTCGGCATGGATGTGGTTAAAACCAACATCAACAATATTGGTGGAACGATCGAAATTACGAGTGAGCCCGATATGGGCACTCAAATTCAATTAAAGATTCCACTTACCTTAGCGATTATCCCTGCCCTCTTTATCACGTGCGCCGATCAAGTCTTTGCAATTCCAGAAAATCGAATTATTGAACTAGTAAAACTCTCTCCCAAATCACAAGCCGATGAGTTTCAAAATTTTCATGGAATACCAGTTTTTAAATTACGAAATAAGCTCTTGCCCCTGATTTATCTTGACCAAGTGCTTGAGCTACAGTCAACTAGCAGCCCGCCGGACGATGATATCTACATCGTGCTTTTGCAATCCGGTCCTACTTATTTTGGCCTCGCCGTTACTAGTGTGGACAATATTCAAGACATTGTTGTGAAGCCCTTAGGCGGAACACTGAACGATATCCCCTATTTTGCAGGCGCAACCATCATGGGGAACGGGCGTGTTTCCCTCATTCTGGATGTCGATAACATTGCCATCAACTCGGGCTTTACCGCACAAGATCTTTCTACCCTGAACAAAGAGAAGCCCTTAGATACGACTCCACCAGTCGAAATGATGGGCATTTTGGTGTTTGAGATTGCCGGCTTAGAACGAATGGCAATACCGCTGGACCGATTACGTCATATCGATATGCTGGATATGGATCAGACTCAAATGCAAGGTGATAAACAAGTTATTTATTTAAATAAAGAACTTTTTTATGTTATCCAGCTCAATCAATTTGTAAACGGTGCCGATACACATTATGTTTCCAAATCAAAACACGTACCGGCGTTAACCTGCGTCTCGAATCAACGGCTATATTCACTTTTGGTTGAGCATGTTGTCGAAATTGTTCAAGTTCCAAAACAATTAATTGAGTCTGCCACCCCTCAGAAAGGCATTGAAGGCTATGCCATCTGGAACGATCACGTTATCAACATCTTGGATTTAGATGAAATTCTTTTAATGTACAACATGCAAGATTCAGATATTTATCCAAAAACGATTGATATTGAAGGATAAGATGAGCTTTAACTCCCATTACTTAACCTTTTCCATTTCACAATACCATTTTGGAATCATTGCCACTAGCGTGCTGGAAATTAATCGAAACTTGGAATATACGATCGTTCCTAAAAGTGAAAAAATGATTCGCGGCATCTTAAACCTGCGCGGCCAACTCGTTCCAGCCATTGATGTGCGGAAC
Organism: Polynucleobacter sp.; assembly: GCA_044338365.1. Classification (GTDB taxonomy): domain Bacteria; phylum Pseudomonadota; class Gammaproteobacteria; order Burkholderiales; family Burkholderiaceae; genus Polynucleobacter. Next base: position 10,206 of record JBIILR010000012.1, on the reverse strand, counting down.
TACCTCGAGGTTGATCAGGATAATGTGGGCATCGAGACTGTCAGCGTCATCCTGAAGTCAGGGACCCATCTTGCGGCGCTCTTAGTTGACTCGGTAGGGGATATTATTGCTCTATCGGCTGACGACTTGCAGAAACCACCTGCTAACTTTTCTCAATCCGAGTTTCCAGCCATCACTGGTGCGTTTCAATTACCTAAAGATCTGTTGTTAATCTTGGATACCAACGTCATATTTGAGACTAAAATTGCAAAAGTTAAAGCAAAATCACGTGTTTTTTAATGAACGCAGACTGGGATGCAAACCAGCAGCATGGACATGATTAAATCCTCAATTCTCATCGTAGATGACTCGGCGGTAGTACGGCGCATACTGAGCCTGGCTATATTAAAGCACCCCAATTTCACCATTGCTGGGACTACAGTCAATGGCTTAGAGGGAGTTGAGTTTGTAAAGGATAAAAAACCGGATTTAGTTTTACTGGACGTCGAAATGCCAATCATGGATGGCATAACCGCTCTCAAAGAGATTCGTAAATTTAATCCCCATATTCCCATCATCATTTTTAGTTCGCTTACCCAAAAAGGAGCAGCTACAACGATCGATGCACTAACGAATGGGGCAAGTGATTATGTTGCCAAGCCCTCGAATATGTCGGATATTGAAATGGCCATGCAGTCCATTGATCAAATTCTCATCCCAAAGATCAACTCACTGTTGCAGCGCGACGTTAATAAGACCGCATCACCTCAATTTACTCAGTCACCAGTGCCTCAAGCCCCGATTTTTCAGAAGCAAAGTGATCCTCTAAAGAAAATACATGCTATTTGCATAGGCGTATCAACCGGCGGGCCTGCTGCCCTAAATACCCTGTTTAAGACATGGCAGCGCCCTTTTTCGGTGCCTATATTTATTGTGCAGCATATGCCGCCAAAATTTACTGATCTATTAGCACAGCGCTTGAGTGAAATTGGTGTCATTCCGGTGGATGAGCCCTATGATGGCCAAGAAGCATTACCCGGTAAGGCATACATTGCCCCAGGAGGAATGCATATGGGATTAAAACGAAAAGGCGCGCAGGTGTTTATAGAGGTTCATGACGGACCCCTTGAGAATTCCTGCAGACCGTCTGTGGATGTGCTGTTCCGTTCTGCCGCAACCGTTTACGGCGATCACCTCTTGGCGGTTGTCCTTACTGGTATGGGAAGCGATGGCATGCTGGGCGCTGCCGAGATTAGAAAACACCATGGCTATGTCATCGCCCAAGATGAGAATTCGAGTGTGGTTTGGGGTATGCCAGGCGCTGTAGTAAAAGCCAATTTAGCGCAAAAAATCATTCCGCTTGACTTAGTTCCTGGCGAAATTGAATTGATGCTACGCACACCATGAATGCAGAGGCCACATTAAGTCATCATGAGTTTGAAACATTTACGCGCATGCTCGAGGACAATGTTGGACTGCACCTTGGTAAGGAAAAAGAATATTTAATCCGCTCACGCTTAATGCCCATTGCAAAGCAATATGAATTTACTGGTTACATTACCTTAGTACAGAAACTGATTCAAAGCCCTCTAAGTCCATTGCACTGGCAATCATTCGAAGCACTGTTAACGAATGAAACCATGTTTTTTCGAGATCAATATCCCTTTGATGGCTTGAAAAATTACATCATTCCCAACCTAATTAAAATCCAAGAAACAAACAAAATTCTGACCATTTGGTGTGCGGCAGCCTCGACTGGGCAAGAGCCTTACAGCATCGCCATCTTAATCAAGGAATACTTCCCAGAATTAACAAAATGGAAAATTAACCTGATTGCGACGGATATTTGCACGGTTGCCCTCCATAAGGCCAAAATTGGCATCTACAACGAGTCTGAGCTTTCTAGAGGACTTACCGAAAAGCAAATTCAGACCTATTTTTCGAAAATATCCCCAAGCGAATATCAAATTAGCAGTGATATTAGATCCATGGTGCATTTTTCTGAAATAAACCTAATTAAAGCATTGCCCGCAATGCCCTCTTACGATTTAATATTGATACGCAATGTATTAATTTATTTTTCAAATGAGAATAAAAGGAAGGTGTTAGATAGCATGTACCAAAAACTACATCCCCATGGTTATCTCATGCTTGGAACATCCGAATTTATTCCATTTGATTCTGCACTGAAGAGGCACTCTAGTGAAAAACTGTCTTACTATAGTCGGGGGTAACTAGATTGGACCAACATCAAAACAATCCAGCATCAACGACAAGCCCATCAGAATTAATTGATTCAATTCACTTAATGAATGTGTTGGTGGTCGATGACAGCAGAACATTGCGTATGTTGCTGATACGTGAACTGAATGCAATTGGCATTGTTAAGATTACAGAGGCGGTCAACGGTCAAGACGCCATGAATAAAATTCAGGCGGAGCAATTTGACTTAATGCTCATTGATATGGAAATGCCCGAATTAGATGGATTGGAAGTGCTAAAGCTAGTAAAAGCAGATGCACTCCTTCGATACCTTCCAGTCATTGTTATCTCAGGTGCCGATCAATTTGACAAGACGGTAGAGTGCATTCAGGTTGGTGCAGAAGATTATTTGCCTAAGCCTTTTAACCCCGTCTTATTAAGGGCAAGGGTATTTTCATCGCTTGAGAAGAAACGCTTGCGTGACATAGATCAAGGTCGAATAGTCGAGCTGCAAAGAGAAAAAGAGCTTCTCAATCTGGAGCAAATGAAGTCCGACAAGCTAATGTTGAATATCTTACCCAAGCCCATTGCCGATCGCCTAAAGCGCGGTGAAAGCAATATTGCTGGTAATTATCCCGAGGTCACCGTACTGTTTAGTGATTTGGTTGGCTTTACCAAGATGTCATCGCAAAAATCAGCGGGTGATCTGGTCAAACTATTAAATGACCTATTTTCACGGTTTGATCGACGCGCAGAAAACCTTGGCTTAGAAAAAATCAAGACGATTGGTGATGCGTATATGGCCGTAGGCGGGCTGCCGATTCCCAGATCAGATCATGCTGATATATGCGCTGAAATGGCGCTTGGGATGTTTGATGATTTAGTGGAATTTAACAAGCAATATGATGCTGATCTAGCCATGCGCATTGGCTTAAACACGGGGCCTGTTGTGGCTGGCGTTATTGGCTTTACCAAATTTTCCTATGACCTATGGGGGAACACCGTCAATACAGCCAGCAGAATGGAGTCCACCTCGATTTCGGGCCGCATTCAGATCTCAACGAGCACCCGCGATAGCCTTTCCTCCGCTTTCATCATAGAAGAGCGTGAATTGATGGAATGCAAGGGGCTCGGTTTAATCATGACTTACTTTTTAAATGGAAAAAATACGTGAAAAAAGTAACGCACCTTTACGTGTCATCGCCCGTTAATGCATTAGTGCAAGGGATTTTGCGTGAGGATAAATCACTCAATAGCATCTTAAGCCATGGTAATTTTGGATTAGGTACTTTTAATGATTTAGATGGTGAAATGGTGCTGCTCGATGGCGTTTTTTATCAACTCCGCAGCGACGGAAGCGCATCCATAGCATCGCTTGAGATGCAGTCACCCTATGTTTGCGCCACCTTTTTCAAACCAACGCAGTCGTTCACCCTTTCTAAGCCAGCCTCCTATAGCGCCATTCAAGATGCCATTGATCAATTGGTTGTATCAAAGAATCTAATTTTTGCCATTCGGATTTCAGGTCAGTTTAATTCTGTTCAAACGCGGTCTGTACCGAAACAAGATTCCTACAGGCCCCTCGTTGATATAGCGCATGAGCAAACTGAATTTACATTTACCGATGTATCGGGTGTCATGGTTGGTTTTTGGACGCCAGACTTTTTGCATTCGGTTTCTGTACCCGGGTATCACCTGCACTTTTTAACGCAGGACCATCAACATGGTGGTCATTTATTGCACTGCGAAGCAAGCGACATCACCATTGAAATTCAAGCAATCGACCAACTGAGTCTCGATTTACCGCACAGTTATGAATACCTCACGGCCGACTTGAGTCAAGATGTAAAAGAAGCATTAAATCAAGCTGAGCATTAAACAATATAATCAAGGCATTACCTCTTAACCCCACCAAAGTGAAAAAATGAATACTCCTGATAAGCCTGAAAAAGAGAATTACATTGAAAATCTAATCGAGAAAATAATATTTAGAAGTCGATGGATATTAGCCATCTTTTATCTCATCCTTGTACTCACCTTATTAATTCTCGCGATTCGGTTTATGCAAGGTTTTGTTCATTTCCTTGCTACGTTTTGGAGTGGATCAGACGCCCACTTTGTTAGCGGAGTCCTCGAAATGATCGACATGACTTTAATAGCAAACTTATTAATCTTAATTATCTTTTCCGGATACGAAAATTTTGTCTCGATTATTGGCATTGCTCAGCGCAGTGTAGATCGGCCAAAATGGATGGGTGGGGTTGATTTTGCTGGCCTAAAAATTAAACTCATTGGCTCCATTATTGCAATTTCAGGCGTACAGCTGCTTGCTACATTTCTGCAAATTGACGAGGCAGATAAAACTGATCTTGCATGGCAAATTGGTTTGCATGTTGTATTTTTGTTTACCGGAATTTTATACGCCATCTCCGAGAAAATATCGCACCCCCCCTCTCACGATTAAGCATGTGATAAACGGAATACTTAGGCTTAATCATCGTTACTTAACTTCACCACAGGACTAATTTACATGTACAAAAATATCTTAATTTCTATTCTTGCTTTTCTTTCACTGAATGCAATGGCTCAAAGTACCCTCACCATTACGCATGGTGAGATTCCAAAACCTACTGTGCTAGACCACGGAGAGCCTGGCCGATCAGTTGGAGATATTCGCATCTGGAATTTTGATGCCAAAGCCAGTAACGGCGACTCTGTAAATACCAATTGGATAATGACTACGACAGGCATCAATCAATCGAAAGGAATTGAGCAACGCATTGTTAGTGCAGCCTTATATTTTAATGGCAATACAGACAATCAAATCTTGATTCAAGGCGTTGCTGAATACAAAATTACCAAAGCGGCTTTAGATGAATCTGTTACGACACGCAGAGCAATTATTGGCGGCACAGGAAAGTATGCCAATGCACAGGGCTGGATGGAAACCAAGCATTTATCCAATGGCAGCTGGCAGCACGTCTTAAATCTGAAATAAGGCGTATTAAAGCTCTTATCTGTATTAGCCAGGGGGAATGGGGTGAAGGTCATGAATGCGGCCTGCCTTCACCACTTGCCCCGGCACACTATGCCCGACAATCTGGGGAAGTTGCTTCGCAATCGCCAATAAGGCATCGAGATTAATCCCTGTCTCATAACCCATGGCATCGAGCATATGGATAGCATCCTCACTGCAAATGTTACCGCTTGCCCCGGGTGCGTATGGACATCCCCCTAGGCCGCCAAGAGATCCATCAAATCGAGTAATTCCGGATTGGGCTGCTGCAAGGACATTTGCAAGCCCCATTCCCCTCGTATTATGAAAGTGGAACGTCAGCTGTACTGAATCAAACTTGCGCTGCAAGTCCTCCGCCATCTTGCTGACTTGAGCAGGATGAGCCATGCCAGTGGTATCGCAGATAGAGACCCCCCGAACACCGAGATCGGCAAAGCGCTGTACAAAATGCTCCACTACAGTCTGGGGTATATCCCCCTCCATGGGGCAACCAAAGGCGGTCGATAAAGACACATTGATCGGTATCCTGTTATCCACAAAACGAATAACCTCAGCTAAACCAGCAAGGCTTTTTTCTCGGTCCATGCGTAAATTAGCCCGATTATGGGTTTCCGAGCTAGACATGACTAAATTGAATTCATCTGCACGGGACTCAAATGCGCGCTCAGCACCCCGTAAATTGGGCACTAAGACGGTGTACTCCACCCCCTGAACCCGCTGAATTCGGCTCATTACCTCTTCTGCGTCCCTTAGCATTGGTATTGCCTTGGGTGAAGTGAAGGAAGTCACCTCAATTTTGGCAAACCCACATTGACTTAATGCGTCTATCAATGCAACCTTATCATCCGTGGGAATAAAGTTTGGCTCAATCTGAAAGCCATCCCGAGCAACAACATCATTAAAAAATAGTCTAGTCATCATATTCAATCGTGTATGGATTTATACATTATTTTGTAAATGCAATGCCGCGCTCTTTCAATGATGCGAGCTGAGCGTCTGTTAAGCCAATGCTACGCAGGATTTCATCGGTATTCTCGCCGATGGTGGGTGCCACGGTTCTAATCGAGCCTGGCGTACGCGATAAATTCGGAATAACTCCGGGTACATCCAACGTACTGCCATCGCGCATCTGAATGGTTTGAATATTGCCCCGCGCTTTGTAGTGGGGGTCATTTGCAATATCAGCAACGGTATAAATCTTTCCGGCAGGAACCGCGGCTGAATCTAAGAGCTGCAGCGCTTCTTCGGTGGCCTTGCTCTTGGCCCACATCCCAATGGCTTGGTCTAACTCTGCAACACGCGCCACCCTGCCATCATTATTCGCTAAGGCTAAATCGTTCGCTAAATCCGCGCGGCCAATCAGACCCATCAAGCGTTTGAAAATACTATCGCCATTGCCGGCAATTAATACATAGCCACCATCGGCGCAAAGATAGGCATTACTGGGGGCAATACCCGGCAAGGCGCTACCACCAGCCTGCCTCACCTCACCAAAAGCGCTGTACTCCGGTAATAAGCTTTCCATGCAATTAAAAACGGCTTCATAAAGCGCAATATCAATAATCTGGCCCTGCCCGCTTTGTTGGCGCTCTTGCAATGCCAACAAAACACCAATCACACCGTGCAATGAAGCCAAGGTATCCCCTATGCTGACACCAACCCGCACTGGAACCCTGCCAGGCTCGGCAGTGAGGTGCCGCAGGCCGCCCATTGCCTCAGCAACCAGGCCAAATCCTGGCTTATCGCGGTAGGGGCCGGTTTGGCCGTAGCCACTAATTCGTAAAACAATCAGTTTTGGGTTCAGTTTGAGCAATTGCTCCGGATCCAGGCCCCACCCTTCTAATGTGCCGGGGCGAAAATTCTCAATCAGGATATCCGCTTCGGTAATTAAGGTTCGCACAATCGCTTGCGCCTCGGGCTGCTTCAGATCCAAGGAAAGTGAACGCTTATTGCGCGACTGCACTTGCCACCAGACCGAAGTACCGTCTTTCAATAAACGCCACTTACGCAGAGCATCCCCGACGTGAGGGGGCTCAATCTTAATCACGTCCGCACCAAAGTCAGCTAGTGTCTTGGCTGCAAATGGTCCCGCAATTAATTGCCCCATTTCAATCACTTTAAGATTAGCTAATGGCTCCATGATCTTCCTATAAAAGAACCTACAGTTGCATCTTTTGTTCCGCCTGAGAGTTGCGATGAGGCCACCCAGGTCTCGCTACTAGCGACTAGCGATTGGCCATGGCCTTAATTTCCGCTAAGGTGACATATCCCTTTTTTTGAACATCAATTCGGCTAAAGTTACTCGCGACCCGAGGCATACCTTCCTTAGCCTCTGTCAAGGTTAATTTTCCATCCTTATTCGTATCGGCCAATGCAAAACGCTGATCAATTTCTTTATCCATGGAGGACTCTTGTGCGTGCACAAGACCGCTACCCATTAGAAATGCGACAAATAAGGGTAATAATTTCATTTTGATTTCCTCTGTTCAATCAATTGGAATAGTTTACTGTGAAGCCCTTTCTGAGACTGAATTGGCTACCGCCCTCAATAGTAAGAATGGCTTTAATTCCCCTAGGCATTGGGCTCATGCACCGTTTTCCATGCGTGGCGATATAAACAAGGTAGAAGCAGCGAAAGTAGCCCTATTTTGACGTATTTTTAATTTGGGGCAGGCCATGATGGGGAAATGGACTTGAATATACGCTTGCCACCAGCTAGACTAACTTATTAAATGCCCATGGCATTTGCGCTCAACCAATAAAAGTGTTTTCTTCCTATGAATTCGAATTTCCCTGTTTTGCGCCTATTGCTGGAATCATCCGAGATAATGCTCCGTCTTCAGTTAGCCGGGATAGTACTATCTGTATGCCTCCTTGCATTTTATTTTTTTCAAAAAAAGGCGCCGCAATTTCTATTTAGTGACGATAGTATGTATGCGGGGTTTATATACAATGCCATGGGCGTGGTGTATAGCATCATATTTGCCTTTATCACGGTCCTAGTTTGGCAAAGCTATAACACTGTGAGTGATTCGGTTAACAAAGAAGCGGGACACCTCAACAATATTTATCGTTTATATGCTGCATTTCCAGCTGAAATCGAAAAATCGGGCAAAGAGTCGCTTCGAAGTTATACCAAAACGGTCATTGAAGAAGAGTGGCCACTTCTAAAGCAAGATACATTTAGTCCCGATGCTTTTAAAAAATTACTAGTAATCGAGGAAAGCCTAATTAAGTACAAACCACAAAATACTGGTGAATCGAATGCCCACCAGCAAATGCTCACGCTCATCACAGAGTATGCTGATCTGCGGCGCAGCAGAATCTACAGCGCGCAATTTGCACTAGCCCATCCAGCGTGGCTGGGCCTTATTGGTAGTTCCTTTGTATTTTTATTCTTTGCATGTTTATTTAGAATGCAATCGGTGCAAACCCACGTTATCTTGATTGTATTTTTAGTATTTACTGTCGTCGGTGTTGTTTATTTTTTAGTTCTCTACATTCACCCGTTTTTAGGCCCAATGGCAATCGGGCCAGAACCTTTCCAAAGGTTGCTTGACTTTGCCTGGACTTTTTAGCGGGAACTTTTCTCAAATGCCCAAAAAAACTATTCTGTAAGCCCTATTAAATCGGCATACGCAATGCATCTCCATTGCTGATTATTCTTTCTCCAAATGCTTAAACGCGGGGAATAATTGGGGGATAGCTGCTTACCATCAGAAAATTCAGTGGCAGCGAGCCAAAAACTAATGATGAGATTGTCCCCTGCCTGCGTTACTTTAAAGTCCTTGCATTCCACTGGGCCAAGATGCATTTGTTTCATTAATGCCATCGCACTGGCGCGATCACAGGCACCCTGATGATTGACAAACTGACAGGCCGGATCAAGCATAGCCTCGAGCTCCTCCCAGTTTTTATCCTGAAGCAATTGAATGGAACGACGCTCTAGATTCTCTGCTTCAATTTCGATCGATTGCATAGTATCCCTCTGACCCATTAAAAAATATTTAAGAAAACTACCCTACTCGATCTATTTTATAGAGGCAGCACTGACACAAGCCCACACTATCTGACTATGGGCACTTTAGTTTATTGAGGCTCAATTTTGGCTTCACGAATAGCCCTAGCCCATTTGGCTGTTTCCGCTTTCGTTCGCTGGGCCAAGGCTTCTGGTGAAGCGGGCGCAGTTTCAAAACCCAAGGCGGAGAATCGCTCTAATATGGCTTTATCAACAGCGGCTATATTTAGAGCATTGTTTAATTTTTGAATGATATCGGTAGGGGTTCCTGCAGGTGCAAACAGCGCAAAGTAAGCAATTAATTCATAGCCCTTGATGCCGAGCGCCTCATCGACCGTCGGTAATTCAGGAATCGCTTTTGAGCGCTGTGCCGATGTCACTGCTAAGCCACGAATTTTTCCAGCCCTCACTTGAGGAAGCATGACAGCAAAATCAGCGGTGAATAAATCAACCTGGCCACCGATCAAGTCCGTCATTGCTGCAGGGCCGCTTTTATATGGAATATGCAGTATTTGTATTCCGGCCATATTGGCGAGCATTTCAGTAGAGACCAACTGGGAAGTGCTTGCACTGGCAAAGGTAATTTGCATCGGGTTTGCTTTTGCACTATTCACCAATTCCTTTAAGTTGCTGACAGGTACTTTATTGTTTACTGCCACAATCAGCGGAATTGAGCCCATAAATCCGATGGGTGCAAATGCAGTATCTTGATCATAAGGCAATGTTTTCATTAAGCTTTTGAGCGCTGCATTAGTACTATTGGTGCCGATAAGAATCGTGTAACCATCGGGCGCTGACTTTGCTACTAGATCGGCGCCCAACATACCATTGACCCCGGCTTTATTTTCCACAATGATGGTTTGGCCCAAAATGTCAGCCATTTTCTGAGTAAAGGCCCGGCCAATTTGGTCCGTAGCACTACCAGCGGCGAATGGAACAATTGCCTTGATGGGTTTATTTGGATAGGGCTGCCCTATCGCTTTACCGACGA
>JBIILR010000108.1:0-5280 GCA_044338365.1 Polynucleobacter sp. | reverse complement strand
CTTTGCAAAACCCGGCCTTACTTCAAACAGATGCCTGGATCAACGGCCATTGGGTTGCAGGGAGCTCGCGCTTTGCGGTAGACAACCCAGCCAGTGGTGAGGTGATTGCGCAGGTCAGTAATTTAGGTACTGCTGAGGCTGAATTAGCGATAGCGGCGGCCGAAGCGGCCTTGCCAGGATGGCGGGATAAAACCGCCAAAGAGCGCTCTGCCATCTTGCGCCGCTGGTTTGATTTGATTGTCGCTAATAGCGATGATTTAGCCCGGATCTTGACCTTAGAACAAGGTAAGCCCCTGGCTGAAGCCAAAGGCGAAGTGGCTTACGGCGCTAGCTTTTTAGAGTGGTTTGCCGAAGAAGCCAAGCGGGTGACGGGTAGCATTCCGGCCACTACGTGGAGCGATAAACGCATGCTGGTGCTCAAGCAGCCAATTGGCGTATGCGCCGCCATTGCCCCATGGAACTTTCCGATTGCCATGATTACGCGCAAGATTGCTCCCGCCTTAGCAGTTGGCTGCACCATTGTGATTAAGCCAGCCGAACAAACGCCCTTGTCGGCCCTGGCCTTAGCCGAACTGAGTCGCCAAGCCGGCATTCCAGATGGGGTAGTTAATGTGGTGACGGGGGATGCGGCACAATCGGTCGCAATTGGCAAAGTGCTTTGCGCTTCGCCTGTCGTACGCCACCTCTCTTTTACCGGCTCGACCGAAGTCGGTCGTATTTTGATGGCGCAGTGCGCCCCAACGATTAAAAAGCTCGGCCTCGAGCTGGGTGGCCACGCCCCCTTCATTGTGTTTGAAGATGCCGACATTGATGCTGCCGTTGCCGGAGCAATGGCCTCTAAATACCGTAATGCCGGCCAAACCTGCGTCTGCGCCAACCGCTTTTATGTTCACAGCAAGGTCATCGATGCCTTTACCGAGCGCTTTGCTAAAGCAGTACAAACCTTAACCATCGGTAATGGTTTGGATGCCGGCGTGATGCAAGGCCCCCTGATCGATGCCGCAGCGCTTGCGAAGGTGGAAGATCACGTGGCCGATGCGCTTGCCAAGGGCGCCAAGCTGGTGACCGGCGGCAAGCTAGCGTCCATCGGAGGGCACTTTTACGAACCCACCATTTTGTCGCACGTCACCACAGCGATGCGCATCAATAGCGAAGAAACCTTTGGGCCGGTCGCGCCGATCATGGCCTTTGATGACGATGCAGAGGTTGTGCGCCTAGCCAACCAATCGCCCTTTGGTCTGGCCTCCTACTTTTATAGTCGGGACATTGGCCGAATCTGGCGCGTAGCCGAAGCGCTAGAGTACGGAATTGTGGGCGTGAACAGTGGCGTGGTTTCCAATGAAGTGGGTCCCTTTGGCGGCGTCAAGCAATCCGGGCTTGGACGCGAAGGCAGCATCTGGGGAATGGACGAGTACCTCGAGATGAAATACGTCTGTGTGGGCTTATAGCAGCCACTTTGAGCATGCTTGCTTCGGATCTGCCCATTAAACCTGACTAAAAATGCTTGACATAATCAGCTTATATTGATATCTTAAAGATATACATTTTTAGGACAACATGATGACTGCTGCCATTCCACAAATTGCATTTCGCTATCGCATGAAAGACAGTGCAACGGGAGTCACCCGCTCAACAGCAAAACGTCTAGCTGATGCGCTGGGGGTGGATGAGACTCAAGTCATTCACCTTGCGCTTCATGAAATGGCTAGCAAGTTACTGCCCCAATATGAGGCGGATGATGGGGCGCTAAGCAAATCGCAATTAAAGCAAATAAAAAAGTCTGCCCCAAAAGTCAAAAATGGTGTGATTCGTAGCAGCCTCTTTAATACAGAGATGGCTTGATCCGCGCTTGGCCAGAGCCATTGGCAGGCGATATTGTTTGGTGCAGCTTCCCCAGCTCAACCCAACCCAAACCAAAACCACGGCCTGCACTCGTTCTCTCAACCATAGAGAATGAAGACGGTCAACTTTTCGTCTGCGTTGCATACGGTACTAGCCAAAAAACGAATCGACTATATCGAGGTGAGTTTCTAATTGCGAATAGCCAAAATCCCATTTCATACCGAAGTGCTGGACTAAGTTATGACACGAAATTTGACCTGAATAACCATATTGAGTTGCCATACAATGATGCTTATTTTTCCATACCTCCGACTGCTCCTTTTGGTCAGAATCCAAAGCTCGGTATTCTGCATCCCAGTATGGTCAAGGTTGCTGCAGCAGCATTTCAATCAATCCACGGCAAATAAGATCGCGGCGCTCTAAGAGTAAAAAATGGCTTGACCTATTGGATGACACACAGCAGTGATTCGTCGCAATGGTTTAAGTGGGATTTGCTATCAGCTTTTATATATTAAAAACCTCTGAGTACTTTCTGACTGCAACAAATTCAACGCAATAGATCCTCATGCAATGCTTTTGCAGTTTTGTACTTCTTTAATTTGGTCTTTGATTTAGGTGACTCTAGCTCCTTAATCGCCATCATGGTTTTCTTATTTGGCATGCGCAAGTCAAAGGGAATCGCCCCATCCGTCGCAACCCGCTTGAGAAACATGCGGATTGCATCTGAAATGTTCAATCCCATTGCTTCAATTACTTCGGCAGCTTCTGCTTTGGTTTTGGCATCGATGCGGCAACGCACATCAGTAGTGAGCATAGAATTCTCCAATAGATATGCCGCCATTGTAGCTACAAATTGCTACAGAAACAAGAGTCTAAATTGATTTCAGCGTTTGCGGTAAACCAAATCCCAAACACCGTGCCCCAAGCGAATGCCGCGTTTCTCAAACTTGGTAATGGGTCTGTAGGAAGGTCGTTTGGCATAACCGGGATGGTCACCCGTAAGATCTTCTAAAGTGGGCATAAATTCATTTTTAGCCTGACTCTGACCATCAATGGCGGAATCACAAACAACGTCAGCTCGCGTAAAGGTTTCAATGCGCGCGCGTTCAGTAGAGGTATTTTGCAAACTCGCTTGGCGATTGAGAACTAGCAGCATTTGCTCAGCGTAATTATGCCAATCGGTTGCTAAGTGCAAATAGCCGCCAGGCTTAATGCGGGATGCCAACAATTCCACGAACTGCTCTTGTATCAAGCGGCGCTTATGGTGGCGTTTTTTATGCCATGGGTCTGCAAAGTAAATGTGAATACCATCTACAGAATCTTTCCCAATCATGTGCTCGAGCACTTCGACCGCATCGTGCCGAATTAAACGCAAATTGATGAGGCCTAATTCTCCAATGCGCTTAAGTAATGCTCCCACTCCAGGTAAATGCACTTCAATCGCCAAAAAATCATCCTCCGGGCGGAGCTGCGCAATGGCAGCGGTGGTCTCACCCATACCAAAACCAATCTCCAAAATGCGGGGGCGGGCCTCGCCTGAACTGGCCGTACTGGAATGTGCAAATGCGCTCGTCCAATTGAATGGCTGATGCTGAAAAGGCAGTAAAAACTGGGGGCCTAAGTCATCGAGTGCGCGCTGCTGGCCAGCGGTTAAGCGCCCTGCGCGCAGCACAAAAGACCGAATGCGATCGGTGCGATCGGCTTGGCCGACTGAGCTCGCGTGGCTGGATTTAGCTTCCACAGATTGCACTGGCAAGATTAGTGCGATGACTTATGTATTGGCCAAGAGGGCTTTAAAGTACGCAATCGTCTCCTTCAGACCATCCTCCAGGTTCACTTTGGGTTCCCAGCCGAGCTTGGCTTTGGCTAAGGCGATATCGGGTTGGCGCTGCTTAGGGTCATCTGATGGCAGCGGCGCAAAAACTAATTTGGATTTGCTATTGGATAAGCGCAGAATGGTTTCAGCCAGCTGCAACATGGTGAACTCGCCTGGGTTACCCGTATTTACCGGGCCAGTAAAGCCAGCTTCCGAGTTCATCATTTTCACCATGGCATCTATTAAGTCATCGACATAACAAAAGCTGCGGGTTTGCTGACCATCGCCATAAATGGTGATGTCTTTGCCCTGCAAGGCTTGCACAATGAAGTTACTCACCACCCTGCCATCATTGGGATGCATACGCGGACCATAGGTATTAAAGATGCGTACTACTTTGATGTCGATCTGGTGCTGGCGGTGGTAATCAAAAAAGAGGGTTTCGGCGCAGCGCTTACCTTCGTCGTAGCATGAGCGAATACCAATTGGGTTGACCTTGCCCCAGTAGGACTCGGGCTGGGGGTGCACTTCGGGATCGCCATAGACCTCACTGGTAGAGGCTTGCAGGATACGCGCACGGGTTCGCTTAGCCAGACCCAGCATGTTGATTGCGCCATGCACACTGGTCTTGGTGGTTTGCACTGGATCGTACTGGTAATGCACGGGCGATGCGGGGCAGGCTAAGTTATAAATTTGATTTACTTCCACATATAGCGGAAAGGTGACATCGTGGCGCATCACCTCGAGACGGGGGTTACCCAATAAGTGCGCAATATTTTGTTTGCTGCCCGTGAAGAAGTTATCCACCACCAACACTTCATTGCCTGTCGATAGGAGTTTCTCGGTCAGGTGAGAACCTAAAAAGCCAGCACCGCCGGTGATGAGGATTTTCTTGGCACTAATGGTATTGATTGAGGCAGGGTTCTTAATCATGGGGTATTCCAGAAAAATAATAGGATGATCTTACTTAATAAGGTAATGAAAAAACTGCCGTGTTCATGATGGTGGCATATCCCAACTCGCGGAGCGATAGGCATGCACTACCTCTGCCAACACAATCAGCAGGGAAGTCATAAAAGAAATTAAACCCAATACAAAAGTCGCAACAACATACCCGGTCTGCAGGAGTGCTACCGAGCCAGTCTGAAAGAAAAATAACTCGAGTACCGTTAAGGAAATCAACACCCCGCTGAGCACATTAAAGAAGATGGCGACGGTGCATAGGCGGCCCCGCATCTTGAATTCCCGCAACTCAATCTCATAATGCATGCGCAACTGTTCAGAAAGGACTTGGCTGCCATATAAGGCGTCCTGCACAAAGCGCATCCGGTCCACTGTTCTGGCTAACCGAGTCGAAATCGCACCCACCAAGGTGGCTACCGCAGTGAGCAAGAACACTGGTGCCAAAGCCAATTGGATATTGCTGGTTAGGGCGTCAATGGAGATATTCATAAGGGCATTCGGTGTTTCAAGATTAAGGTGTGTTGGTGTTTGTGCGAACCGGAGTTTTGGGGGTCATCCTAATTGGGGGCATTTATAAAGGAATCCATCCCCTCCAAACACAATACACCGCCCAAAGCTTGTAGCACCCTCAAAATATTTTCCAAGCGGAGAGTCGATTT
>JBIILR010000107.1:0-5315 GCA_044338365.1 Polynucleobacter sp. | reverse complement strand
TAAGAACATTCCACTTGTAGATGAAATTGATGATTTTTTAAGCGCACATGGTTTTTTCAGGGTCCTAACTAAATGGTGGGCAACTCATGGCTGGGGTGACGGGTTCTACTTAAAATCTCGTACTTTTTGAAATAATTAATATTTGGAGGCGTTACCTAGTTCTAGCTCAACTTCGGTTTACTTCGACCAGCGCTCTGCATCTGCTTTATTGATGAAAGTTTTACTTAATGCAGCATGGCTTTTGTTTGAAATCGTGCTTGCTATTTTGGTTGCGTTATGTTGCCACATACCTTTCCTTGATAGGACAGGATTAGGCCAAGAGTATTTTTAGTCTCTCTTTATTGTTTCTTAATGAGCGACTACTCAGTCGCCTTCCACTCTCCAGATTTACCGCCACTCTTCTCTAGGAGGCGGATATCACCCATCACCATACCCCTATCAACCGCCTTGCACATGTCATAAATTGTGAGGAGAGCAACTTGGACAGCGGTAAGGGCTTCCATTTCGACGCCGGTAGGCCCAGTAGTTTCTGCCCGCACTTGGCAGCAAATGCTGTTGTTGGCCCGGTCTAGCTCAAATTGCAAGCTGACGTGGCTAAGAGCCAACGGATGGCACAAGGGAATGAGATCCGAGGTTTTCTTGGATGCCTGAATGCCGGCAATGCGGGCGATGCCTAAAACATCCCCTTTTTTGTGGTTACCGGCCTCCACCAAGTCAAAGGTGGCTGGCAACATCGAAATACTGCCGGTAGCGATGGCTATGCGGTGGGTATTGGGCTTATCGCCAACATTGACCATGTGGGCCTGGCCTGAAGAATCAAAATGAGTCAGTGGGTTCATGAAATAGGTTTTACCATAGAGGGATGGGGATCGTAAAACCAGCCTATTTTAAGTGGATGCAAAAACCGGTGCTATTGGGCATGGGGCGGAAATGCGTGGCCCTGCAGTTGATTTTTGCAATGGGCCTTGCGGGAGCCCAAACACCCTTGACCAAGCCGCCAGCCTCGGAAGTAGTTGTAGAGGGTAATTCGGCGGCCCTTCAGAACTTGGGGCGTGCAGTTCAGTCGCAAGAGGCCCAATCCCCTTTTCTGCCCAATAAAAATACACCGCGCATACAGCCGAATTTAGTCCTGCCAGACATGGGCGATCCTGGAGGCGATGCCTTAAGTCCAGTGGATGAGCGACGCATCGGTGAGCGCATCATGCGAGAAATCCGCGCTGATCCCGACTATTCGAATGATTTGCCAATCTATGACTTTCTGAATCAAATGGATCGTCGTTTACTGCAGGCAGCAAAACGCCTGCAGTTGGGCGGAGCCAATACCTTGGGTAGTGCCCAATACAACTTTGAGGTATTTGCAGTCAAAGAGTCGAGCATCAATGCGTTTGCATTGCCCGGTGGCTTTATTGGCTTTCATACGGGGCTTTTGGTTGCGGCTGAAACGGAGTCCGAAGTTGCCTCCGTCATGGGCCATGAGATCGGCCACGTGCTACAGCGGCACATTGCGCGCTCGATGGACAAGCAGGCCATGAATACCATGATTGCCATCGCCGGCATGGTGCTCGGTGCTTTAGCCGCTTCTAGTAACCCATCCGCGGCGATGGGTTTAATGCGCGGTGGACAGGCCCTATCGGTTCAGAATCAATTGGCCTACTCACGGGACGCTGAGCGTGAAGCCGATCGCATTGGCTTTTTGATTTTGGAGGGCAGCGGTTACGACGTCAACGGCATGCCTGCCTTTTTTCAGCGCTTACAAAAAGCCACCAGCATTATGGACAGTGGCGTGCCGGCTTATGTTCGAACGCATCCATTAACAATTGACCGTATCGCCGATATGCAAGACCGGGTACGCATGGTGAATGCCAAGACCGTACCGAGTTCATTGGAGTTTTATTTAATCAAAGCGCGCGCTCGCCTCGATCAACAAAAGGGCTCTAGTGGCTTGTTTGATGCCCGTAATATTTTTGAAAGTTTTAGTAAACAAGCCGCACCCATAAAACAGATGGAGGGATTTTATGGGCTAGCTTTAGTTGCGCAGCGCCAAGGCAAAGTGGATGTCGCTGAAGGCTATTTGCAAAAAACCCGGCAGATTATGCAGGCCGCAGCAGCCCCGGGCTCACCATTAACGCGCCAGAGTGTATCGCTGGATACCACGGCATCGGAATTGGCTTTGGCCAAAGGTAAGCCCCAAGAGGCATTGCAGATTGCACACGCGACATTGCGTGCTTACCCAGAATCATTTGCCGCAGCAGTCGCCATGATTCAGGCGGAGCTCAAGCTGGGTAAAACCGACGAAGCCATTGGCTGGCTTCGAAACCGCACCAAGCAACAGCCGGGTGAAACCATTTGGTGGACATTATTAGCAGATGCCTATAACCAAAGCAATAACATCGCCTTACGGCATTACGCCATGGGTGAAAAGTTTGCCCTGACCGGTGCTTGGCCTTCTGCAATTGAGCAGATGCGAATTGCGCGGGCAGCAGGCGGCAACAATTATTACCAAGGCTCAACGATTGATGCGCGCCTACGGGAGTTTCAGAAAATGTACCAAGAAGAGCAGCGCGAGGACGCCAAAAGTAGGGGCGGCTAACCCTGCATTGCGTACTCAGGGGTGTGGGTGAGTTTGAAACTGAAATCGACTTTCCAATTCAGCGGTGGTAATGGGTTCCAGATTTAAATCATGACCATGCCACCGCCAGCTTCCTTCCAGTGCGCATGCCGTATTACCGAGCGAAGCAAATCCTGCAAAAATTTCAATGTCATGGTCATGCAGCAAAGCAACGCTGCGGCGCTCTATTTCACTAAACTGATTTGCAGTGGACCAAATGGTTTGCGTGAGCATTCCCTCAATCAAAATATGCCCGGCTTCATCGAGGAAGGTAGCAGTAGGCGTAAGTAAACTGTCGCATTGCGTCTGAAATTGCCAAGGATGGTCTGCATTGCCGGTGGGCATCATGCGTACTACCCAGGGCGTTGCAGCTAAATTAACGTAGACGCGCTGCGGCCCATTCTGAAAAAAATACCGCCCATCGGCATCACTGGCGTAATTGCGGGCAATGAATGCATTGAGTGCTACATGCTTAATCACATCCCCAGGTAATCCATTGGCTTGGGCGTAGTCGTCGCGCATGCGCCAAGCGCCGCGCCGATCAAGAGCTAGCCAGCCAAAGCAGTGCGGTACGTTTGGCCACTTGACTAAAGACTGGGCAATGCCTTGATCCATTCGGTTTAATGCAAGCCGTGCTGCGTGATGGGTGCGCTTGAACTGACGTCAGTGGAATGGCTTGCGTGCAGGTGGGCAATGCGCCAACCTTGACTGTCTTGCAACACAACCAAGGTGATGTTAAGAAAGAAAGCCGACTCAACTTGATCGGCGCGTAAATGTACTGCTTCAGTAGTGTCGTAGATTGCCGTGCCTAAGGTCGAATGTGAGATGCATGCAATCGGCTCTAGAAATAAAGCTTGGTTGGCGAGCAAGCGCTCGAGCCCACCACGAATTTCGGCATGACCACTGAGGCGCTGGCCTTCGGGCAGTACGCAGGTAATGGAATCATCGTCTAGCCACAGTGCCAGGGCAGTGGTGACGTCACGTCGCTTGAGCGCCTCTCGCCATGCATCTACCACTTCATCGGCATTGTGAAAGAGTCTGGCAAGGTTGGGCATGACTGAATTCCTTTGCGATTAAGAAGTAAAGCAGTGCGATAGGGATTACTGAAGTGCAGCAAATACGCGTTCGGGACTAATTTGATTTAAGCAGTTTAAATGGCCGAGTGGGCAATCGCGTTGATGGCAAGGGCTGCATGGTAAATGCAAGGAGATGATGGTTGCTTTTGCAGAATTGGGCGGTGTATGGCTTGGATCGCTGGAGCCAAAGATCGCCACCTGCGGAACCTGCAGTGCGGCGCCGATGTGCATGAGGCCCGAATCATTACTCACCACATTACTGCACATACCAATGATGGCGATGGCCTCATCCAGCGATGTGGCGCCGCACCAGTTGAACATGCGGCCCGGAGTAGCTGCCCCAGAAACAATGGCATCGCCAATGGCGCGGTCCGATGGGCTGCCTAACAAAACCACCGAAGCAGTAGGCTTTGCTTTTAAGATCGATTGGGTCAGTGCTGCAAAGTGCGCAGCAGGCCAGCGTTTACTGGGGCCGTATTCTGCGCCGGTGCAAAGTACAACGAGTGCATCCGTTTGAATGCCGGCCGCCTGTAATCGACTGCGCGCTGCCTCCTGTGCGGATGCTGTTGGGCTTAATTTCGGTAGGCGTATTGCCGTATCTGAATTGTTGGATGGCGCGCACAAATTGGCATAGTGCTCCACCATGGGGATGCGCAGCGTTTTGGGTGAATTGGCTTTGGTCTCAGTGAGTAAGAAGCGGCGGAGCTCACCTTGATACCCAATACGTGCAGGAATGTTAGCGAGCCAGGGAATGAGGGCTGACTTCAAGCTATTCGGTAGAACATAGCAGCTAGCGTAGCCGCGCTGTTTAATTTGAGCAGCGAGTGCGCGCCGCAGATCCCACTGCAATTGCCCATGCCGAAGGTCAGCCTCAATTAATTCAGCGACTTCGCTGCAGGCCCGGTATACCGGTGCCACCCAAGACGTGGCTAAAACATCGATTGCTGCATTGGGATAGGAGGCCTTGATGGCTGCCAGCAGGGGCTGTGACATCACGGCATCGCCAATCCAGTTCGGGGCAATGACAAGAATGCGATGCATTTGCAAGCCCCCGTCTCGGTTGATGGATGCGGGGATGGGGTGATTAATGGCCGTGGGGTTCCGTGCCGGGAATCAAGTGATACTCAGTGCCGCAATAAGGACACTTTGCTTGGCCGGTGTGGGTGATGTCCAAAAAAACACGGGGGTGTAAATTCCAGCTCGGCGTATCGCTCGTTGGGCAATGCAAGGGCAAATCAGCGCCATTGACCATCACGGGGCTTGGCATTGCAGTGGGTGCTTGACTCATGACGGATCCTTTTATGCGCTGTCTTACTTGACTGGGGTGAGCCAATCACTGTAACGGTCATTCTTGCCATACACCGTATCAAAAAATACATCTTGAATTTGCTTGGTAATTGGACCTTTGGCGCCATCGCCAATCATGCGGTCATCGAGTTCGCGAATCGGCGTCACTTCTGCTGCGGTGCCGGTGAAGAAGGCTTCATCCGCGGTATAGACTTCGTCGCGCGTTAGGCGTTTTTCACGCACTTCAAATCCCAAGTCCTTGGCAATCTGAATAATCGAGTCACGGGTAATGCCATCAAGGCAGGATGCTAAATCCGGCGTGTAGACAATGCCATTGCGCACCA
>JBIILR010000106.1:0-5321 GCA_044338365.1 Polynucleobacter sp. | reverse complement strand
ATTGGAAGAACTGGTTAATACCGGCGCCAATATTCTCATCTGCGACTGCCGCTTTGATTTAACGAATCCGCAGGCGGGTCGTGAAGCCTATAACGCAGGGCATATTCTAGGCGCCATTTACGTCGATCTGGATCGCGATCTCTCGGCTGCAAAAACCGGCAACAACGGTCGCCACCCCCTTCCCACTCCAAAGGCATGGGCGGATACAAAGCAGCGCCTTGGAATGGATCCAAAGACAACCGTGATTGCCTACGATAATCATGGCTCGGTCTATGCAAGCCGCTTGTGGTGGATGCTTAAAGCCAGCGGACATGCGAACGTTCAGGTATTGGATGGTGGTCTCTCCGCATGGAATGGCTCGATCGGCACAATTCCGCCAGTTGTAACTCCATTAAAGACGGCTATTCAAGCGCAGGAATGGATCGGCTCCGTTACCGTGAATGCAATGGAGCAATGGCTTACTGATTCAAAAGGGCAATGCGTGCTTGATGCCCGTTCTGAGGATCGCTTTCGTGGGGAAAACGAAACTTTAGATGCCGTCGGTGGCCACATTCCAGGGGCACTGAATCGATTCTTCAAACACAATCTGAGTGCCGGGCAATTTAAATCACCCGATGCCTTGCGCACCGAATTTAAAGCACTTCTGGGCAATGCATCGGCGAGTAGTGTGATTCACCAGTGCGGCTCTGGTGTGAGTGCTTGCCATAATGTATTGGCAATGGAAGTAGCAGGCTTATCTGGGTCCCATTTGTACGTTGGCAGCTGGAGCGAGTGGTGTACCGATCCAAAACGGCCGATTGCGACATAGCGACCTCGCGACCTAAATCAAACCACTGTGGGCGGCTAGTGTCCGCGCGAGAGCAACACCACCAAGCCAACCCCACAGCCAATCAGCGTGATTTGCCGTAAAGATTCTTGCCAATGGGATCTGCGGTGCATTTGCGGAATTAAATCACTCACCGCAATGTAAATAAATCCACTCGACGCAATCACCAGCAAATAGGGCATTGCCGTATTGGCTTTTTCCAAAAAGTAATAGCCAAGCACACCACCCAAAACCGATAGAGCGCCGCTAATGAGGTTGTAGAGAAGTGCGCGTGCGCGTGAGAAGCCGGCATTAATCAACACAATAAAGTCACCAATCTCTTGTGGAATCTCATGCGCCACAATGGCAATTGCGGTGAACATGCCTACTTCAAAATCAACCATAAATGCAGCGGCAATTAACACACCATCCACAAAATTATGCAAGCCATCGCCAATCAAAATCATCCAACCACTCTGACCAGCCTCTTCTGCATCATGCCCATGGTGGTGATCGTGGCCATCGCCTTCGTGATGATGGCTATGGCGCAGTAACGCTACCTTCTCAAGCAAAAAGAAGCCCAGTAATCCGGCAAGCAGCACGCCAAAGAGCACATGGGCATCCACCCCAGGCATCTCAAATGCTTCAGGCAAGGAATGCAGCAAGGCAGTAGCCAGTAAAATACCAACTGAAATGCTGACCATGCGGTCAACGAGCTTCGCTAAAACGCCCAGCGATAAGCTAGCCGCAATCAGAACACTCGAAAGACCCGCGCCTGCCGTTACTAAGACGATGAGCTGCAGAGCGGTCATGCCACTCCGTTCCGCTTAAACCAATCGAGGCACTTCGCCCAGCCATCGGCTGCAGGGCCAGCACGATAGGTTTCGCGGTAGTCCGCATGAAACGCGTGGGGCGCATCGAGGTAAATCTCAAAGCGCGATGCTTTGGCCGCTAGATTTTTTGATCCTGCGGCTGCCAATGCTTGGCGCATCTTATCCACGCTTTCCAGTGGAATGCCGGTATCAGCTGAACCATATAAGCCAAGTACAGGCGCTTTGAGCTCTGCCGCAATATCGACTGGATGACGTGGATTACCGGCTGTTTTTTCACCAACCAAACGTCCGTACCACGCAACCCCGGCGCGCACTTCTGGCATGGTGGCAGAAAGCCATGTAATGCGACCGCCCCAGCAAAAACCGGTAACGCCGACACGCTTCACATCACCGCCATTGGCGCCAGCCCATGCAATCGCCGCTCGAATATCACCCAAAACTTGCGCATCGGATGTTTTCGAAACAATATTGCTAAAAATTTCGGCGACAGTTCCATAGGTATTGGGATCGCCCGCACGCACAAATTTTTCCGGGGCAATGGCAAGGTAACCCAACTTCGCAAAACGGCGGGTGACATCGGCAATGTATTCATGGACACCAAAAATCTCACTACAGACAATCACGATTGGTAATGGTCCTTTGGCCTTTTCGGGGCGCGATACATAAGCAGGCATCTGAATGCCACCCGATGGAATTGATAGTTCGCCCGCTTTGATTCCGGCAAAGTCAGTTTTAATTACCTGCGCTAAAACGGGCTGGGATGCTGCAACAAAACCGACGCCTAAGCCGGTCGCCGTTACCGCCGATGCCTTCATAAAGTCTCTTCGATTGGTGCTCATATTCATCTCCTCATTTTAGTTTTCAGTTGATTAATGCGCTTCTTCCCAATTATCACCGACACCGATACTTACCAGCAAAGGGACCTTTAGCGTTGCTACAGAGCACATTAGCCCTGGTAAGGCTTTTTGTACGTAATCGAGCTCTTCCAAAGGTACATCAAAGACCAGTTCGTCGTGCACTTGCAGCAACATCCGTGTTTTCAGGTTTTCGGCTTCGAGCCAGTTCTGCACCGCTACCATCGCTAATTTAATTAAATCCGCGGCAGTCCCTTGCATTGGGGCATTGATGGCGGCACGTTCGGCACCCTGCCGGCGAGGACCATTGGAACCCTTAATTTCGGGTAACCAAAGGCGCCTACCAAAGACCGTTTCAACATAGCCCTGCTCGCGCGCCTGGAGCTTGGTTTCTTCCATGTACTGCGCCACGCTGGGGTAACGCTCAAAATAAGTAGCGATGTATTTTTGCGCGGCGGCACGTTCAATGCCCAAATTGCCAGCAAGGCCATAGGCGCTCATACCGTAAATCAAGCCGAAGTTAATCACCTTGGCATAGCGACGCTGCTCTGACGAGACTTGCTCCAGTGGAATTCCAAAAATCTCGGCTGCCGTTGCTTGGTGAATGTCTTTGCCCGCTGCAAATGCCGTTAATAAACTCGCGTCTTCCGCAATGTGCGCCATGATGCGCAATTCAATTTGCGAATAATCCGCGGACAGTAATTTGCAGCCCGCTGCCGGCACAAAGGCTTCCCGTATGCGCCTGCCCTCTTCGGTGCGAACCGGAATGTTTTGCATATTGGGCTCACTCGATGCAAGGCGCCCGGTCACTGCAACGGCTTGCGAGAAATTGGTATGCACGCGCCCAGTTTTGGGGTTGACCATGCGTGGTAATTTCTCAATGTAGGTCGACATCAGTTTTGCGAGGCCGCGGTAATCCAAAATCTTCGCTGGCAAGGGAAAATCTTCCGCTAGTTTTTGCAATACTTCTTCATCGGTTGACGGCGCGCCTGATGGGGTTTTTTTGATCACCGGTAACTGCAATTGCCCAAATAAAATCTCGGCAATTTGCTTGGGCGACTGAATATTAAATGGCTGACCTGCAAGCGTATGGATTTCGCCCTCCAAAGCCAGGAGTCGCTTGCCCACCTCGAGTCCTTGGGCCGCTAAACGCGCCGAATCAATCCGAATACCATTGCGCTCCATAACCCCTAGTACACGCATGGCTGGCATTTCGATCTGCTCATACACATAGCGCAAGCCAGGGCTGTTTTCGATCTGGGGCCATAGGAAATGATGCAGGCGCAAGGTAATGTCGGCATCTTCTGCGGCATAGTTTGTTGCCGTTGCTAGATCGACTTGATCAAAACCAATCTGATGTACACCCTTGCCGCAGACTTCTTCGTAGCGAATGGTCTTCACACCCAAGTGGCGTTCAGCCAAGCTATCCATATTGTGGGCCAAATGGGATTCCAATACATACGACTCCAATAAGGTGTCGTGCTGTATGCCCTGCAAGGTAATCCCGTAGTTTGCAAAAATATGGGCATCGTACTTCAGGTTCTGTCCGACTTTGTGGCGCTTAGGATCCTCCAACCACGGGCGCATCTGATCCAAGACCGCTTGGCGATCGAGTTGATCCTCGCCTGTGCGGTGCGCCAGTGGGATATAACAGGCAACACCCTCTTCTGCGCTGAGTGAAATGCCAACGAGCTCAGCTACCAAAGCATCGAGTCCGGTAGTTTCAGTATCAACGCACACTAAATCAGCAGCGGCTATTTTGGCGAGCCATGCATCTAGCCTTGCCTGATCAACAATGCATTCGTATCGACGCTCGATCGCATTTTGCTCCGTCGCATCTTTTGCGGGAATCGTTGGCGTCAGGGCAGGCGCTTGAATTGATTTTGATGGGCTTACTTTGGATGGCGAATCTGGATTACCAACCAAATCAAATGCCGGTGTATCGCTTGGTGCAGTGGCAGTTACAACACCACTGCCTTCTTCACTTAAACGCTTTTCCACATCACGCAACCAGGTTTTAAAGGCAAAGCGCTCAAAGAACTCTTTTAATGCCGGCAAATTTTCCGGCTTGGCATGCAAATCATCTAGGCCAGGGATGTGCTCATTGAGGTCGCAATCCAATTTGACGGTGAGTAACTCCCGTGCGCGCAATAACCAGGGCAGGCTAGCACGGAGGTTATCGCCGACCACGCCTTTGATTTCATCTGCGCGCGACATGAGTTGATCCAAGTCACCGTATTCGGCGAGCCACTTATTTGCGGTTTTCGGGCCCGCTTTAGGAACCCCAGGGACGTTATCCACGGTATCGCCAATGATGGTCAGATAATCGACAATACGCTCGGGCGGCACTCCGAACTTTTGAATCACGCCATCCACATCGAGCTTCTCATCGGTCATCGTATTAATCAGTGATACCGAAGGATTGACGAGTTGCGCCAAATCCTTGTCGCCAGTCGAGATGATAGTGTCCCAGCCTGCCTCAGTGGCTTGCCTGGCCAGCGTACCGATGACATCGTCCGCTTCCACCCCCGAAACCACCAAGACCGGCCAGCCTAAGGCCTTTACCAGCGCATGAATTGGCTCGATTTGCGCTACCAGGTCTTCCGGCATCGAACTCCGGTTTGCCTTGTATTCAGGGTACATCTCATCCCGGAAGGTCTTGCCTTTGGCATCGAAAACACAGGCCAAGTGGTCTGCCTGGATCTCAGAACGGGCCCGCCGCATCATATTGACCATGCCATAGACCGCTCCGGTAGGCTCTCCAGCCGCATTTCGGAGGTCTGGCATGCCATGAAAGGCCCGATACAGGTAACTGGAACCGTCTACCAA
>JBIILR010000105.1:0-5372 GCA_044338365.1 Polynucleobacter sp. | reverse complement strand
CGGTTACGCCATTGGCAGCCATTGTTTCGACAAAGGCCTCTGAAGGCGTCATTTTTTGTGGGCCTGTTGTTACTGCATGATCCGCTTTGGACATATGGAAACTCCGTTAATGGGTTAAAAATTACGCGCTCAATGAATGAGGTTCACTCTCGTTGAATTCTAGCATTATTTCAAATTAACTGAACAATTTGTTCTATAATAATAAAAAATAGGCGGAAAATAAGGGAAATCCCGATGTTTAATCGAATAAGTGGAATGATATCGCTTATATATTCGAACATTCTCTAACTAAAATGCAATAACACCATCTGGAACCAATATGCAAAATAGTCCTGAATTAATTAACCTAGGGGAGGCAAAGCCGGACACCCTTGTTTCCGCCAAAAGCGCCTTTCCTGAATGCCAGTTTCCGTGTGACTTTGAGGTTCCGCGTTTTTCATCTCCAAATGATTTAGTCCCAGAAATCGATCCGAATTACCGCCTCGATAGCGATACGACCATCGCCCTACTATCCGGGTTTCGATTTAATCGAAGGGTGCTTTTGCAAGGCATGCACGGCACCGGGAAATCAACCCACATTGAACAGGTTGCGGCCAGACTGAATTGGCCCTGCCTTCGCATCAATTTAGATGGTCAGATTACGCGCATGGATCTACTAGGCAAAGACATTATTACCATCAAGGATGGCAAGCAAGTAACCGAATTTCAACTAGGCCTTATTCCGTGGGCGATGCAAAGACCAATTGCTTTGGTGCTAGATGAGTATGATGCTGGACGGCCGGACGTCATGTTTGTGATACAGCGGATGCTTGAACGCGAAGGCAAGCTCACGCTATTGGATCAGAACCGGGTCATTGAGCCGCATTCAGCATTTCGAATATTCGCTACTAGCAATACAGTAGGCTTAGGTAACTGGAATAGCATTTACCACGGAACCCAACTCCTCAATCATGGACAAATGGACCGATGGGATGTAGTTGCTGCCCTGAACTACCTTGAACCCGATGCCGAAGCGCAAATTATTAAGGCCAAAGTTCCAAGTCTAAATAATTCTGAAAATACCCTAGTGGTTGGGCAAATGATTGCTTTGGCTAATTTGACGCGCAATGGTTTTGCTGCGGGTGACTTATCCACCCTCATGTCGACCAGAACAGTAATCACCTGGGCAGAAAATTGGACCATTTTTGGAGACCCCGCATTGGCATTTCGCCTAGCCTTTTTAAATAAGTGCGAGTCCGAAGAAAAAAAATTAATCGCCGAATACTACCAACGCTGCTTCAATACAGAATTGGTTTTGCCGAAGAGCGACTTAGAGCAATAGAAGATTTCCTTGCAAACTCAGTCCTCACAAGAACTACTAACGCAGGAGCGCTATGGCGCAATCGTGCGATCGATATCGGGCGATGCGCAAGTCAATTTGCGCGATTGGCTTTTTTATCGTGACGATGACATTATTGGTCAACTTGCGCCGCATCTAAATCCAGTCCATTTCCCCGAATCATGGGCAAATCACCGTGGAATGCTCGACGGCCTTGGCCTTCGCCTTGCGCTCTCCAATCGAACATTACATCAAGCTAAGCAGCCACATGACCTAGTGGGATCACTGGTCTTCGAAGTTCTTGAGCAAATACGGGTTGAAAGCATTTGCCCAGTAAGCATGGTTGGATCCAAAGAAAATCTTCGATTGCATTTCATTGCTTGGTTAAATCAATTCATGGCTTCTGGCAATACGGAAGGAAGCATTGGCTTACTGCTCTTGGCAATATTTGGTGGAACGTGGTCGAGGTTGAACAACGCCCCCCTCCCCCAATTAATGCAAGACACGATTGAGATACCGCGCGCAGAGCTGTATGTCACCACCGGAACACTGCTTGAAAAGTTAAAATGCCTTCGATACGATCAAGAACACTATTCTGAAGTGGCCTTAGAGCTTGCTAGCTTTGTTTCCAATTTGGTACAAAAAGAATATGAAAATGTACCCAGCATTCGCATTAAGCGTAAAAACTTAAATAAAACTCGGCTTCCCATTGTTTGGGAGTTCTCTGATAAACAACGGCATCCCATTGCAGCCAATAGCCTATTCTCAAATTCGCATACTAGCGAAGAACTCAAATACCAAGATGAATTAAAGCGCTATCGTGTATTCGATCGATCCTATGATCAAGAAATTAAGCCACTCGATACCATTCGGCTTGCTCAACTGGTTTCATTCCGCGAAGAAATGGATCAGCAAATTCAACGTTGGTCTATACCCTGGTCAAGGTTGATTAAGGTTTATACCCCGCTTTTTTGCACTCCAAACGTAAGCGGCGTAGAGTCGGCAGAGGAAGGGGTCCTGAATCGAAAGTTATTAAGCCGAATTGTCACCTCAATCAATCCATCGTCGGTTTATCAAACGCCTTATTTAAAGCCGAAACCCACAGCCAGCATCACCTTTTTGATTGATTGCTCGGGATCCATGAAAGAGCATCGCGCAATCATGGCGTCTTGGATTGATGTCATGGTCAAAATACTCGATAAGATTGGGGTTCCAACCGAGGTGCTGGGATACAGCACGATGAGCTGGCAAGGTGGTAGATGCTTTAAGCAGTGGCAATTGGCAGGCAAGCCGGATAACCCCGGTCGATTAAATGAACGCGCGCACTGGGTATTTAAGGATTTCAATTCCAGCTGGAGACAGGCGCGGCTTGGACTAGCCGCCATGCTTAAACCCGATATCTATCGAGAAAGCTTAGATGGTGAAGCCCTCCAATGGGCTATTAATCGGTCCAATCATGAGTCTTCCAAACACATGGCGAGAGCATCAGAACCCATTGAGCAAAACATCATTTTGCTTTCGGATGGCTGCCCAATGGACCGCGCCACCCAACAAACCAATGACGAAAACTACCTAATTGATCACCTAAAACTGGTTCTGAAGTGGAGCGAGCACCAAGCTCGCACAAGCATTTGGGGGTGCGGTGTAGGGCAAGAAATGCGCGGCTTTTTTAGGCGGAAATTAAGTTGGAATAAGGATGATTCGGTTATTCAATCCATTCTTGCGTGGGCAGATGAATTCAAAAGGCAACGCTAAGCTTTTTGATTGCTCGGCCGCCTAGGCCACCAACTCACTAAAATACTCATGGCTATTGGTATTCAAGGTTGATACCCGCCATTCCAGTGGCTCATCTTGTATGCCGAGTGCAACACGCCGAATCACCAGAACAGGAGATGCTGGACTGAGATTTAGCCATTCTGCATACTGCTTATTGGCAAGTGCGGCGCGCAGACGCTCATTGGTACGCACTACCGTTTGACCATAATGCATTTGGTATAACTGGTAAATACTGCCTTCCCTTGCGACAAAATCCTCACGCGTCAATTTTTTAAAACGCTTTTTGTCTAAGGTAATTTGATCAATCATGACGCAATGGCCATCAAGATAAAGTCGATTGGTAATGCGCCAAACCGGCGTTCCCTCTTTAATTGCAAGCTTTAAAGCCTCTTCCTTACCGGCAGACGCAGATAAAAAACTGGCCAACTCCACCTTGGGATAGACTTTTTTATCCACATCATGGCGTACAACATGAAAGAAATAGTATAGGAGCCGCTTTAAGTCGTGCTCAGCTACATACGTGCCTTTTCCTTGACGGCGCGTAACGATTCCATCGGCCACTAACTCATCAACTGCCTTGCGTAGTGTGCCAATCGATACATCCAATTCTTTTGCAAAATCTTTTTCTGCAGGCAGGGCCTGACCCATCGGAAAACGGCCCCTGACCAGATCTTCGGTGATTTTTTGTTTCACCTCTTGATAGGCGGTCAGGGACTTCATACCTTGACTACTTATGCAGATTCATACAAACGGGTCATCACAAACTCACGATGGCCCAGAATTTCAGCTGCAGTTAATTCACCATTTGCAGTGCGCAATAAAGAATCAATCAGCTTTTCTCCAGCCGAATCCAGCGTTTCCTCGCGGCGCAACAAGCCAGATACGTCCACATCAATATGCTCTGACATTAGACGTACTGTTCTCGGGTTTGCGCATAGCTTAATAACGGGAAGGATTGCATTGCCGATCACATTGCCCTGCCCGGTTGGGAAGAGGTGTGCAGCAAATCCAGAGGCTGCGCACAATGTCACCATTTCAGCAGCAGCGGAAGAGGAATCCATAAAGTGCAGTCCTGGGATGGTAGGCGTTTCTGCCTTATCCAGCACGCCATCCACAATGCATTTCTTACCGATTTTCTGGATATTGCCTAAGGCTTTTTCCTCAATCGTCGTCAAGCCGCCCGCAATATTGCCTTTGGTTGGCTGTGAATCCGATAAATCACTGGTTTTATTGCGCTCAATAACCCCTTGGTAACGGTCAAACATATCGCGAAACTTCTTTTTGACCTCAGGAGTACGGCAGCGGGCTTCAACTAAGTGCTCGCCACCCGTTAATTCGGTTGTCTCACCAAATACCAATGTTGAGCCGATTTCATACAGGCGGTCAAATGCATTCCCTACTGCTGGATTTGAAGCGCAGCCCGATGTCGTATCGGATTCGCCGCATTTGGTTGAAACCCAAAGCTCTGACAATGGAGCTGAAACACGCTGCTGCTTTGATGCAAATTTCACCATTTTGTAAGCAGATTTACTGGCTTCAGTAATGGTTGCAGTATCCCCATTGCCGCTAATCCAAAAACCCTCAACTGGTTTTCCGGACGCCTTAATGCCTTCTACTACCTTGCCAGTCCACTGACTCTCAATTCCAATCACCACTACTGCTGCTACGTTCGGGTTGCAGCCAGCACCAATCAGGGTGCGGAAATGGAGATCCAAGTCAGCACCAAACTGCAAACGGCCATATGGGTGCGGAATTGCAATAGCGCCTTTGATGTTATTGGCAACTGCCTCACAGGCTGCATTAGACAGGTCGTCTAAAGGCAGGATAACAACGTGATTGCGAATTCCCATGCGTCCGTTTTCACGGCGATAGCCCATAAATGTTGCTTCTTTTAAATTGATCATCTTTAATCTTTCCAAGTAAATAAGGTTGCAAAAACTGGATTACCAGCGCTTGGTCTTTACGTTTTGAACGTGGAGGTGCTCCCCTTTTTTGATGGGTGCAACCACTTTTCCAATATCCACGCCATATTTAATTACCGTATCACCAGCAACCAATGGCTTTAAGGCAATCTTGTGCCCGATTGGAATATCACTTTCAGACTTAATCGTTAAAGTAGTGTCGCCTTCCATTACCCAGCCAGTTAACTCCGTTCCAGCTTTAATGTTTTCGACTACCACTACACCAACAACATCTCCTGGCTCATGCACGACAAAGTGGATCATTTATTGCTCCTTAAAAATTGTTATATAAACTACTTCGCCCAATTCCGACGAAT
>JBIILR010000104.1:0-5390 GCA_044338365.1 Polynucleobacter sp. | reverse complement strand
CACTGTAGGTGGAGTGAATGCCCCACTTTTGATGTGGCGTAATGAAATTCAAAACAATTTCTTTATTTCCATTAGGCTTAATGCCTTTGACCTCAATAATGGTCTTTAAATCCACCGGTGGTCTATACGAAACAAATCCCTCGCCGAACGCGCGCATCCATTTGTGATCTTGATAAAACTGTTGACGACCAGTCAATGTTCTCCAAGGAATGTACTCATGAATATTGGTATAGCAAGCGTTATAAGAAACTTTCTCGCTCTCCAGTCCAGACCACGTTGGTGAGCTGATAATCTTTCTTGGCTGAGCTTGAATATCGCGGAAACGAATCTTCTCATCTTCGCGATGCAAAGCTAAATGCGCATGTTCAAGTCCAGTAATTTTGGATAATGCATCCCAAGCCTTGACTGCTACATGACCATTTGTCTCAGGCGCAAGCATCAATACAACCTCTGCAGCATCAATATCCGTTGAGATTTTTGCCATACCCTTCATCTCACCATGCTCTACGCGGCCATTGAGTTCACGTAGCTGCTCGACTTCAACCTTGGTATCCCAGGCAATACCCTTCCCGCCGTTTCCAACCTTGTCCATCAGCGGGCCTAGGGCTGTAAACCGGTTATAGGTATTTGGGTAGTCACGCTCTACTACAGCAATTTGTGGTGCAGTTTTGCCGGGTATGAGATCGCACTCACCTTTCTTCCATTCCTGCACATCAAATGCTTGAGCTAATTCAGCGGGCGTATCATGCATTAAAGGAGTCAAGACAATCTCCTTTTCAATACCCAGATGACCTACACACACTTCTGAAAACTTTTTAGCAAACCCTTTATAGATATCCCAATCACTGCGAGCTTCCCAGGCTGGGTCAACGGCCGTAGATAATGGATGGATAAATGGATGCATGTCGCTGGTATTTAGGTCATTCTTCTCATACCAAGTGGCTGTAGGAAGAACAATGTCGGAATACAAGCAGGTAGTGCTCATCCGGAAATCTAGCGTCACCAATAAATCGAGCTTGCCTTCAGGTGCTTTATCGTGCCACTTGACTTCAGAAGGTCTTGCCTCATCAACCCCAAGGTCCTTGCCCTGAACACCGTGACTTGTTCCCAGTAGGTGTTTTAAGAAATACTCATGCCCTTTTCCTGAGGACCCCAAAAGATTGGATCGCCATACGAACATATTACGCGGCCAATTGCTTGGATGATCGGGATCTTCGCAACTCATTTGCAATGTTCCAGATATGAGGCCATCAACAACATATTCTTTGGGATCCTTGCCGGCTGCAACCGCCTCTTTAATAACCTCGAGCGGATTTGTCTTTAACTGAGGTGCTGATGGCAACCAACCCATCCGCTCAGCGCGGACGTTGTAGTCAATCATGCTACCCTTGTAATCCTCTTTGTTTGCCAAAGGTGATAGCACCTCTTCCATTCCGAGTTTTTCATAACGCCACTGATCGGTGTGGGCATAGAAGAAGCTAGTAGAGTTTTGCTGACGCGGTGGACGAATCCAATCCAGTGCAAAAGCCAGGGGGGTCCAACCCGTTTGTGGGCGTAATTTTTCTTGACCTACATAGTGTGCCCAACCACCACCACTCTGACCAATGCAGCCACACATCATCAGCATATTGATAATGC
Source organism: Polynucleobacter sp. (assembly GCA_044338365.1). Taxonomy (GTDB): domain Bacteria; phylum Pseudomonadota; class Gammaproteobacteria; order Burkholderiales; family Burkholderiaceae; genus Polynucleobacter. Next base: position 3,752 of record JBIILR010000104.1, on the reverse strand, counting down.
CGCGGTAATTCATATCACAGTGATACCAATGGTTCATCGCAGCGCCAATAATGACCATTGACTTGCCTTTCGTCTTTTCTGCATTTTCTGCAAATTGACGAGCCACTGCGATTACTTGATCACGCTTTACTCCGGTAATGGATTCTTGCCATGCTGGAGTGTAGGGAACATTGTCATCATACGATTTAGCGCACTCACCACCTAAGCCACGGTTAATTCCATAATTACCTGCCAATAAGTCAAAAACTGTTGCTACAAAAACTTCTTTTTCAATGCCATTTTCAGTAAGGATAATTTTCTTAGCGGATATATTCTGAACAAGAACATCACTTTGCTTATTTGCATCAAAATATGGTGTATCAATACCACCAAAGTAGGGAAAACCAACAGGAACAATGTCGTGTATTGCCTGGTCTTCCATTAAGGATAGCTTCAACTTCACATCATTACCGTAATTAGCTTCTTTTGATTCTAGATTCCATTTTCCCTGGTCTTCACGACCCTCTGGACCCCATCTAAAACCAATGGACCCATTTGGAACAACCGGATTTCCGGCGGTATCAAACGCAACCGTCTTCCAGTCTGCGCCGTTAGTTTGACCTAACTTCCCATTAAAATCACTCGAGCGCGCATAGCGGCCAGGTACCAATACTTTTCTGCCATCATCCAATACTTTTTCTTCCAGCATCACCAAATTTGGCATGTCTGTATAGCGACGTACGTAATCATCAAAATACTCAGTGCGCTTGTTGAAATAAAACTCTTTCAGAATCACATGCCCCATGGCCATCGCAATCGCAGCATCTGTACCCTGTTTTGGATGCATCCAAATATCAGCTAATTTAGATACTTCAGCATAGTCCGGAGTAATTGCTACTGTCTTCGCACCCTTATAGCGAACCTCGGTAAAGAAATGCGCATCAGGTGTGCGTGTTTGGGGGACATTAGAACCCCATGCAATGATAAAAGTAGAGTTATACCAATCAGCAGATTCCGGCACATCGGTTTGCTCACCCCATACCTGAGGGCTAGCTGGCGGCAAATCACAATACCAATCGTAAAAGCTCATGCATACGCCACCGATTAGACTTAAGTAACGCGATCCCGCTGCGTAGCTAACCATTGACATAGCTGGGATTGGGGAAAAACCAATAATTCGATCTGGGCCATGCTTTTTAATCGTATACACATTCGCTGCGGCAATGATTTCATTTACCTCATCCCACGAACTGCGAACGAAACCACCCTTACCACGCAACTCTATCCACTCTTTTCGTTTAGCAGTGTTTTCAACTAAATTTGCCCAAGCATCTACCGGAGATTTGGCGACTGACTTTGCTTCTCGCCACTGCTTTAGCAGTCGGCCACGGATCATTGGATACTTCACGCGATTGGCACTGTACATGTACCAGCTGTAGCTCGCGCCGCGTGCACAACCCCGAGGCTCATGATTAGGCAGGTCAGGTCTTGTGCGCGGATAATCTGTTTGCTGGGTTTCCCAAGTAACAATACCGCCTTTGACATAAATTTTCCAAGAACATGATCCCGTGCAATTGGTGCCATGCGTTGAGCGTACGATCTTATCGTGCTGCCAGCGCGAACGATAAGCATCTTCCCACGTGCGATCCTCCCCGACCGTCACACCATGGCCATCTGAAAACTCTTCTTTATCTGCAGATAAAAACTTAAGACGATCTAAAAAGTGACTCATATCAATCCTTTAATATTTTCTTAGCAAGGCATTGGCGCGTTCTTACGGCTGTAATACCACCAGGTAATGAACGTACAGGTAACGTAAAAAATAACGAACGAGTACAGGGCGGCTTCAGGACCACCTGTAGCAGCAATAGAACTTCCATAACTCTTGGGAATGAAGAATCCACCGTAAGCACCCACTGCAGAGCTAAATCCAAGCACTGCTGCAGCTTCTTTATTGGCATCACGAATTGCTTGGTCCTTATCTGCCTGAGTATTACCGGCGGCACGTTGACGCTCAGTCAAAAAAATGACTGGGATCATGCGGAAAGTTGATCCGTTGCCAATTCCAGATGTCGCAAACAACACCATAAATGCAAACAAGAATCCGTAGAAGTCACCACCCGAGCCTTTAAGAGGCAGATAATTCAAGACTGCAAATACACCGACACCCATTGCAATGAAGTTCCAGAAAGTAACTCTGGCGCCACCTAGCTTATCGGCTAGCCATCCACCTATAGGTCTTGCTAATGCACCAACCAATGGTCCAAGCCATGCATAACTAAGCGCGTTTACGCCAGGAAATTGGCTCTTAATCAACAAAGGAAAGCCAGCTGAATAGCCAATGAAAGATCCGAAGGTGCCCAAGTACAACCAGCACATGAGCCAATTGTGTTTACGTTTGAAAATCACCGCCTGATCAGCAAAAGAGGCTTTGGCCTCGGCTAAATCATTCATGCCAAACCAGGCAGCAATTGCTGAGACTGCAATAAATGGTACCCAAATGAAGCCCGCATTTTGTAACCACATCGGAACTTCTTTGCCAGCTTTGAGAATTATTTGTGAGTCGCCACCTAAACTACCAAATACGCCTGCCGTAATTACCAGCGGCACTACTAATTGAACAATGGACACACCCAAATTACCCAGGCCAGCATTAAGGCCTAAAGCTGTACCTTTTTGCGCTTTAGGGAAAAAGAAGCTGATATTAGCCATTGATGAAGCAAAATTTCCACCACCCAATCCGCATAACAATGCAAGCAAAATGAAAAACTCATACGGGGTTGCCGGATTTTGGACTGCAAACCCGATGCCGACTGCAGGAATCAATAATGACGCAGTTGAGATTGCCGTCCAGCGTCTGCCCCCAAAGATCGGAACTGCAAAAGAATAAAAAATTCTCAAGGTAGCGCCACACAGTGCCGGTAGAGAAGCTAACCAAAATAGTTGATTTGTGGAAAATTTGAATCCAACATTCGGCAGGTTCACTACCACTACTGACCACACCATCCATACTGCAAATGCGAGGGTTAAGGCCGGAATCGAGATCAATAAATTACGCTTCGCGATTGGCTTTCCAGTAAATTCCCAAAACTGCTTATTCTCCGGCTCCCAGCGCTTAATTACGGTCGAAGACATGATGTTTCCTTTTCTTTGCATTATTTAAGAGAGCGATGGAATGGACTTAGCACCCATCACTTCAGATTTACGAACTTCAGTGAGATACATCCAGATAAGCGATACCCACACTACGCCGTACATCAGCATGAATGCACTAGATCGAATGCCGGTGATATCTAGAAGAGCGCCAAACATAATTGGCAAAATGAAACCGCCTAATCCACCTGCTAAGCCAACAATTCCTGAAATGGCGCCGATGTTTTCTGGGTAGTCGTCACCGATATATTTAAAAACACTGGCCTTACCAAATGCCCAGGCAATACCTAAGATGAACATCAAAGTTGTAAATAAATAAATATTTAAGCCAATGTGGAATGTCTCTGGGCCATTAATAGTTTGAATTGTGAAATCAGTCTGTGGATAGGAGAGTAAAAAAAGGCAGATCCAACTTACCCACATTACCCACCAAGTAACCTGATGGGCTCCATATTTGTCCGACATCCATCCACCAATTGCTCTTAAAACGCCACCTGGCAATGAGAAACAAGCGGCTAATAGTGCTGCTGTCCAAATTTCCAGACCAAACTCACCGACGTAGTACTGCACCATCCATAAACTAAGGCCAACATAACCACCAAACACAATGCTGTAGTACT
>JBIILR010000103.1:0-5410 GCA_044338365.1 Polynucleobacter sp. | reverse complement strand
CATCGGAATCATCGCCGTCCAAGGCAACATCACCGCCCGCTAAGCGCATTTCCATCTCACGCACTTCTGCACCTTTTACATCCAAGGCTTTAGCTAAGGCTTCAACCTCGGTTGCGCTGAGTGCATTCAGTGTTGGCTTGTTGCTGCGCAGATTGAAAAACAATTTGCGCTGCGCTTTGGTTGTTGCGAGTTTAACGAGGCGCCAATTTTTTAGAATGTATTCATGAATCTCTGCTTTGATCCAATGAATCGCATACGAAACCAAGCGCGCACCTTGCGTTGGGTCGTAGCGCTTCACTGCCTTCATTAGACCAAGATTGCCTTCTTGAATAAGGTCTGCATGCGGAATGCCATAACCCAAGTATTGGCGCGCAACCGACACGACGAGGCGCAAGTGGGAGAGAACTAAACCCTTCGCGGCATCAACGCTCTCAGTGCGTCGAAACTCTTGCGCTAGGTGCAACTCTTCCGCAGCACTCAGCATAGGCAGCCGGTTGACATAAGCAATATACGAATCCAATGTGCCAACGCCAAGTGAGGGCAGCATGGATGTGCTGAGGCTAGCGCTCATACTTCCTTGATACGAAAATGGCGCAGCAGCTAAAGGGGACTTCAATATGTTCTTTTGGACCATTGTTAACTTGTGATTATCAGTAGTAAGAATACCTTTATTTTAGCACTCTATTTAGGAGAGTGCTAATTTGCTCATTATTTTATAACTTACTGATTTAATTGAATAATTCGGCCGAATACTGCTTCGCATTAAAGGGCGCTAGGTCCTGAATACCCTCTCCTTTGCCTAGTGCAAAGATGAGCGGCTTGGTCTCTCCCTGGAGGGTTTGTGCCAAGGCGCAAATCACCCCACCCTTAGCCGTGCCATCCAGCTTGGTGACGATTAATCCGGTGAGGCCCAGCGCGGCGTGGAAGGCCTTTACCTGACTAATGCCGTTTTGGCCGGTATTGCCATCTAGGACTAAGAGGATTTGATGTGGCGCTCCAGGAAGTGCTTTACCAATCACGCGCTTGACCTTTTTAAGCTCCTCCATCAAGTTATCTTGGGTTGCCAGGCGACCGGCTGTATCAATAATCAACACATCACTTTTACGGGCAATAGCGGCATGGATGGCGTCATGCGCCACTGCGGCAGCATCGCCACTTTCCTGACTAACCAGGTCTACGCCATTACGCACAGCCCATTCTTTGAGTTGATTGCGTGCGGCTGCTCGAAAGGTATCGCCTGCAGCCAATAGAACGGCACGTTCTTGCGACTGAAAATGATGGCAGAGCTTGCCGATTGTCGTAGTTTTACCAGCGCCATTCACGCCAACCACAAGCCATACCTCGGGCCGATGCGCCGATTGCATAAATAGAGGATTGGGATTGGCTTCTAGTGTTGAGAGCAGGGTGCTGACAGCGTCAATCAGGAGTGCCTGAAGCGCTTCCGGGGAGGCGGCCTTTTCTGATTTGGCGGCAGCACGCAGCTGCTCTATTAGCCGTTCCGTTGTGGGTAAGCCAACATCACTTTGAATCAGTGACTCTTCAAGTGTGTCAAACCATGCCTCATCCGTGCGGCTTGATTTAAACAGGGACCCTAGGGTTTTACGTAATCCAAACATTCTCGATACAATCCAATTGAGGGCATATGTGTTCTATAGGTGCATCTTATCAACTAAATCTAACATGATGGCGGTCTTGTCAATGCAATCTTCCCATTTACGTAATGGCATTTTCGTGTTGCTGTGCCAACTGGCTTTAGCTGGATTTCAGCTAGCGCAGGCGCAAGTGAAGCCCGATTCAGCGCAGACCCACGAATATCGGCTGGCCAATGGCCTGAAATTAATAGTTCGCGAAGACAATCGCGCCCCCACAGTAGCGCATATGGTTTGGTACAAGGCCGGCTCCATGGATGAAACCAATGGCCGCACGGGCGTGGCCCACGTACTCGAACACATGATGTTTAAAGGCACTAAAACCGTCAAATCCGGTGATTTTTCAAAGCGGGTTGCCGCAATGGGCGGTCGTGAGAATGCCTTCACCTCAATGGACTACACCGCCTATTTTCAGCAAATAGAACGAAGTAAGTTAGCTGAAGTCATGCGCCTTGAAGCAGACCGTATGAATAACCTCAATTTTGACGATGCGGAATTCGTCAAGGAAATTCAGGTGGTCATGGAAGAGCGCAGACTCCGTACCGAAGACAAAGCCTCGGGCTTGCTCTATGAAAACCTCATGGCGACAGCATATAAAGCAACACCTTACCGCCACCCCATTATTGGCTGGATGAATGATTTAGAAAATATGCTTCCCAATGATGCACGCCAGTGGTACCGAGATTGGTATGCGCCAAACAATGCAACGGTTGTCATTGCTGGCGATGTCGATCCAGAAAAAGTGCGCGCCATTGCTGAAGAGACGTATGGAAAGTTGAGTGCACGCGAGTTACCCATTCGCAAGCCACAAATCGAGCCAGCCCAGCGCGGTACTAAGCAGGTTGTTGTCAAAGCCCCGGCCGATACACCGCAATTGGCAATGGCCTGGAAGGTGCCGCACATTGATCCTGCAAAAATGGAAGACTACGAGCCATATGCGCTCGCTTTATTGGCGGCAGTCCTCGATGGCTATGACAATGCAAGACTAAATCGAACCCTTGTAAAACAAGACCGAATAGCCAATACGATTGATGCGGGTTATGACATGGTTGCCCGTGGCCCCCAGCTATTTATGATTCTGGGCACCGTGGCGAAAGGCAAGACGGTAGCGCAACTGGAAAACGGTATCCGATCGGTTTTATCCGAGCTCAAAACAAAAGGCATTACTGCAGCCGAGTTAAAGCGTATTCAGGTGCGCATCTTGGCTGACAAAATTTACAAGCGCGATTCCATTTTTGGGCAAGCCATGGAAATTGGTAGCTCTGAAATTGCTGGCGTCTCATGGAAGCAGCTTGATCCAATCCTAGATCGGCTCCAGGCGGTTACACCACAACAAGTGCAAGCAGTAGCTAAAAAGTACTTGATTGACGATACGCTGACAATTGCGACTCTAGAGCCACAGGCAAGAGGAGCGACTAAATGAGGGGCTATATGGGTTTAAGCAAAGGCGTGCAATCAGCCATACTTCAATCGATCGCAATGGGGTGTTTGGTATTTGCCGGAAGCGCAAAGGCGATCTTGCCGATAGAAACCCTGGATACCGTAAAAGGGGCTAAGGCCTACTTTATTCAAACCAAGTCATTGCCGATTATTGATGTAGAGGTCTCGATTGATGCGGGTAGTCGATACGATCCTGATAATAAAAGCGGTGTAGCTGCTTTAACAGCACAGCTATTGACCTTAGGTGCTGGCAGCGGTAAGTCGAGCTTGAGTGAGGCACAAATTGCCGATGAGATCGCCGATCTGGGTGCCAGCATTAGTGTAGCTGCAAGCGGTGAGCGTACGGTACTACGAATACGTAGCTTAAGCAGGACTGATTTGCGCGAGCGGGTTGTGCAGTTGGCCTCTTTGATCTTGTCAAAGCCGAGTTATGACAGCAAAGTGCTTGAGCGTGAAAAGCAGCGTCTGATTACTGCCTTACTTGAAGCCCAAACCAAGCCAGAAACCATTCTGCAGCAAAACGTACGAAAAGCGGTTTATGGAAAATATCCGCTAGCCTACTTTCCGACACCAAAATCAGTGTCCGCAATCACTGCCACTGATTTACAGAAATTTCATGCTAGCTTGTATCGCGGCGATCGTATCACTGTCAATATTGTTGGTGACTTGGATCGTGCACAAGCGAATGCCATCGTCCAGACTTTATTGGCGGGTTTGCCACAATCTGGCCCGGCCATTGCGCCGTTGCCAGTCATGCAGCAAACCCCCCGGGGGCCATTAAGTCAGCGCGAAATGCGGATTCCGTTTGATACACAGCAAGCCCATATTGCAATGGGCATGACGGCCATTACTCGCAATAATCCGGATTTTTTCCCACTGCTGGTTGGAAATTACGTTCTGGGCGGCGGCGGATTTGTATCCCGTTTGATGGCTGAGGTTCGGGAAAAGCGCGGCCTTGCTTACAGCATTAATAGCTATTTTGCGCCCGGCAAGGATGCGGGTTTTTTTGAAGCGGGCATGCAAACGAAAAAAGACCAAGCTATTTTGGGTTTGGAAGTAATGCAGAAAACAATCAGCCAATTTATTGCCGACGGGCCAACGGAAGCCGAGCTACTAGCCGCTAAATCCAATTTAGTTAATGGCTATCCATTGCGACTGGATAGCAATCGAAAGCTACTGGATAACTTATCAGGTATTACGTGGAATGACTTGCCGCTCGACACCATGGAAACCTGGACCAAGCAGGTTGAGGCAGTAACGCTCAATCAAATACGCGCTGCCTTTCAGCGGCATTTGGACATGAACCGAATGCAAATTGTCGTAGTTGGGATTAATAAATAAGTAATGCCGCAGTCGATGCAGCCGAAAAAAATACGCATCATCGGCGGGATTTGGCGTAGTCGCTTGATCAAGGTGATTGATGTCCCTGGATTGCGCCCGACCACCGATCGGGTTCGGGAAACCCTCTTTAACTGGTTGGGTCAAAATCTAGATGGCTTGCGTTGTTTGGATGTATTCGCCGGGGCTGGGGCCCTTGGCTTTGAGGCCGCATCCCGGGGGGCAAGTACGGTTACCTTGATCGAGCGCGATAAAACCGCTTTTGCGAACTTGCGGGCGAACGTAAGCGATCTGCAGTCTTTTCCTGTTGATACCTCAATTGATTTAGTGCATGGCGATGGTGTAGGTTTTATAAAAAGGCAGGCGAACGCTTCGTGGGACCTGGTTTTTCTGGATCCCCCGTTTGACGATCGCCTTACTCTAGAATCCTCGGTTCAGGAGGCAGGGCGCGTCTGCGATGGCAGCAACGGCGGCCAAATCTACATTGAGACCGCCGCTGGTTGCGATTTAGCAGCGCTAAATAGCCTCATACCCCAATGGGAATGCCACAAAGAAATGACGGCCGGCCAAGTAAAAGCACTCCTATTTCAGCTCAGAAGGGACTAAACTTTGGCTATCTGCAGTTAGAGCGAAAGATGAATGTATGACGATTGCTGTTTACCCTGGAACGTTTGATCCCTTAACCCGAGGCCACGAGGATTTAGTGCGTCGCGCCTCCAGTATCTTTAGTCAACTGGTTGTGGGTGTAGCCGACAGCCGCAGTAAGCGCCCATTCTTTAATTTAGAAGAGCGCATTGCGATTGCGAAAGAAGTCCTCGGTCACTATCCTAACGTCAAGATTGCCGGGTTTACAGGGCTCTTGAAAGACTTTGCCCGGGAGCATCAGGCGCGTGTGATTGTGCGTGGTTTGCGTGCGGTCTCTGACTTTGAATATGAGTTTCAAATGGCCGGCATGAATCGCTACCTCCTGCCTGATGTGGAGA
>JBIILR010000102.1:0-5472 GCA_044338365.1 Polynucleobacter sp. | reverse complement strand
AATCGGTAGTTCGTTCTAATCCTCACGTGAAGGAGTATCACTATGGCAATCGCCAAAAAGAAACCAGCTGCAAAGAAACCTGCTGCAAAGAAAAAAGTAGCTGCTAAGAAGCCTGCTGCAAAAAAAGTAGCTAAGAAGAAGCCTGCTGCAAAGAAGAAGCCTGCTGCAAAGAAGAAGCCTGCTGCTAAGAAAGTAGCAAAGAAGAAGCCTGCTGCTAAAAAAGCTGCAAAGCGTAAGCCTGCTGCTAAAAAAGCCGCTGCTAAGAAGCCTGCTGCTAAAAAAGCTGCAAAGCGTAAGCCTGCTGCAAAAAAAAAGTAAGTAAGCCTGCTGCCAAGAAGAAAGCGGGCTCTGCTGTAAAAAAGCCCGCGGCTAAGAAGCCTGCTGCTACTACGCAAACTGCGTTGAACCCAGCTGCTGCTTGGCCTTTCCCAACCGGCACACGCCCATAAGCGCAAGCTTATAGGTCAGGTAGTAATGCAATGGGGTCCCTCGGGACCCCATTTCTATTGCCAATCACCAAGTGCTGGGAGCAGCGCGTTTGGCTTAAATTACCTTAAAACCCAAATCCAAACGCAGTTTTGAACTGATCTTTGATTTGATCTAGGCTCAATTGGTGGTTTTGTGGACCTTGATGCGCAATTTTGATTGAGCCCATGAGGCTGGCAAGTCGGCCCGTTGTTTCCCAATCCATTCCATTCTCGAGGCCAAACAGCAGTCCACCTCGGAAGGCATCGCCGCATCCGGTTGGATCAATTAAATGGGGCGCTTTGACCGGAGGAATAGCAATCGATTTGCCGCCCGCATAAATCTGGGCACCTTCTGCACCTTTGGTAACGATCAGGGCTTTGACGCGCTCACCCAATTGGGCAAGCGATAAACCGGTCCGCTGCGAGAGCATTTCACCCTCGTAGTCATTGACTGCCAGGTAGCTTGCTAGTTCAGTGAGTTCTAAAAGCTCAGGACCATCGAACATGGGTAAACCCTGACCTGGATCAAAGATGAATGGAATCTGCGCCTCTGCCAGTTGATGGCAATGCTCCCACATACCAGCGCGACCATCGGGCGCAACAATCGCTAAGGTAACAGGCGCACTTTTCTTCTGGGTACGCGCAGTCGTAACATCGCTGACCTGATTTAGGTGTGATTCATTCATAGCGCCAGGGTGAAAGGCTGTAATCTGATTGTTCGAGAGATCGGTGGTAATCATCGCCTGTGCAGTAAATGCACCCTCGAGGGTTCGAATGTGGCTTGTATCAATTTGCAGGTTCCTGAGGCGATCAAGGTAGGGCTTGGCATCGCCACCCACCGTTGCCATGATGACGGGCTCACCGCGAAGCAACTTGAGGTTATAGGCAATGTTGCCAGCACAGCCACCGAATTCACGGCGCATGCTCGGCACCAAAAAGGCAACATTCAGAATATGAATTTGGTCTGGCAGGATTTGATCCTGAAAGCGACCTTCAAAATTCATGATGGTGTCGTAGGCGATGGAACCGCAAATAAGGCTAGCCATAAAATACTTTCGTAATGATTGATAGGGGGTTAAGGATAGAAAAGCCGCACACGATACCCAGCAGCATTGCCGGGTAACTGCAGGGGAATGAGGGCGCGGATGCTTTCTCCGCCGGGAGCGCCGTTACGCGCAAACTGGGTATGGGATTCGCGCCACGATGCGGGCAACCACTCTTCTGGCGAAAACAAAATCAATTGCACGGCAGATTCATCGGTATCGGTGAGGGTTAGTTCCAAATGTGGGAGTGCAATTGGCATCATTAATCGATTTTGTATCTCCAGTTCGAGCACGGATGGATTTGCAGGCGCTTTAGAGGCTTGCTGCGCCGTTTGCATGCCAAGCGCACTTGATTCAATCTTCCATGCAGAAAAATCGCGTATAGCCCCTTCTATGCAGCCAAATGACTCACACAGTAGTTGATCGGCGCGCAGTAATGCAGTAAACGTTTTCAAATGGAGCGCCGATGGTGTGTGATCCACCCGCGGCGCAGCAAATGGCAGCAAGCGATCACGAGTGAAGTGCAGGGCAGCAAGGCTAAGGGCGCATATCAGAACAAAAATAAGTGCCAACTTGAAGAGCCAGGCAAAAACCACAGCCTTGTTAGCTGCAGATGGACTGAGCGAACTTGTTACATCAGTACCGTTTTTTTTTACTTCTAGGGTGCCAGCAAGACAAACCCAGCCCTCACTTTCTTTCCAGACGGAGAGCGTCAGCCACTGGCTATAGGTGGTAATCACTTCATCGGCCTGCCGGCTTAGTACCCCAGAGAGTACGATCTGACCGCCAGGGCGGATGCGCTGGACTAAAGCAGGCGCCAATACTTGCAATGGGTTTGCCAAAATATTAGCCATGACAATGTCATAGCGTGCATCGGCGCCCAGCATCGGCACTGCATCGTCTGGCAAAGCAAAGGTGATATCGACCGCATTAATTTCGGCATTGCTACGCGCAGCCACCATCGCTTGGGGATCAATGTCTGTTCCTACAACGGGATTGCAACCTAATTTTTTAGCGGCGATGGCTAAAATACCGGAGCCGCAGCCGTAATCAAGCAGACTTCTATTTTGCAAATGGGTTTGTTGCTCGAGCCATAAGAGGCAAAGGTGAGTAGTAGGGTGACTACCGGTTCCAAATGCCAACCCCGGATCGACCGCCAAACAAATGGCGTTTGGATCGCTGGGGCTTTCATGCCAAGAGGGTACTACCCAAATGCGCTCACCAATCTGAATCGGGGCAAATTGGCTTTGCGTTAAACGAACCCAATCTTGCTCGGCCACGATTTTTTCTTCTGGCCTTGTTAGCGTAAAGCCGGCATCGCTTAAGGATTGCAAAAGCTCTGGAATGAAGCCCACATCATCCGAATGATCTACATCGGGATTAAACAGGGCGGTGACGGTCGAGCGATCCCATGCTTGAACCTCGGGCGAAAGTCCGGGCTCGCCGTAAAGGGGGTTTTCATCATAGCCGCCAGCAGCGGCATCTTCCACCGTAATCGACAGCGCGCCGAGCTCCATCAGCGCATCACCTAAGGGTTCTGCTACTTCAGCATGAACCGTAAAAATCAGTTCACGGTACGGCATGGCCCTGCGCTTTCAAGAAAAACTACCCCTTTACTCGGCTGGCAGCTTGCTCTTCCAGTCGATGTTCGAGGTAATGAATGCTGGTGCCGCCTTCTTCAAAGTTGGGATCGAGCATGAGCTCGCGGTGCAGCGGAATATTGGTGGTGATGCCATCGATGACGATTTCCGAGAGGGCAATGCGCATGCGACGGATTGCCTGTTCACGGGTCTTGCCATAGGAAATCAATTTACCAATCATCGAATCGTAGTTGGGTGGCACCATGTAGCCACCATAGGCATGGGAATCAACCCGAATACCAGGACCGCCCGGCATATGCCACGACAGAATTCGCCCCGGACTAGGGGTGAATTTGAAGGGATCTTCGGCATTGATGCGGCACTCGATAGCATGCCCTTGAAACACGATGTCTTTTTGGCGAAACGGTAGCTTAAGCCCCGCCGCAATCCGAATTTGCTCTTGCACAATGTCAACACCGGTAATCATTTCGGTGACGGGGTGCTCGACTTGAACTCGGGTATTCATCTCAATGAAGAAAAACTCGCCGTCTTCATATAGAAACTCAAAAGTGCCTGCACCGCGGTAGCCCATTTTGCGGCAGGCTTCTGCGCAGCGCTCACCAATTTTGGCAATCGCACGACGATCGATGCCGGGGGCTGGGGCTTCTTCAATAATCTTTTGGTGACGGCGCTGCATTGAGCAATCACGTTCACCTAGCCAAACTGCATTGCCGTGGGTGTCTGCTAGAACCTGAATTTCAACATGGCGGGGCTTTTCTAAAAACTTCTCCATATAGACCTCGGGGTTGCCGAAAGCACGGCCTGCTTCTTCTCGTGTCATATTGACTGCGTTGACTAAGGCCGCTTCGGTATGCACGACGCGCATGCCGCGACCACCACCACCTCCAGCTGCCTTGATGATGACGGGATAACCTACTTTTTTAGCAATCGCAATAATTTCTTTGGGGTTATCTGGCAGTGCGCCGTCTGAACCGGGAACGCAGGGAACACCGGCTTTAATCATGGCGCGCTTGGCCGAAACCTTGTCACCCATCAGGCGAATGGTCTCTGGACGAGGCCCAATAAATGCAAAGCCCGATTTTTCAACGCGCTCGGCAAAGTCAGCATTCTCCGATAAAAAACCATAGCCTGGATGGATGGCTTCTGCATCCGTAACTTCGGCTGCGGAAATGATGGCTGGCATATTGAGGTAGCTCAGCGGCGAAGGGGCGGGCCCAATGCATACCGCTTCATCAGCGAGTTTGACGTACTTGGCTTCTTTATCAGCAACGGAATACACCACCACCGTTTTAATGCCGAGTTCGCGGCACGCGCGCTGGATGCGAAGAGCAATTTCTCCGCGGTTAGCAATCAGAATCTTATCGAACATGGTGCCCTGGCTGGAAAGGATGTGGAGAAATTAAGCAATAACAAACAAAGGTTGATCGTATTCAACGCCCTGGCCGTTCTCACACAAAATTTGTTTAACGATGCCCGCCTTCTCAGATTCGATTTCATTTAAGAGTTTCATGGCTTCAATGATGCAGAGGGTTTGACCTACCGTAACGATGTCGCCTACATTGACGAAATTGGGTGATTCCGGATTGGCGGCACGGTAAAAGGTTCCAACCATAGGAGACTTCGCAATAAATCCTGCGGCCGCAAGGGCGCTTTCTTCGGCAGCAGCGTTCTCCGCTGCCGTTGGCGCCGAAGGTGCGGGCGCGCTTACCGCGATCGGCGCTTGCGCAGCAGCTGCATAGGTCATTGGCGCAGTACTTGGTTGTCCTTGCGCTAACTTCGCATTCACAATGCGAACTCGGTCTTCACCTTCGTTGACTTCAAGCTCAGAAATGCCTGATTCAGAAACCAAGTCGATCAGTGTTTTAAGTTTTCTCAGATCCATGGAGATAGGTCCTTCTGGTAAAAATGACAGGAAAGAAAAATGACGCTTATTTGAGTTGCTGGCTGGCTGCTTGCAATGCCAGCGCATAGCCGATTGGGCCTAGTCCGCAAATGACACCTTTAGCAATGTCGGACAAATAGGAGTGCTTACGGAATTCTTCGCGTTGGTGAATATTGGATAAGTGCACTTCAATAAAGGGTATGGCAACACCAGCCAAGGCATCTCGCAGGGCAACACTGGTATGGGTAAAGCCACCTGGATTGATGATGATGAAATCAACCCCATCCTGTTTTGCTTTCTGAATGCAGTCAATTAACTCGCCTTCATGGTTGCTTTGAAAGGTATTGAGCATTATCCCAGCCTCTTTTGCCTGAGATTCGAGCCCTTGGTGGATATCGCTTAGGGTAGTGTGGCCGTAAACCTGGGGCTCGCGGCTACCTAACAGATTCAGGTTCGGTCCCTGAATAACTAAAACTGAT
>JBIILR010000101.1:0-5503 GCA_044338365.1 Polynucleobacter sp. | reverse complement strand
GGCATCGACTTATTTTTTTCCAGATCAACCCAGAGCATGGTCGCGCCTCCTGCTGCGCACATGATCAGCTCTTCGCCTTCGTTTGCGCCAATGAATTCCATAGTATTCAATAGATCCACAGTGGAATTACCGATGGCACCAACAAATGTATTGATGTGCAGCGACCCCGGAAAACCCGCTTGCTTGTAAAAGTTGCAAAAGCCATTGACCATGATCATCGCTTCTTTTTCTGCAATAGAACTAAAGCCGAGCGAGGTCATCCATTCAATCCGAGCCTGCTCCATGTACCGAAAATAGGCGGTATTGTTAATGTGCCGATACGGATCCATGTCACCCCATCGAATGGAGATCGTTGTCTCATGAATTTTCTTCATGTTTTCAGGCATATCAATGCGCATGGTCTAGCCTATTCATTACAAATACTGTTTTACTTTGATTGCGTAAACACGGTGGTGTAAAGCTGCGACATGGCTTTTGCTAAATCAAAATCCAATTGGGTAAGGCCGCCCTTGTCATGCGTCGACAAATGAACCGTAACCGTATTCCAGCAATTCGACCAATCGGGGTGGTGGTTCATTTGTTCTGCATGCAAAGCCGATGCCGTCATAAATGCAAACGCGCATTTAAAGTCAGCAAACATAAAAGTACAGACCAAGCGATCGGGATCACGGGCAATTTGCCAATGGGGTAATTGCCTGAGTTGACTCTCTTGCTCAGACTGCGTTAAGAGGCTTGGCATTGCTTAGCCAAGCTGCAGTGCAAGATGATACAAATTGGTTGAACGTGCGCCTGAACGGCAAAAAGCCAAAATGGGGCCAGGCATGGTTTTTAAGAGCCGATTCATTTCTTGTACTTGATCGGGCGTCATAGCGCTTGGTGCCACAGGAAGGAAGGCATAGTGCAAACCCAAGGCCTCTGCTTGCGCAGCAATATCGGCATTCTTCGGCTGGGACGGACCCGCTTCACCGTCTGGGCGGTTATTAATGACGCTTTTATAGCCCTGAGCAGCGATTTCGGTCAACTGGGAAGGCTCAATCTGGCCCGCTGTACCAAACGCAGTGTTGTGGCAAGTAATAGCAACGCTCATTTCATCCTCGTACTAAAGCAGTAAAAATTCTATTCTAAAGCAGGAGAACAGACATCCAAAGAAAACCACTAGGATTTCAAGTGGTTACGTCGCTTGTTTAGTGGTGTATGGGCTTTTGTATAGTGAAATACCAAATCTTTCAAGAAATAGCCTCTGACTCTTTGGCATTCGAAACAACAGGATTTTTGGAGAAACCATCTAACAAATCGTTGCTCCAAAGTAATTTTTGCATACGTTTGGTGAGCATTATTTTGAGTAATGCTAATTTAGATCTTTACGGCTAACAGCCCAAATTGAGTACTCACAGTCCATAAAAAAACGACTCAGTAAAAAAATTAAATCTAATGTGCTACTGATAACTCAGTTCACGCGCCTTACCCCAGAACACACGATATGAATAAAAGGTATAGATCAAAATGGTTGGCAACACCACGATCGCGCCCCAAAAAATCACGTATAAGGATTCGGTTGCAGCCGCTGCCTGCCATAGGGTCATTTTTCCTACAATCACATATGGAAAAATACTGTACGCAATTCCAAAAAAAGACAGCCAGAAGATGGACACAACCGACACAAAGGGCACCCACTCCTTCCGACTTGTACCGCTCTGTAAGGCGCTGATTGATTTCAAAACCACCAGAAACAATGCGCCCGTTAGGATTGGGATTGGGGATAGCCACAGGATATTCGGCATCACAAACCATTTACTCATAATTTCAGAGCTGAAATACGGCGTGGCAATCGAGACCAAACCAATGCCTCCGGCGGTCAACCAAAGGCTGATCTTGGCCCATCCCAACGCCTGCTTTTGTAATTCGCCTTCGGTCTTCAGAATCAACCAAGTGGAACCGAGTAAGGCATAGCCTGCGGGTAAACAAATCCCCACCAAAAGAGCAAACATCCAACCCAAAAGGCCAGATTCAAAACCGACAATCAGTCGGCCGATCATGACGCCTTGTGCAACCGATGCAATGAGACTGCCTAAATAAAAGAGAAAGTTCCAGAGGGGTTTTTGGCTAATATCCACCTTCACCCTAAAGTCGAACGAAACACCCCGCAGAATTAATCCAATGAGCATGGCGGTAACGGGTAAATAGAGCTCAGTGAGTACCAAGCCGTGTGCCAATGGAAAAGCAACCAGCAGCAGACCAACCCCCAACACAATCCACGTTTCATTGGCATCCCAAAAGGGGCCAATCGAGGCAATCATCATGTCTTTGTTGTGGTCCGAAGTACGGTTGAGCAATAAACCGACACCCAAATCATAGCCGTCCAATACAACATAGGACAACATAGCAATGCCCATCGCTACAAAGAAAAACAGTGGAAGCCATCCTGAAGGAGTAGTGAGGTCGGGTAACATTATTGGGCTCCCAATGGATTGGTGGTGCTAGCCGATGTAGGGGCAACGCTCGCCTTAGGCTTGGACTTATCATCCACCTTGCGCGTTAAATAAAATACCACCCAAATGTAAGCAAACATTAAGGCTACGTACACTGCCAGATAGGCCAATAAACTACTCAACACCATCCCAGTTGGTAATTTAGTAACCGCCTCCGCCGTGGTCAGAACGCCCGTCACCAAATAGGGTTGACGACCAATTTCCGTGACGTACCATCCCGCCAAGACCCCAACCCAGCCCGAGAAAGTCATCAAGACCAGGCCCTTTGCCATCCATCGGGGCAGCTCACGACCGCCGCGCAGTTGCCAGCGACCCAACCACGATGCGAGAAGCATTAATAGACCAATGCCCACCATGATCCGGAATGCAAAAAATACTGGAGCTACCGGCGGAATCTTATCGCCAAAATCATTTAGGCCTTTGACCTCGCCGTTCCAGTCGTGCGTGAGATAAAAAGAAGCTAGCTTAGGAATGCTCACTTCATATGCATTGGAGCGTGTTTTTGCATCCGGAATGCCGATAATCACAGCTGGTACTCCCTTGCCGCCCTCCCAAATACCCTCCATAGCCGCCAATTTAGCCGGCTGGTGCTCAAGGGTATTCAGTCCATGCAGATCACCCAATACGATTTGTACTGGGGTTAGGATCATGGCCGCAGTCAGTGCAAGCTTTAATACTGCGTGGTTGGCAGCAGCGCGGCAGCCGCGCAAATAGCGATAGGCTGATAAGCCCGCTAGGAGGAATGAGACCGTCAAGAAAGAGGCGATCATCATATGTAATAGCCTATAAGGCATCGATGGATTAAAAATAATCGCAAACCAGTCATCTGCAAATGCACGGCCGTCAACCATACTGAAACCTTGTGGGGTATGCATCCATGAGTTCAGGGCAATGATCCAAAATGCCGACAAGGTGGTACCAAAGGCCACCAGAAAAATAGACAGGGTATGAACGCGTTGCGAGACGCGCTTGGCGCCAAACAGCATCACACCTAAAAAAGTTGCCTCAAGGAAGAAGGCAGTTAAAACCTCGTATGCCAATAATGGCCCTGCAATATTACCGACCACTTCCATATAGCCAGGCCAATTGGTGCCGAACTGAAAGCTCATGGTGATTCCACTGACCACTCCCAAAGCAAAAGTAAGCGCAAAAATCTTGACCCAAAACTGATATGCGTCCTGCCATGAAGAATCGCCTGTTTTGTTGTGCTGCATCTTGAAATACAGCAAAAACCAACCGAGGGCAATCGATATGGTTGGAAATAAAATATGAAACGAAATATTAGCGCCGAATTGAATTCGACTGAGTAAGAGTGTATCGATCATAAAAACCCCTTAGCGAACGGCTGGATCGTTTTTTACAAATCCGCTTCTGTCTTTTAAGTTAGTTAAACCACTGTTGCATTAATTTGTTTTTTTACTTCATATTGACTACTAGAGCAACATCCCCTGCTGATGCGATATGCAATTGGCAGGGGAAAGTGCTCTATTACTGCTTAATGAATCGCTTTACAGCTTTTTAGTGCTGAAATACCAATCGACCGTGTTGTAACCTTCGTTACCGCGCTTATCAGCCGCCTCCGATGTTTTAGGTGGTGGCACAATCACATCACACCCAGGCTTCCAGCCTTCTGGTGTTGCTACTGCATGCTTGTCGCTGATCTGCAGAGCCTGTAAAAGCCGTACAAATTCATCTATCGATCGGCCGTTGCTCATTGGATAGTAGACCATGGCCCGTAATATGCCATTGGGATCAATAAAAAATGTTGCACGTACCGCCTGCGTATCTGCTGCGCCAGGATGCACCATGCCATAAGCAGATGCAACTTCCATCTTGATGTCTTCAATTATTGGGAATGTAATCTTCACTCCAAACTTTTCTTCAATATTTCTGACCCAAGCCAAGTGCGAAAAGAGGCTATCAATCGACAAGCCCAGTAACTCGCAATTCATCGATCGGAATTCATCTGCGGCCTTTGCAAACCCAATAAATTCAGTGGTGCAAACGGGTGTGAAATCCGCTGGGTGTGAGAAGAGAATCAACCATTTGCCATGGTAGTCGTCTAAACACTTATCACCGAAGGTGGTCCGAGCACTGAAATTCGGTGCTTTTTCGTTTAATCGCGGAAACTGCATTGTTGTTTCGCTCATCTTAATGTCCTTGGTTATGAATCACTATTTTACTTCATTTTACGTTTTTATATAATGTTTTTTAATATATTATATTAATACGCGTCTTTGCACACGCATGCGGCACATTAGTTCAGTGGCACTCCAACCAGTGGACAACCTTCCAACACCCACAGATACAAAGAGTTGCCATATAACTTAGTAGATTTATTGCCTACGAGCCGTGACATCACAAACCAATCACCCGATGCTAAGTGGCCAGAAATGCAATGCGATTTGCACTGAAAACCGACAAAACAATTGTCTTATTAAGAGATGCTTAAAGCTCCTTCTTCTCAAACCAACGAAATAGTCCCACAGTAATAAGCGCAAATACCACTGCAACTACCCAGTGATTAACGCCAATAGTTTCAGGCAAGCCAATCTTGCCAAGGTCTGACCAAGCAAGTACCGTTGATTTGAAGAATGGATACATTTGGGCATAAATTCCAGCACCAACTACCATGCCAATAACACCAAAGATTGCAGTCCAACGCCCCTCACCCACTGCGCCTATTGAGGTGCCGGGACAATAACCCAAGACTGCCCAGCCCACACCAAATAATGCACCGCCAACTACAATACCGCCGACATTCATTGCTTTAAGGCTTAGCGTAATGAGTCCCATCTCATGCAAAGCCAAAATACCAAACATACCCACAACAATGGCTGAGAGCATGAACTTAAATATGGTCATGTCTTTTAATAGCAATGCGCCAACTTGCTTGTCATAGCGCAGAACACGCCCTTTTTGCAATAAGAAGCCAAAGATAACGCCAGTCGCTAAACCTAAGAGTTGATCTATAGACATGATTAGCTTGCCTTTCTGTACATGAAGTTTGCGAC
>JBIILR010000100.1:0-5517 GCA_044338365.1 Polynucleobacter sp. | reverse complement strand
GGATAAACCAAGAAATTTAGCAAAAAGCGTAACGGTCGAATAAAGCCAAATAGCTCGATCAGTTGGCACTGGTAAATGCCCTCATCTGTGTTCAAATAAGGGTTGCCATGAGCGAATCAATACTTAGTCCATTACCTTGCATTCAACAACGCGTGCACTTAGCTCAGCGTGCATTAGTCATACTCTTTGCAGCGAGCCTGGTTGCTTGTGCTGCCGGACCTGATTTTAAGCAGCCGGATGCTCCAAAAGTAGCCCGCTTTACTGAAAAGCCGACCGCTACTACATTGGCAACTGCGCCGAACGTAGCCGGAGGAACTGAGCAGCAGATTATTCCAGATACGGATATTCCGGCAGAGTGGTGGACCTTATTTAAATCGCCACAACTGGATAAGCTGATCAAAACAGCCTTGGAGCAAAATCCCAATCTGGCTGCAGCGGATGCAGCGCTGCGGGTTGCTCAGGAAAACGTCAATGCACAAATTGGTGGCCAGTACTTCCCGAGTATTGGTTTAGGAGCCAATACAGCTCGCGAACAGCAATCCCTGGCTACGTTTGGATTACCTGGTCAAAATATTTATAACGTATACAACACCTCCATTAACGTAGGTTACCGCTTGGATGTATTTGGCGCTGCTAGGCGAACGGTCGAGAGTGCCCGTGCGCAAGCAGAAATCAGTCAGTTTCAGCTCGAAGGCGCATACCTTGCCCTGACCGCCAATATTGTGACAGCGGCGGTTCGTGAAGCCGCACTGCGCGCCCAATACGCTGCCACATCCGAGATTCTCAAAGCCCAGCAAAATTTTGCCGATGTAACGGAGCGCCAGCTTGCCATTGGCACGGTATCGCGGGTAGACCTGACGTCCCAGCAAACCTTAGTGGCGAACTCCCAAGTTGATTTATTGACCTATGAACGCAATCTTGCTTTTGCACGAAATCAGCTTGCTGTATATACCGGGGCATTTCCAAGCAATGCGCAGATCGCCCAATTCGAGTTAGCCAATTTACATTTACCCGACAAGCTCCCACTCTCTCTGCCATCGAGCCTAGTGCGGCAGCGCCCAGATATTCGGGCAGCTGAGGCCTTACTCAAGTCCACTAATGCTTTAGTGGGCGTGGCTACGGCCAATCTATTGCCACAAATTAATCTGAGTGCCAGCGTAGGCTCAGTTGCGCTTTCCTCAGGAGCCTTGTTTGGACCTTCAGCGGCAATCTGGAGCGTTGCTGGCGGGGTGTTTCAGCCGCTGTTCCAAGGCGGGCAACTTTTAGCTCAGCGTCGCGGAGCCATAGCGGGGTTTGAACAGGCAGTATTTCAGTACCAAGCGACAGTCTTGACCGCCTTTCAAGAGGTGGCCGATGCCTTGCGTGCGCTAGAGACCGGCGCTCAGTCTTTAAAGGCAGCAGCTGATGCCGCGCGCTACTCTAAAGAAACCTTAGATTTAGTACAAGAACAATACAAGTTAGGAACCAGTAGCTACTTAGCCGTGCTCTATTACCAAAACCTATATCAGCAAGCTATGGTCAAGTTTGTACAGGCTCAGGCAGTGCGCTTTGCAGATACGGCGGCATTGTTTGCCGCACTAGGCGGAGGCTGGTGGAACCGAGATGGTCCAGCGTATCAATCAAATGTTGCAAGGAATACGCAATGAAAACATTGCAGGAATTTATTCAAACACTGAAGTCCAAAGTACATGAGTGGAAACTAATGGAATACCTCAGCAAGGCATGGAATGCAATAAGTCAATTATTTAGTCGCATTGGCAATACGCTTCGCCTGCGCGCACGATTCAAGAACACAAAAGCCTATGCCAAGCTCATGACGATGACGCCGTTGCGTCGCCGCATGACCGTTATGCTGATTTCGGTTTTTATATTGCTTGGACTGTTGGTTGGTTTCAATACCCTTAAAACCGTTTTATTCTCCTACTTTATTTCCAGTATGGGCCTGCCACCCGCAACGGTATCTACGATGGTGGTAGCGGAGGAGGAGTGGCAGCCGACCTTAAGCAGTGTGGGCAATATTCGCGCGTTTCGCGGGGTAGATTTAAGCGCTGAGACGGGTGGCGCAGTGTTAAATGTATTCGTTAAATCCGGAATGGATGTGAAGAAGGGCGATTTGTTAATTCAGCTTAATGATGCAGCGGACATTGCTCAGCTGAATTCCTTTAAGGCAATGGCTGATTTGGCTAAGGTGATTAATGAGCGTGATAAACAGCAGCTAGCCATTCAGGCCATTAGTAAAAACGTCTTCGATACTAGCGCGGCGGATGCTAAATCAAAAGCGGCTCAGGTTGAGCAGCAGGCTGCACTGGTTGCAAAGAAGAGTATTAAAGCGCCGTTTAGCGGCCGTGTCGGCATCATTGCGATTAACCCAGGCCAATACGTCAATGCAGGCGATAAGATGTTGACCTTGCAAACGCTGGATCCGATTTTTGTGGATTTCACCTTGCCACAAAGTACTGCGGGCATGATTCAGGTGAGCCAAGAGATTGAAATGAAGACCGATGCATTTAAAGATGTTGGGTTTAAAGGCAAGATTACGGCAGTCAGCCCAAAGGTTGAGCTGAGCACACGCAATATGCAAATTGAAGCAATAGTAAGTAATCCCGATAAAAAGGTATTGCCAGGTATGTTTGCAAACGTCACCATCAACTTGGGTGACCGCGTTAAATACCTCACGCTGCCCCAAACAGCCATTACCTACAATCCTTACGGCAGCACCGTTTTCATTGCGCGCAAAACCGATCGTAAGGATAAACAAGGTAAGCCACTGATTGAAGCTGAGCAAGTATTTGTAACAACGGGCCTAACCCGTGGCGATCAAGTTGCGGTTGTTAAAGGGCTTGAACCAGGCGTAATGGTGGTTACCAGTGGGCAGCTCAAGTTAAAAAATGGCACGCCATTGATTATTAATAATAAGGTCCAGCCCGGCTTTAATCCGAATCCAAAGCCTCAAGAACAATAAATCGAGCGAACTGACTAATTTATGAAGTGGACTGATCTATTTATTCGCAGACCCGTCTTGGCGCTGGTTGTGAGTGCGCTCATTCTGGTGTTTGGACTGAAGTCCGCCGGCACCTTACCAGTCAATCAGTACCCGCAAACTCAAAATGCCATTGTTACCATCACGACGGCGTATTTTGGTGCGGATCCCGAAACGATTGCGGGCTTCATCACGCAGCCATTGGAGGCGGCGATTGCACAAGCCCAGGGAATTGATTACCTCTCATCGACCAGCATTAGCGGCATCTCCACCATTATTGCCACCCTGCAACTCAATTACGATGCCAATAAAGCACTGACGCAAATCAATACGCAAATCAGCTCAGTTCGTAATCAATTGCCGCCGCAGGCTCAGCAGCCTATCTTAACCGTTCAGGTTGGCCAATCGACTGCAGCAATGTATCTGGGTTTTTACAGTGACGTTATACCCAACAACAGCACAACCGATTACCTTTTGCGCGTAGTAAAGCCAAAGCTTGACTCGGTAGCCGGGGTTCAAAATGCGGAGATCTTAGGCGGGCGCAAGTTTGCGCTGCGTGCTTGGCTGGATCGTGATCGCATGGCTGGTGTTGGCGTAGGGGCAGATGATGTCTATAACGCGCTCGCAGCCAATAATTACCTCTCTGCCGTTGGTAGTACTAAAGGTGAAATGGTGGCTGTGGATTTAGTAGCAGGCACTGATCTACATACCTTGGATGAATTCCGCAAATTGGTAGTCAAGCGCAATGGTGCCGATATTGTTTACTTAGATCAAGTGGCCACAGTTAGCCTGGGTTCGGATGACTACAACACCAATGTCGCATTTAGCGGTAAGCAGTCGGTGTTTATTGGCATCAAAGTAGCTCCAGATGCGAATTTACTTGATGTTGCAGAACGCGTACGCGCAGTCTTGCCGGATATTCAGAAGCAATTGCCAACGGGCTTAGTTGGCAACATTGTTTATGACTCCACTAAATTCATTACAACCTCAATCGATGAGGTAGTAGCTACCTTACTTGAGGCGCTCCTCATTGTGACCGTGGTTATCTTCTTGTTCTTGGGAAGCTTCCGCGCAGTCGCAGTGCCTGTCATTGCGATGCCACTGTCGCTCATCGGCACCTTCTTCTTAATGCAGATCTTGGGTTATTCGATTAATTTGCTGACCCTTCTTGCCCTGGTGTTGGCGATTGGCTTAGTAGTGGATGATGCCATCATCGTGGTAGAAAACGTCGATCGCCACATGAAAGAGGGTAAATCACCGCTCGAGGCATCCTTAATCGCCGCACGCGAACTCGGTAATCCAATCTTAGCAATGACGGTAGTGCTCATTGCCGTTTATATCCCTATTGGCTTTCAGGGTGGCCTAACTGGCGCGCTATTCACCGAGTTTGCATTTACCTTGGCCAGTGCGGTAGCGGTTTCTGGGGTAGTGGCCTTGACGCTGTCGCCCATGATGTGTTCCCGTATTTTTACTGAAGGGCAAGAAACTACCCCCCTTGTCAAAAAGATTGATGCGATTTTTGATCGAGTACACCACCGCTATCAAACCCTCTTACGCGACCTCTTGAGCACCTGGCAGGTCATTATTGTGATGGGCGTATTTTTATTGGGCGGGGTTGCGTATCTGTATGCAACGGCCCATTCTGAATTAGCGCCAATTGAAGACCAAGGCATTGTGCTGATGCAGGCCTCTGGCCCGCCCAATGCCACGGTCAATCAAATGCAGACCTATGCCGATCAGATTCAAAAAATCGCTGCAGCCGAGCCAGAGTATTTGCAGATGTTCCAAATAACCAGCGCGACCAGTAGTTTCGGCGGCGTCCTGATGAAGGATTGGAATGAGCGCAGTCGGAGTGCATCTGCTTTTCAGCAAGATATGCAGAATAAGTGGAATAGCATCGCTGGTGTGCGGGTAGCCGCCTTCCAATTTCCTGCTTTGCCCGGCGCTCAAGGCTTGCCAGTGCAGGTGGTTATTAATACCACCGAGTCCTATGAAAACCTCAATGAGGTATCTCAGGCTGTCTTGGATAAAGCGCGCAAGAGCGGCATGTTTTTCTTTGTTGACAGTGATTTAAAAATTGATAAGCCACAAAACGTCTTAGAGATAGACCGTGAAAAAGTGGCTGCATTGGGCATGACGCAGCGCGATGTAGGTAATGCACTTTCAGCCGCCCTGGGCGGCGGATTTGTAAATTACTTTTCAGTTGCGGGTAGGTCGTATCGGGTGATTCCGCAGGTCAAGCAAGTCGATCGACTCAATCCAGATCAAATACTGGATTACTACATTCGTACACCGAGCGGTGAAATGATTCAGGCGCGGACCATTGCCAGCATTAAGCAGCGGGTAGTTCCGCAATCCATTAACCACTTTCAGCAGCTCAATTCGGCCACGATTATTGGTGTTAGTACCCCATTCGTATCCCAAGAAGAGGTGCTCAAGTTCATTGCACAGTCATTGAAAGAAGTGGCGCCGAATGGCTACTCGATTGATTATGCTGGACCATCGCGGCAGTTTATGAATGAGTCGGGCGGTTTCTT
>JBIILR010000099.1:0-5602 GCA_044338365.1 Polynucleobacter sp. | reverse complement strand
CGCTTGTAATGGCGTTTTGCGGCAGCGGCTTTTTTGCGCTTGCGCTCTGCAGTTGGCTTTTCGTAAAACTCGCGGGCACGCAAGTCAGTCAAAAGACCGTTTTTTTCAATGGTGCGCTTGAAACGGCGTAATGCCACTTCAAAAGGCTCGTTTTCGCGAAGGCGGACTGTAGTCATGCTGGTTTAACTCGTATATGCTCGAATAATCGAAATTAACTGAATCACGGATTCTAGCACGGCTTAGCTAAAAATGATCGTTTTGGGCATAGAAACTTCCTGTGACGAGACCGGAATCGCGGTTTATGACACTAAAAACTGGGAGGCTGGCCAACCGGCCCGCCTAGGCATACTAGGCCAGGCCCTTCACTCTCAGGTGGCCATGCACCGTGAATACGGGGGTGTTGTCCCCGAATTAGCCTCCAGAGACCATATTCGCCGGGTTTTACCCCTGCTGGAGGAGGCTTTAGGACAGGCCAGCCTGCCGCTTGAGTCAATTGATGCGGTTGCATATACCCAAGGCCCAGGGCTGGCTGGGGCCCTTTTGGTCGGTACAGCCTTTGGTCGTTCTTTGGCCCTGGCGTTAGAAAAGCCATCGATTGGGGTGCACCACCTCGAGGGCCACCTGCTCTCCCCCCTGTTAGGTGAGACCGCCCCCCGGTTTCCATTTATTGCCCTCTTGGTATCGGGCGGTCATACCCAGCTCATGGGAGTAGAAGGGGTCGGGCAATACCAACTGCTTGGCGAGACCGTGGACGATGCTGCTGGAGAGGCATTCGATAAAACGGCCAAATTATTGGGACTCGACTACCCCGGCGGCGCAGCGGTATCGCTCTTGGCGGAAAGCGGCAAGCCAGGGCGCTTTGATTTGCCTCGGCCAATGCTCCATTCGGGTGACTTGGATTTTTCATTTTCAGGACTGAAGACCGCCGTCCTGAATCAAGTCAATCGCTTTAGCCCTGAGGGGCCAGACGATAAAGCCCGGTTTGAAGCCGATCTAGCCCACGCCTTTGTCGAGTCTCTGGTCGATGTGCTGGTACAGAAGTCAGCTAAAGCCATAAAACAAACGGGGTACCGTGATTTAGTCTTGGCTGGCGGAGTGGGCGCTAACAAACAACTGCGAGCGGCGCTCAATGCACGCGCCCTGCGCGATCAATTTCAGGTGCACTACCCGCCACTGCAGTTATGCACCGACAACGGCGTCATGATTGCGTTTGCGGGGGCCTTGCGTTTGCTTGCGGGCCATCACGACAGCACTACCGCTGCATTTGATGTCAAGCCCCGCTGGGATTTAACTGCCGCTTAAGTCGAAAAAGCCTCCGGAAAGCGAGTGGCAATTGACGTCTTAATGCCATCGGCATCCAGACCGCAACGCGACATCAACAGGTTGTAATCACCATGCTCAACGAATTCATCCTTTAGGCCCAATTGCAATATGGGCTTATTGATATTCAACTGGATCAGCGCCTCTAGGCAAGCGCTGCCAGCGCCCCCCATGATTGCGCCGTCCTCGATCGTGATGAGGTAGTCGTGGTTAGTCGCCACTGCTTTCAGTAAATCCACGTCTAAGGGTTTTACGAAGCGCATATTCACCACGGTCGCATTGAATGCTTCGCCTACATCGAGAGCGGGGTAAAGTAATGTTCCAAACGCCAAAATCACAAGCCGTTTGCCAGCAACTGCAGTCGACTCACGGCGTACCTCGCCCTTGCCCAAAGGCAGACTACGCAATTCAGCTGAAGGCTTAACGCCAGCCCCAGATCCCCGCGGATAACGCACAGCACTTGGGTGCGGCTGACGATAGGCGGTGGTGAGTAAATCGCGGCACTCGGCTTCATCGGCCGGGGTCATCACCAGCATATTGGGTATGCAGCGCAAGAAGGGAATGTCATAGGCGCCAGCGTGGGTTGCACCATCCGCGCCCACTAGCCCAGCACGATCGAGCGCAAACACCACTGGCAAATCCTGAATCGCCACATCATGAATCAGTTGGTCGTACGCGCGCTGCAAAAAGGTGGAATAAATCGCCACCACCGGCTTCATGCCTTCACAGGCCATGCCCGCAGCAAATGTGACGGCGTGCTGTTCTGCAATGCCAACGTCATAGTAGCGATCGGGGAAGCGCTTTTCAAACTCAACCAGGCCAGATCCCTCGCGCATCGCAGGCGTAATGCCAACCAGTAGCGGATCGGCATGCGCCATATCGCATAACCACTCACCAAATACTTGGGTAAAGGTTTGCTTTGTATTACTTGTTTTTTGAATGCCCTCGGAGGGATTAAATTTACCGGGGCCGTGATACAAAACGGGATCGGCTTCTGCCAACATATAGCCCTGGCCTTTGCGTGTTACCACATGCAAAAACTGTGGGCCGCCGCCTTCTAGGGCGAGTCGTCGAACGTTTTGCAGCATGGGCAGCAAGGCATCTAAATCGTGGCCGTCGATTGGACCAAAATAGTTAAAACCAAATTCTTGAAAAATGGTCGATGGCGACACCATGCCCTTGGCGTGGTCTTCGAGCCGTTTAGCAAATTCACGCAAGGGCGGTGCAATCGATAAAACGCTATCGATGCCCTTCTTGGTTGCAGAATAAATATTGCCACTGAGTAGGCGCGCAAGATAACGATTGAGTGCCCCTACCGCAGGAGAAATCGACATGTCGTTGTCGTTCAGAATCACGATCAAGGGCAAATCATCGTAGACGCCCGCATTATTCATGGCTTCAAACGGCATTCCAGCACTCATGGCACCATCGCCAATCACCGCAACCGCAACCCGTTGCTCGCCTTTGCTTTGCGCCGCTCTAGCCATACCCATGGCCGCAGAAATACTCGTCGAGGAATGGCCAGTACCAAATGTATCGTATTCACTTTCTGCGCGCCGCGGAAATCCAGAGAGTCCATTAAATTGACGCAAGGTATTCATCCGCTCACGGCGACCCGTCAAGATTTTATGAGGGTAACTTTGATGCCCCACATCCCAAACAATGCGATCACGCGGCGTATCAAATACGTAGTGCAGTGCAATCGATAACTCGACCGTACCTAAGTTGGACGATAAGTGTCCGCCGGTTTTGGATACCGAATCAATTACAAATTGACGCAGCTCATCCGCAAGGGCTGGCAGCGCCTCGCGTTCCAATTTACGTAAATCAGCAGGATCATTAATCGTATTCAACATCATCGTAGTCAAAAAAAATATTAGTGTGTGCGCTCTACTACCAGCCGCGCGAGTGCGCGCAGTGCATCTGCTTTAGGCCCAAAAGCACTCAGGCTTTTTAAAGCGTGGGCTTGCAATTCTTTGGCCTGGTTTTGAGCATACTCCAAGCCCATCAGCGTAACGTAGGTTGGCTTATCGTCTGCCGCATCTTTTCCAGCAGTCTTACCCAGGGTTTGGCTATCGGCGGTTGCATCGAGGACATCGTCCACCACCTGAAAGGCCAGCCCAAGCGCAGTCGAGTATTGCGTCAATTGAGAGAGCGCAGCTGCATCAAGCTCGGCTGCAATTGCGCCCATCCGCACTGCACAGCTAAGTAAAGCGCCGGTTTTCATGGCGTGCATTTGCTTGAGGGCATTCAGATCGATTTTTTGACCTACGCTCTCCAAATCAATCGCTTGACCACCCGCCATACCAAGAGAGCCTGAAGCCTTGCTAAGCTCGCCAATCAGTGACAAGCGCATCTCGGCTGTGCCTTGGGTGCCGATCAATACCTCAAACGCTTTGGTTTGTAGGGCATCGCCAACCAAGAGCGCCGTTGCCTCATCAAATGCTTTGTGTACCGTAGGACGACCGCGACGCAAATCATCGTCGTCCATGCAGGGCAGATCATCGTGCACTAAAGAATAGGCATGAATCATCTCGATGGCGGCGGCTGCAGCATCAAGCACCTCGGGATTGGAATTACCCAGCTCACCCGCAGCAAACACCAATAAAGGACGAATCCGCTTACCGCCACCTTGGGCGGCATAGCGCATGGCCTCATGCAGGCGCTGCGGTACTAATTGCGCAGAATCCAGACGAAGGTCAAGCGCCGCTTCGGCACGCGCCGAACCGGCCTGCAACCACACTCCAAAATCAAATGTCATGGGATTAGGCCTCGAATACCCGAACCTGCTGCTCGACTTGCGCCAAGACGCCCTGGCAATGGCGCAATAAAGCGGCGCCGCGCTGATAAGCGGCCAAGGTTTCTTCCAGTGAAAATTGGCCTGACTCCATATCGGCAATCAGTTTTTCAAGTTCCTTTACAGCCTGCTCATAGCGCAGGGCTGGGTCAATTTGGATCGCTGTGCCACTTGGGATGGCATCGGATTTTTTTGCTGGCATGCGCAGTTTCCGGAAAAAATAAAGGGGTTATATGGCTCGTATGACTAAATCATGCCTGATTTTCCACCAAGGTAGGGCGTTCGCATTCAAGGTGGGGCTGGAATCGGTGGGTATAATCGCTTTCCTTCCTATCCAATATCGATCTTTCGATGGTTGGATTGGTTGTTCCGCTTAGCTTCGGCTGACTTTTTCGGGGGTGGGGAGAATGACTAATCTGGCTACCGCGCAGCAACTTGCGCCGTCCAATCTGCAGTTGCCGGTCTCGGCCTATTTTGACGTTGATCTATATCAGCGGGAAATGGCTCTGCTATTCAAGCAGGGCCCGGGCTATGTTGGCCATGAATTAATGGTGCCCGAACAAGGCTGCTATCGCACCCTAACCGCAGAAAACGAAGGTCGCTTATTAGTTCGTAACCCAGCAGGCGTTGAACTTCTCTCCAATGTGTGTCGCCATCGGCAGGCCCTGATGCTCAATGGCTCGGGCCAAGTAGACACCATCGTTTGCCCTTTGCACCGCTGGACCTATGACTTAGAGGGGCAATTACTAGGGGCGCCTCATTTTGGCGATAAGCCCTGCTTGCATTTAGGTAAGTCTCCCTTGCAAAACTGGCAAGGCATGCTGTTTGAAGGTCCGCGTGATGTTGTAAAAGATCTAGGCAAATTGGGCGTTGCCGACGATTTGGATTTTACGGGCTACATGCTCGATCACGTTGAGGTACATGAATGCAATTACAACTGGAAAACCTTCATTGAGGTTTACCTCGAGGATTACCATGTGGTGCCCTTTCATCCGGGGCTCGGTCAATTTGTTTCTTGTGAAGATTTGCATTGGGAATTCGGTGATTGGCACAGCGTACAAACGGTGGGTATCCATAAAAACCTCGCCAATCCAGGCTCTCCTGTGTATCGCCAATGGCATGACGCGGTACTGCGCCACCATGGCAATAAACCGCTGCGGCATGGTGCTATTTGGCTGACCTACTACCCCAATGTGATGGTCGAATGGTATCCAGGTGTTCTGTGCATTTCAACGCTGCACCCCATGGGTCCCAATAAAACCCGCAATATTGTGGAGTTTTACTACCCCGAAGAAATCGCCCTCTTTGAACGGGAATTCGTAGAAGCCGAGCGCGCTGCCTATATGGAAACCTGCATTGAGGATGATGAGATTGCCGAGCGCATGGATGCGGGTCGCGCCGCACTCCTTGCTCGAGGTGTAAACGAAGTCGGCCCCTATCAAAGCCCAATGGAAGACGGCATGCAGCATTTTCATGAATGGTATC
>JBIILR010000098.1:0-5670 GCA_044338365.1 Polynucleobacter sp. | reverse complement strand
ATCTCACGCAGAGTTAATTGTTAAAGGCGGCTTGTATAGCAATCTGCATCGATTGCAATTTGCGAATGCCTAACTGCACATTGCAGTATTAACTCAAAACAATATCGTATTGCTCTTGTTTGAACGAGCCTTCTGCTTGCAGGCGGATGGGCTTGGCAACAAAATCCCCCAGCATCGCTAAAAACTGATTTTCTTCTTCCAAAAAGAGATCAATGACGTCGGGCGCTGCCACAATACGGAACTCTCGCGGATTGAATTGGCGATGCTCGCGGACGATCTCCCGCAGGATTTCATAGCAAATGGTTTGGGCTGTTTTGATTTCGCCTTTGCCGCTACAGGTAGCGCAAGGCTCGCACAAAATGTGGGCCAGGGATTCACGCGTACGTTTTCGCGTCATCTCCACTAGACCAAGGGCTGAGAATTGACTAACCGTGCTGCGGGCATGGTCTCGCTCGAGGTTTCGTTTTAATTCGGTCAATACGGCCTCTTGGTGTTCGCGGGTCAGCATATCGATAAAGTCGATGATGATGATGCCACCCAGGTTGCGCAGTCGCAGCTGCCGCGCGATGGCCTGCGCAGCCTCCAGATTGGTCTTAAAGACCGTGTCATCCAAATTACGCGCGCCCACGTAGCTGCCCGTATTGACATCGATGGTGGTCATGGATTCGGTTTGATCGATCATCAAGTATCCGCCTGATTTGAGATCGACGCGGCGCCCCAAAGCTTTGTTGATTTCGGCATCGACATCAAACAAATCAAACAAGGCACGTTCGCCACGATGCAAGGTTAGCTTGCCAACGAGATTGGGCGTGTATGTCTCCGCAAAGCGATTTAAGCGCTCAAAGTTCTCCGCCGAATCAACCCGTATTTGCATGGTCTTATCGCTAGCCAGATCGCGTAATACGCGCTCTGCCAAACTCAAATCCTGAAAGAGCAGGGCAGGCGCGGTTTTCTGATTCACCGAGGCCAAAATGGTTTCCCAAGTTGTTTTAAGGTAGAGGAGGTCGAGTGTCAGCTCGGCATCCGTGGCGTCTTGGGCAATGGTGCGCACAATAATGCCGCCAGTTTGATTGCTTGGCAGTAGTCCGGCGATGCGGGCTTTGATTGCTTCGCGCTCATCTTGATTTTCGATGCGCTGCGAGATACCAATGTAGGGCTCATTGCCAGATTCTTTTTGCGATTGGGGCAAATACACTAGGTTGCGACCCGCAATGCTGATTTGGGTTGTAAGGCGCGCTCCTTTCGTGCCAAGGGGGTCTTTTAATACTTGCACAATTACCGTTTGGCCTTCGTAGAGGACTTTTTCAATTTGGGTCTGCTGGTTCTGTTGAGCAATATCGGCCACGTGCATGAATGCCGTGCGCTCGAGCCCCATCTCAATAAAGGCCGATTGCATCCCAGGCAGGACCCGAACTACCTTAGCCAGGTAAATGTTGCCCACAATCCCGCGCTGGCGGGTGCGCTCAATTTGCAGCTCTTGTACCGCTGCTTGTTGAATCAATGCCACCCGTGTTTCTTGGGGTGTAATGTTGATCAGAATCTCTTCGTTCATATTAGGCTTGGTTTGCGATTTCTGGCGTGAGCGTAAAGGATACGCCAGCCTGTTGCAGTAGGGTAGCCATTTCAAATAGGGGTAGCCCCATAATGCCGCTGTAACTCCCGATAATTCTGCGGACAAATGCACTGCCTAGGCCTTGGATACCGTAGGCGCCCGCTTTACCATAGGGTTCTTGGCTCGCAATGTAGGCCTTAATCAGAGGATCGCTAAGTGCCATAAATTCCACTTCTGATACCTGCACCAGGCTAATGGGTTTTGCCGACTGCTGTGGAAGTAGAGCGATCGCCGTTAGCACTTCGTGGGTTTGGTCGCTCAGCAAGCGCAAGATGCGCTCGGCATCTGCAGCATCGACTGGCTTACCCAGTATCTGCGCAGCATCGCTCTGGGGAAGGCTCACCGTGGTGTCGGCGCATAAAATGGGCGCCCAAGGCAAGCTTCTTTTTGCCCAGCGCTGTAATGCAGCATCGCATTTAGCGAGCGTCACGCGCTGCACGTAGGCTCTGGCATTTTCATTAGGGAGTGGCAGCTCGATTGCTTCTGCATCTTCATCGTTACTAGGTAAGAGTAATTCAAAGCGCACGCCCAATTGCGTCAACAATTCCTGGCGGCGCGGGCTCTGGGATGCGAGGTAGAGAAACGAATGCATTATTAATTAAAGGGCGCTTATTCGCGGTGGTAGGGATGGCCTTGCAAAATCGTCCATGCCCGATAAAGTTGTTCGGTTAATAAGACCCGCGCCATCGCATGCGGCAAGGTGAGGCTGGATAAACGCCAAATGGCATTCGCACTTTGCTTGATGCTGGCATCTAAACCATCCGCACCACCAATCAGAAAAGCGACGTCACCGCCATCTTGGCGCCATTGGGCTAATTGTTCGGCAACACCTTGCGTGCTGAGGTCTTTGCCGCGCTCATCGAGTGCAATCAAGCGCACTCCTTTCGGAATGGCGGCGGTGATCTTAATGGCTTCTTTGGCAGGAGATAAGTCCGGTTTTATTTCCTTAAGTTCGATGCTGCAATCGGACGGCATGCGCTTGAGGTAGTCGTTACAAGCGCTCGATACCCAGTCGGGCATCTTATGGCCTACCGCAATGATGATGAGTCGCATGCTTGGCTAGAGGACGGCTATGCAGCTAGAGAGGCCGACTTAGTCCTCATCCTCATCGGTAAATTCACTGGCTTTGGCGAGTCCTTTAGCGCTAGCTAATTTGACGCGGACCGGCTTAGCGCCCCACATGCCTTCGAGTTGATAGTAGGAACGCAGCATGGGTTGCAAAATATGCACCACGATGTCGCCACAATCGACGAGGACCCATTCACCGGTCTCAAGGCCTTCGATGGAAATCACCTCGCCACCTTTGCTGTTGACTTCTTCCTTGACCGACATCGCAAGTGAACGGGTTTGGCGGTTGCTCGAGCCGGTTGCGATAATCACGCGATCAAATAACTCGCTGAGTTTGGTGGTGTCATAGACGCGAATGTCCTGTGCCTTGACATCCTCTAGGGCATCAATAATGGTGCGTTGCAGTTTACGTAGATCCATAGCTTCTTTTAATAATTAGAGGGAGATCTTATCTCGATTGGGAATAAAGACCTAACTTCTCAACCAGATCCAACACTTCACTGGGGATTTGCTCAGCCAAAGGGGTGTTTGGGTTTATGCCGCCAGCAGCCAATTGCTTACGGATGGCAATCGATGATAGGTACATGTCCAACATCTGATCCAAGTAAATCGATCCACAAGGTGCCAGATCCATTAATCGCGCATCACTGGTTTGATGTACCTGAATGAAGCGACCCAATTCAGAAGCGGGGTCAATCGTTAAAGCAAACTCAGGGCGCCTTGCCACAGCCAAATGAACCTCTTTAAGTAGATGTTGCCAGTTTTGCCAGGTATCAATTTGCATCAAGCTATCGGCGCCCATCAACCAGATTAAGTGCGTTGCTTTGCCATAACGCTGCCGCAGTGCAATTGCGGTATCGATGGTGTAACTCGGTCCTTGACGGTCGAGTTCAATGCGATCCACTTCAATTGGAATCTGCATGCCCTCATCCGCCAATAATCGGTTCAGGGCAATGGCAGCTGCTTGGGTTAATTGATAGCGTGTTTCTGGTGGGGTAATAAAAGCGGATTTTTGCCAAGGGTTGCCGCTGGGGATCAGCAGCAAACGATCGAGCTGAAACAACCTTGCAAAATGGGCTGCAACCCGCAAATGGGCCCAATGGGGTGGATCAAAGGTGCCGCCTAAGATGCCAATTTTTTCTGGTGCAGTCAATTAGGCCAACCAGTCGCGGGGCTTTAAGTAGTAATCGTAGAGTTTTGCTTCTGGGGTATTGGGTTCTGGCGCCCAGTTATAGCGCCACGTAACCACGGGTGGCATCGACATCAGAATGGATTCCGATCGGCCGCCCGACTGCAGGCCAAAAATGGTGCCACGGTCAAAAATGAGGTTGTATTCGACATAACGACCACGGCGGTATTCCTGAAAATCCCGCTCGGCTTGGGTATACGGTTCTTGGTAGCGACGCTCTAAGATTGGCAAGTACGCTTCAATAAATGCATCGCCAACCGCACGCGTCATGGCAAAGCTTTTCTCAAAACCCAACTCAGTAAAGTCATCAAAAAAGACACCGCCAATGCCCCGTGGTTCATTGCGGTGCTTTAAGTAAAAATACTCGTCACACCATTTTTTAAATCGGGGGTGCAGATCGCTACCAAAGGGATCAAGCGCATTCTTCGCAGTCTGGTGAAAGTGTTTACAGTCCTCGTCAACGCCATAGTAGGGAGTGAGATCAAAGCCACCACCAAACCACCATACCGGCTCTTTATCTGGCGCTTGTGCAATAAAACAGCGCACATTCATATGGGCAGTGGGCGCTTTTGGATTGCGCGGATGAAATACCAAGGAGACACCCATCGCCTCAAAACTACGGCCCGCCATCTCAGGGCGATTTTGGGTAGCAGCGCTTGGCATTTTGTCACCACGAACATGGGAAAAACCAACGCCCCCTTTTTCAAGGATGTTGCCATTTTCTAAAATGCAGGTGCGCCCCGATCCACGCAATGGACTGTCTTCTGGTTTTTGCCAGCTATCCGTAACAAACGCCTGACCATCAAGTAGGCTGGTTGCCGCAACAATGCGGTCTTGCAGACCTAAAAAGTAATCTTTTAACGCTTGAATATCAATGGGCAAAATGAACTCGCTGGAAGTAAGTGGATATAAGGCTTATTTTAGGGCGCGATGGCCAATATCGTGCCGATATTGCATACCATCAAAATGGATAGCCTCAATTGCTTGGTAGGCTTCTTTCTGCGCGCCGCGAACCGTATCAGCTAAACCGACAATGCAGAGTACGCGGCCCCCGTTGGTATGCAATGCGCCGTCGGTCATGGTGGTGCCCGCATGAAAGGTAATGGCGCTAGCAGTATCTTCAGGAATACCGGTAATGGCATCGCCTTTACGTGGCGTATCTGGGTATTGGTGCGCTGCCAGCACAACCCCAAGGGCGGTGCGGCGATCCCATTCCAGTTCCACTTCATTGAGCTTGCCATCGACCGCTTTATCTAAGGCGCGAACCAAATCACTGCGCAGGCGCGCCATGATCGGCTGGGTCTCTGGATCTCCCATGCGGCAGTTGAACTCCAAGGTCTTGATTTGGCCGTCGGGGCTGATCATTAATCCAGCATATAAAAAGCCAGTGTACGGAATGCCATCGGCTTTCATGCCCTGAATGGTCGGCATGATGACTTCACGCATGGCTTTGGCGTGGATTTCAGGGGTGACTACTGGCGCTGGAGAATAGGCGCCCATGCCGCCCGTATTGGGCCCTTGATCACCATCGCGTAAGCGTTTGTGATCTTGACTGGTGGCGAGCGCTAAGGCATTTTTGCCATCAACCAGCACAATGAAACTCGCTTCTTCGCCGGTTAAAAATTCTTCAATCACCACGCGTGCACCGGCATTGCCAAGCTTATTGTCGGCTAACATCATATCGACGGCAGCATGGGCCTCCGTTAAGTCCATCGCCACTACGACGCCTTTGCCAGCAGCGAGGCCATCGGCCTTAATCACAATCGGCGCACCCTTGAGATCAATATAGGCATGCGCCTCT
>JBIILR010000097.1:0-5722 GCA_044338365.1 Polynucleobacter sp. | reverse complement strand
ATCGGAATTGGCTTATCGGCAACATTAAAACCAAAAGAGCGTATTTCCAACTAAGATATCAGTATGAAAACCACTAAAAAAACCGCGGTAGGCATTCCTAAAATACTGACGATTGCCGGCTCGGATAGCGGTGGTGGAGCAGGCCTGCAGGCGGACCTCAAGGTGATTACTGCTTTGGGTGGATACGGCATGACGGTGGTCACTGCAATTACTGCGCAAAACACCCTTGGCGTGACAAAAATTCAGGGAATTGATCTGGATGTGATTGAGGCGCAAATTGATGCGGTGGTCAGCGACATTGGCGTAGATGCAGTGAAGATTGGCATGCTGGCTAGTCCCGAGATCGTGCACTGCGTTGCTGCGGCATTGCACCGGCATGCAATCAAGATCATCGTCGTTGACCCAGTTCTACGCGCAACCTCGGGCGCAAGCTTGGGAGGCGACGAAACCGCACATGCCATCCGCGAGGCTTTGTTTCCGCTGGCAACGGTGATTACGCCCAATATGGAAGAGGCTTCCATATTGCTTGGCCGGCCCATTCTAGAGCCCAATGACTTCGAGCAGGCGGCACGGGACTTAATCGCCATGGGACCAGCCGCAGTATTAATTAAGGGTGGACACCTCAATGCAAAGCATACGCAGCTGATGGATTTTTTGATGTGGCGAGCAACCGACGAAGATGGCAATCAAATCCTGCAACAGAAAAAACTCCTGCACTACCGTGTCAATACACCCAACACCCATGGTACTGGCTGCTCCTTGTCTTCAGCGATTGCGACCTACTTGGCAGACGGCCATGATCTGAGTCATGCGGTTGCAAAAGGAATTGCGTATGTTGAGGCAGGATTGGAAGCCGGCGTTTATCTCAGTATTGGTGAAGGCTCGGGACCGCTATGGCATATGCATGCCTTTTATCCCACTGCATTGCCTGATGACATCGAGTCATCTAGCTCTTAGTGCACTGCTTTATTTGGATTTGGCTTGCATCATCAGTTGGGTCAGGCGCTTTACTGCAGCCTCTGGATTATCGGAACCCGTAATCGCACGCACCACCGCTACCGAACCCACACTGGTTTCTGCTACCGCTTGGATTGTGCTTTCATCAATACCGCCAATCCCAACCAGGGGATAGTGGCTCATCAGCTGCGCATATTTGCGTAGGCGCCCAAGTCCTTGAGGCGCAGTTGGCATCTTTTTCAACTGCGTTGGAAAGACGGCGCCCATGGCAATGTAACTGGGTAAGAAGGAATCGGCATACACCATCTCTGCATAGCCATGGGTACTCAAGCCTAATCGCAAACCCGCTGTGCGAATGGCATCCAAATCAGCCAGTGCTAGATCTTCTTGACCCAAGTGAACGCCGTAAGCACCTGCATCGATGGCTTCGCGCCAATAGTCGTTAATAAACAGAAGGGTCTTGCTGCCTTGGACAGCAGCAACGGCGGCATTGATTTCTGCAATGAGACGCCCCCGATCAAGAGCGCCTTCCGCTTTAAAGCGCAACTGAACGGTAGGCACTTGCGCATCGACCATGCGCTTAACCCACTCGGCACTCGGCAACACTGCATATAGCCCAAGTGTGTGGGGGCATGAAGGGAAGGCGCTGGCATGCGACTGGTGCGATGTTGGCATTAAGTCAAAGTAGTCTGGCAGGCTTGGCCAACTGGCCGGATTAAAGCCGCCGGCATGATGCGCCATGCGCGACCATGCCTTTCCTAAAACCTGCGCATCCTTTTCGATAAAGCCCATCTGGATTGCAGCCAAAGCGCCGGCCAGTTCGTAATGATCGCCCGCATGCGTATTGTCTAATGCGGGCGGCAGCTCATGAATGCTCGACTCAGGCAGGGGAATGGCTAAATCATCTTGCTGATGGCAGGCAACAATTTGCTCAGCGAGATCACGAATCAGGCTCATGAAGTCTGATGCCAAAATGGCGTGCCAACCAAAGGGGTGCTTGCCTGCGCTGAACTTTGCGCCTGCATAGCGCCCGATAAGTAGGCGGCCCGACCGGCTTCAACGGCTTTGGCAAAGGCAGTAGCCATTGCTACTGGATTGTCGGCTAAGGCGACTGCCGTATTGAGTAAAACACCATCAAAGCCCCATTCCATGACCGTGCAGGCATGCGATGGCAAGCCGAGGCCAGCATCTACCAAGAGCGGTACCTGCAAGCGCTCACGTAAGAGTTTCATAGCAAACGGATTGAGTGGCCCCTGGCCGGTACCAATCGGCGCCGCCCATGGCATCACTGCTTGGCAACCAACGTCCACTAAGCGCTGACACAGGATTAAATCCTCGGTGCAGTAGGGTAAGACTTTAAAGCCATCCTTAATCAGCGTTTCTGCAGTTTGTACCAAACGCAAGGTATCGGGCTGCAGGGTGTAATCGTCCCCAATTAATTCGAGCTTAATCCAGTCGGTTTCAAATACTTCGCGGGCCATTTGCGCTGTTGTAATCGCTTCTTGCGGGCTGTGGCAACCAGCCGTATTCGGCAATACGGGGACAGCCATTTTTTTGAGTAAATCCCAAAAGCCACTGTGCGACTCGCTAGTAGATGTACCTTGGCGCCGCAGGCTAACGGTGATCATTCCAGGCTGCGCCTGTGCAACTGCATTTTCCAGAATTTGCGGCGATGGGTAACGCGAGGTGCCAAGCAGTAGGCGACTCGCAAAGGTCTCGCCATAGAGAACCAAGGAATCGCTGGTGGAAAGTGGAAGTGAAGTCGTCATGGGAACAGATTCGTTAGCGAGGGCGGATTAACCGCCGGTGACCGGAGCGATGATTTCAACTTGATCGTTTTCATGCAGGACATATTCTGCATGGCGCGTCTTTGGAACAAATTGCAAATTAACCGCAACGGCGTAGGGTGGCTTCGCCTCAATCATGGTCAAGAGATCGGTGATGCGACTATTGCTGGGTAGATCGCGCGGAATTTGATTGGCTAGGATGCGCATGCAATTAGCTCACTATGGGAGTCATGCGTCACCCGTAAATCAAGTTGCTTGGCCAATCTACTACTGGCAGGCGATGGGTCTGCTGCAAAAGAGCGCAATAGCTCGATTGCGCAATCCATGACTGCAGGCGCAATTAAGAAGCCGTGCCGATACAAGCCATTAATTAACATCAGCCCAGGCTTAGCAATTCGGATCTCAGGTAAATTGTCTTTGAGGGTGGGGCGGCATTGCGTACTCATTTCCAGAATACGCGCCTCAGCAAAACCGCTATGCACGGTATAGACCGCGCTAAGCAATTCCATCGCAGAGCGAACGCTGGTAGGCGATAAGTCTTCGGATTCAATTTCAGTGGCGCCGACCACGTACATGTCATCCTCTTTAGGCGCAATGTAAATCGGGTAACGCGGATGAATCAGCCTTGTAGGGCGTTTGAGTTTGACTTCGGGTGCATGCAAGCGGATTACCTCACCCCGGATACCACGCAAGGGATTAGACTCCCATGCCTCTTTAGCGCCTAGACCACGGCAATCAATCACCCAGTCCTGCTTTCCTTGGCGATGCAAATCATCCGGGTCGATGGCGTGATTCCAATGCAGCTCCACCTGCATGGCACTTAGCGCATGCAATAAGGAGGCCAGCAATTGCCGATTATCCAGTTGCCCTTCGTGCGGCAAAAACAAACCCTGATGAAAGCGATCCGCTAAGCTGGGTTCAAGCCCTTCTAAGGAATGGCGATCCAGCTGCTGTGGCTCGTCTAGCGGATAGACAGACGCACCTGCCTGCTGACTCTCCCGGCAATTGCGGAGCAGTTGCGCGGTTAGGCGTTTGGCTTCGATGGCATCTTGTTGATGCCAAACAAAGACGGTTCCTTCTTGCTGAAAAAAAACGGGAAGGGGGAGTTCAGCACTAAAGGCTTGCCAGCGCGGCAAGCTGTACATGCCCATTTGCACCACATTGGCTTCGGTAATAGCGGATTCTGCCAGTGGGGCCAGCATCGCCGCTGCAATGGTCGCAGCCGCATGCTCGCCATCCACACCACCGCGATCATAGAGCGATACCTGAGCTCCCCCTTTTGCGAGGGCGTAAGCCATCATCCGGCCCATCAGGCCAGCCCCGACGACGGCTATTCGCTTGCCAGCAAAAGAGGAACTCTGATCAACGAGCATGGTATCTACAGCCAATACCTTATTGGTAAATCTCGCTACCGCGCTTGCGGAACTCAATCGATTTCTCTTCCATGCCCTTGACTGCCTCCACTACTTTCGGATTGCCATTAGCATCTAAGGTAGCGGCGTAGTCACGCACTTCTTGCGTAATCTTCATCGAGCAGAACTTCGGTCCACACATCGAGCAGAAGTGCGCAATCTTGGCGCCTTCCGCAGGCAATGTGGCGTCGTGGTACTCGCGCGCACGCTCAGGATCGAGGCCTAAATTGAACTGGTCTTCCCAGCGGAACTCAAAGCGCGCTTTCGATAGTGCGTTATCGCGTACTTGAGCGCCAGGCAAACCCTTGGCCAAATCAGCGCCATGGGCAGCAATTTTGTAGGTAATGATGCCTTCGCGTACATCTTCTTTGTCGGGCAAACCTAAATGCTCTTTGGGTGTGACGTAGCACAGCATGGCTGTGCCGTACCAACCAATTTGTGCCGCGCCAATGCCACTGGTAATGTGGTCATAGCCTGGAGCGATATCCGTGATTAGCGGTCCTAATGTGTAGAAGGGCGCCTCTAAGCAATGCTTGAGCTCTTCGGTCATGTTCTCTTCAATGCGCTGCATCGGAACGTGGCCTGGGCCTTCAATCATGACCTGAACGTCGTGCTTCCATGCTTTGGCAGTCAGCTCGCCCAGGGTATGCAATTCACCAAACTGCGCTGCGTCATTGGAGTCAGCAATACAGCCTGGGCGCAAACCATCGCCTAAGCTGAAGGAGACGTCGTACGCCTTCATGATCTCGCAAATTTCATCGAACTTGGTGTACAGGAAATTCTCTTTGTGGTGAGCCAAGCACCACTTCGCCATGATCGAGCCGCCGCGCGACACAATGCCGGTGATGCGATCGGCTGTGAGCGGTACATAACGGAGTAATACGCCCGCATGAATGGTGAAGTAATCAACGCCTTGCTCGGCTTGCTCGACTAAGGTGTCGCGGAACATTTCCCAGGTGAGGTCTTCGGCGACGCCACCGGTTTTATCGAGGGCTTGGTAAATGGGCACCGTGCCGATCGGTACTGGCGAGTTGCGAATAATCCATTCGCGGGTTTCGTGGATGTGTTTGCCGGTGGAGAGGTCCATGATGGTGTCAGCACCCCAACGAATCGACCACACCATTTTTTCCACTTCTTCATTGATCGATGAGGTGACTGCCGAGTTGCCCAAATTGCCATTAATCTTGACGCGGAAGTTGCGGCCAATAATCATCGGCTCTAATTCAGGGTGATTGATGTTGGCTGGAATGATGGCGCGGCCTGCGGCAATTTCTTGGCGCACAAATTCAGGGGTAACGATCTCAGGTAAGTTGGCGCCATAGCTTTTACCCGGATGTTGCTTGAGTAATTGGGTGTAACGGGGATCTTTGCGTAACTGTTCGAGGCCCATTGATTCGCGCAAGGCAACGTATTCCATCTCGGGCGTAATGATGCCTTGGCGGGCGTAATGCATTTGACTGACATTGGCCCCAGACTTGGCAACGCGGGGTGCTCCAATGTGGGCAAAGCGCAGGTGTTGGGTAGCAGCATCTTGGGAGCGCGCCACTCCATACTCCGAAGTAGGGC
>JBIILR010000096.1:0-5733 GCA_044338365.1 Polynucleobacter sp. | reverse complement strand
CTCATCCGGATGAATTGCAGCGGACTGCGTTGATAACTGCGCTGCGGTATCTGCAGCCAGGCGTTTACTTGAAATCAGATCGCCAGCAAGCTTAAGCGCTGCCATCATGGTGGCGCGCTCGATGCTACGGTTACCTCCGGTAATCGCTAGCTGAATTTGTTCGTCAACCAAGGTGCAGGCCTCGCGCAACAGGGGCTCATGCTCGGTAGTGGTAGCCAGCGTGATTTTTTGGCCTGCGAGCGTGACCTCAATGCGTTGTTGGCTCATGATCATCGCCTGAAATAGTGGGGTTAGGTTCGTCAGTAGCTAGCAAGTTTAGTTGCCGTGTGTCACTTTGCTCGGGCAGTCGACTCAAAATGTGTTGGATGCGATTTTGCGCATCCGCTATCTTGGTTTCGAGTCGCGCGCGATCTTGGCGTGCCTCTTCTAGGGCTTTACTAGCCAGCGTGAGCTTGTCTTTTACCCGAGCTATTGCTCGGTTTAAATTACTTAAGGAAGAATCGGAAGAGGGGAATGAATCGCTCATTGCTACATTGTAGCCCCTGAATTAGGCTGTGAGCAGCGCTGATATGCCTGGTTTATTACCGCGCCAGGGTAACCCAGCGCTTGCCTAGCTTCGTTAGCTCAATGCGTCCATCAAATAGATCAATTAGGGCCTGATGGGTTAGTGGATCATCACTTTTGCCTTGGTGATGGACCCCTTTCTTACCCAAAAGAATCAGATTCTCGGCCTGCAAGGCAAACTGAATTTCATGCAAAACGGTGATGCTGGTTTTGCCCTGATCCGATAGTGCGCTTTGCCATTCCAGCCAATCAGCCTGATGCGGTGGGTCTAAATTGGCAATCGGCTCATCCATCAGGAGGATGCCGGTTTGAGCAGCAAAGAGCCTAGCAAGCAAAACGCGCTGACGCTCACCCCCGGACAGTTGATTAAAAAAGCGCTCGCGCAAACCCCAGACATCGGTTTGCCGCATAGCGTGTTCGACAATGCCGCAATCCTCATCACTCGGAATACAGAGCCAGTTTTGATGAGGCAATCGACCCAGCATGGCAATGTCGTATACCCGCAGACCAAAATCAAGGCTATCTGGTATCGACGTTGCCTGCTCAAGCCAAGCAATTTGCTGCGCGCGCGCCTTGATTGCGATCGAGCCAAGCTCTATTCCCCCAATCTGAATGGAGCCCTCATAAGGCAAGAGTCCAGCTAAAGCTTGAACTAGCGTGGACTTACCTGCACCGTTCGGGCCAACAATGCTGGTCCACTCACCCGCAGGAATGGTGAGATTGATGTTTTGTAAAACAAGGTTGTTATTGCGGGATAGGGACACATTGCGCAGCTCTATTGGACTCATGCGCTTATCCCTAAAGTTTGACGCCGTAGCAATAGCAGTAAATACGAGCCACCGATCACTGCTGTAACAATTCCAACCGGAAGCTCAAGGGGCGCTAAGATCGTGCGCGCTAGTAAATCCGAGGCCAGCAATAGGATGCCACCAGCTAAACTGGACATCAGTAAATGGATGCGCTGCGAGCCGTTGGCAAAGCGCCGAACCAGGTGGGGCGCCGCAAGGCCGATGAATGCGATCAGTCCAGTTTGGGCTACCGCTGCACCTGTAGCTAGAGCCAGAACAGTAATCAATCCCAGGCGCATTTGATCAATCGGAAGGCCAAGCGTTTTGGCGGTACTTTCACCAAGGCTAAGGGCATTTAAGGCCGCACTCAATAGTAGCGCTGCTGCAATGCAGGCAAGCCAAACGAGCAGCATGAGGTAGACGCCATGCCAATCCAGTAGGCTGGTGTTGCCGAGCATAAATGCCTGAAAGCGCTGATAGAGGTCGGGGCGAACAAAGGTAAAGAGGGCATTACCAGCACCAAGGATGACGCTAATCACTACACCCGATAGCAAAAGC
Organism: Polynucleobacter sp.; assembly: GCA_044338365.1. Classification (GTDB taxonomy): domain Bacteria; phylum Pseudomonadota; class Gammaproteobacteria; order Burkholderiales; family Burkholderiaceae; genus Polynucleobacter. The sequence continues at coordinate 3,823 of JBIILR010000096.1, read as the reverse complement.
CGTAAGGAGCTGCGATAACCACCAGCCAGAATCAGTGCCGCAACAACACCCAGTAGCGCACCAATAAATGCGCCGCTGTTGAGTCCAATTAAGGCAAGCCCAGAATCGCTAAGCGCATGGGAAAAGCCCAAAACAAGAGCGACCCCCATTAAGGCGCCCGATGCGCTACCAAGCAAATACGGATCAGCCAATGGATTGCGAAATACACCTTGCGCAATCGCACCGGCTAGGCCGAGTAGGGCACCTGCCAGCCATGCTCCTGCTGAGCGCGGCAAGCGGATGTCAAATACGATTGCAGAGTCAGTGCTCCAAGCAATTCCACCGCTACCCAGCAATGCGCCCAAGCATAGCAATGCAATGCTGATCACCAATAAGGCAAGTACACGGGGCAATAAAGTAGGACGCATACCGCAGACTATCACTTGGGCAGTGAGCGCATCGCGCAATCAGCGATAAGGGCTGCTGCTTCACCCATGCGCGGGCCAGGCCGAACCAGAACGTCAGCTTGTGCTGCCGAAAAGAAGCAGATCCGATTGCCCTGAATCGCCGGAATGGATTTCCAGCCGGGGCGCTGTGCCAACTGTGTTGGCGATGCCTCAGTACTCATGATCAAATCCGGCTTGGAATGCACTACGAATTCCGGATTAATCTTCGGAAAGGCGCCCATCTTTTCCGTAGCAATGTTTTGCATGCCTAGTCGATCGAGTAATTCACCAATGAAGGATGTTTTGCCAGCCGCAAACGGCGCAGCGTTCACTTCAAAGTAAACCCGTGCTGATTTTTGTGAAGGTGATAGCGCGCGACTGGCCCGAGCAATGTCGAGCTGGATGCGATCCCATACTGCGCCAGATTCGGTAGAGCCCAAGACTACATCCAGCTGCCGTAAAGTGCGCTGCACATCGGCCATGGACTGCACATCAAATGCAGCAACTGAAAGACCCAATGACTGCAGGCGCGCAATCAGGGGCGATGATTTTTCAACTAAGACTAGGTCTGGCTTTAGGCGAACAATGCCCTCAATATTGGCATCAGCAATACCGCCTAAGCGTGGCAAAGCATCAACTGACTTCGGCCAATTGGAAAAGCGATCGACTCCCACCAAAACAGAACACTTGCCCAGAGCGCATACAGACTCGGTTAAGGAAGGTAGTAGGCTAATAACACGTTGTGGTGGTTTATTAAACGCCACCACAACACCCCGATCGTCCACAACTGAAACTGGTGCAGCAAAAACAGCAAAGGAAAATCCTAAAATAAATACAGCAACCCCGACTGCCATGTGGCAGAGGTGAGTCGAGGGTTGCATCGTTTTTATTCGCACTTGTTGAGTGGTCTAGAAGGTATATTTACCACTAATATAAATCGATCTAGGGTCGTTGGCGTAATAGTAGTAACTATTGCTACTACTATTGTTTGGTAATTGAACGTAACCGTAGCCTCCATAAGTTGAATATTGTGCATTGCCAATATTCTTCACGGTTAAACGAGTTTCCCAATGGCCGATTTTATAGTTCGCATATACGTCAGCAACTGTGTAGGACGGCATGACGTTAAGACTGCTGTAGTAGGCTGGAGCAGCATCATAACGTTGATTACTCACATAATTCACTACACCACCAAGTGACCAGCTGTTATTTAGTGCATAAGTAGCTCTAGCATTAAGCAATAAGTTTGGTACCTGTGCAATGGACTGATTTTGATAAGGCCCGTTAGCATAAAAAGCATTTTGTATTGTTCCGCCTCCTCCGATCGACAGTTGTGAGGAGATGGCCGTAAGCAGGTTTAGGTTTGCGCCCTTTCTGTTGATATCATATGGTGAATTAGAGTTCCCATAGGTAGCCGGGTTATATAAGATTTCGTTTTGAGAGACTGAGGAAAAAACAGAGGCGGTCAAATTAGTTTTAAGTAACTGCCAATTTCCACCAAGCTCATAAGTTTGAGCAGTTTGAGGTTTAAGAATCCCGCCAAATACTGGACTTCCACCCATGCTAGAGTAGCCCCAAAATTCATCCACATTTGGAAAGCGATACGATTGATTCCATTTAATGTAAACGCGTTGCCCTTTAAGATATTTGAAGTTGAATGCGATGTCTCCAGCATTTGCTGAGTAAGTTTGATTGGGGTTGGGATTAGCTGACCCACTCCAGATACTGACACCATTAGCACTGGCGCTCTGTGTTTGATATCTATAACCTCCTGCAAAATCTATGATCCTCGTTAGAGGACTTCTCTGTATGAAATAAATGGACTGGTTATAAAGACTGGCATTAGTTGAGCTTTGAAGCGGAAGGCTTGAAACACCATATGGTCCAGGCGGGTAGACACTACCCGCAGCTTGATTCATGGCAGAGCTATAGCTAGCAGAGGATGATTGATTTGCTTTATTGAACTCATACCCCATAACGCTGGTTCCAAATGAGCCAAAGTTGGCTTTAATACGAGGGCTGAAATTGGCTTGCCATCCCTCATAATTTGTAAATGATGGGCTAATAGTCGGATAGGCGCCAACACCCGATGCAGAAGTGGAATAGTAGGGTTGATTAAAAAAAGTATTTTTGTTGCTGTAATAACCATCCACTTCTAAATTAAACATATTGTTTAACTCTTTTGCTATGCCAGCCCGAAAGCCGGTATTGTTGACGGTGTTGCCTGATCCAATATTGTTGAATTTCGCAAGCTGCGGATTGCCTTGCCCAACTTGTCCTAGAGTGCCACCAGGCAATTGTTGATTTGAGTAGCTATAAAAAAGATCAACATAAACTTTATCTTTTCCACCAAGGGACTGAGTTACTTTTGCATCAAATGCATATGCATTTGCGGCTGAATTTTGTCGCCAACCATTTGTATTTGAGGTATTGGCGCTCAACTGTAAGGTTGTCTGGTCAATAGTATTTCTAAAAATGGTGTTATTCACCAGAGTGTTAAAACTGCCATAGCTGGTAGACGCTTGATTTAGATTTTTACTTCCACCATTGGTGATGATATTAATTACTCCACCCAAAGCCCCATTACCATATTGGACGCTCGCGCCACCACGCAGTATCTCAATACGATTAATTGAGTCAAGTGGAATAGATTCCCAGGACACGCTAGATGAATCAATTGAATTAATTCGCTGACCATCAACTAAAACTAGCGTTGTGCTGTTAGCTGTTGGTCCATAGCCGCCCATGTCAATGGTGGCACCTAGGTTTAATTGTCCGCCGGCAGTGTTCCTAACATTCAGGCCACCCACTTGGGACAAGATGTCAGGAATATTTGTTGAGGTTGACTCTGCAATCTCTTCACGAGAAATGACCTGAATATTTGCAGGAACTTCATTGAGATTTTCTTCAAATCGTGATCCCGACACAATGAGCGTTGGTCCGGAGTTTGGTGTTTGTGCTGCTGCGTTTTGAAACGGAATAGCGCTAAACAAAAGCGCTGCTAACAGTGCAGATGCGCACTGTGTGTTGCTGAACTGCTGCTTCATGATGAACCTTCTGCCGTCGAATCACCAAGCCAACTTCCCCGTTAGCCGAGTCGAACAGAACTTCATGGGCGCAAATCCAGAACGTCAATATGTGCGGGCGCACGGAATCCATGCGAACGCTTCTATCGGCGCGCGAAGGATCCCCGTCCGCAAAATTCCACCTGTTTTGGCCGGTATCCGGGCTGGCAAATTTAAGAGCTTGACCTTCCCATGCGATTGACGCGCACAGTGGCTATATCCAAGTTCTCCGTACCCAGTTGCAGGCACATTTGCTTACCGTTGCGGGGGCAGCACACGTTTGAGTAGTGTTTCCCGTTTAACTTCATTGCATTGCAATAAAGCACCATAACC
>JBIILR010000011.1:0-20188 GCA_044338365.1 Polynucleobacter sp. | reverse complement strand
CAGTGACTATGCGTCAGATGCTGGAAGCCGGTTGCCATTTTGGCCACCAAACACGTTTCTGGTCCCCCAAGATGGCCCCTTATATTTTTGGCCATCGCAATAAAATCCACATTATCAATTTGGAAAAAACATTGCCCATGTTTCAGGACGCCCTGAAAGTGGCAAAACAAATTGCAGCCAATCGCGGCACCATTTTGTTTGTTGGTACCAAGCGCCAATCCCGCGAGATCATCGCCGAAGAGGCAGCACGTGCAGGCATGCCATACATCGATAGCCGCTGGCTCGGTGGCACCCTGACCAACTTCAAAACCGTCAAAGGTTCGCTAAAGCGCCTGAAAGACATGGCCGTTGCGAAAGAAGCGGGCGATTGGGAAAAGCTTTCTAAGAAAGAAGCCCTCACCAATGACCGTGACCTCGACAAATTACAAAAAGCCTTGGGCGGCATTCAGGATTTGAATGGCGTACCCGATGCCATTTTTGTCGTAGACGTCGGCTATCACAAGATTGCGATTACCGAAGCCAAGAAATTAGGCATTCCAGTCATCGCAGTTGTGGATACCAACCACTCCCCTGAGGGTGTGGATTACATCATTCCAGGTAACGACGACTCTAGCAAAGCAGTAACCCTGTATGCGCGCGGTATTGCAGATGCCATCTTGGAAGGCAAGGCAAATTCAGTACAAGAGATTTTGACTGCCGTTAAAGAAGGTGAAGAAGAGTTCGTTGAAGAAGGGAAGGCTGAGTAATGGCTGCAATTACCGCTGCAATGGTTGGTGACTTGCGCGCCAAAACCGATGCTCCGATGATGGAGTGTAAAAAAGCCTTGACCGAAGCCGATGGCGATATGGCTAAGGCAGAAGAAATTCTGCGCGTAAAGCTAGGCAGCAAAGCCAGCAAAGCCGCCTCCCGCGTTACTGCTGAGGGCGTAGTGGCTGCTTTTATCAATGGCACTACTGGCGCTTTAATCGAAGTCAATTGCGAAACCGACTTTGTGTCGAAGAACGATGACTTTTTAGCCTTTACGGATAACTGCGCCAAACTGGTTGCGAACAGTAACCCAGCTGACGTTACTGCCTTGGTTGCATTGCCGCTCGAGGGAGAAACCGTTGAGGCCGTTCGCACCAAGTTGATTGGTCGTATTGGTGAAAACATTACCCCGCGCCGCTTTCAGCGTTTTTCTGGCGATAGCAAATTGGTTTCGTATTTGCATGGAACCCGCATTGGTGTGATGGTGGAGTTCACTGGCGATGAAGTGGCTGCCAAAGACGTTGCGATGCACATTGCTGCAATGAAGCCAGTTGCTTTGTCTACTGCTGACGTTCCTGCAGAAAACATCGCGACCGAGCGGAACATTGCAGAGCAAAAAGCAGCCGAATCCGGTAAGCCTGCCGATATCGTTGCCAAGATGGTTGAGGGCTCGGTGCAAAAGTACCTCAAAGAAGTATCGCTTTTGAATCAACCCTTCGTGAAAAACGATAAGCAAACCGTTGAGCAAATGCTAAAGGCCGCAAACACGACCATTAAGTCATTTACGATGTTCATCGTAGGCGAGGGCATTGAAAAGCGGCAAGATGACTTTGCTGCGGAAGTAGCTGCCCAGGTGGCCGCTGCAAAAGCAAGCGCATAAAAGACCCTTTCAGAAGCAAAGGGGTATCCCCCCTTGTTTTTATCTGGTTTTGTACCCCAAGAGGGCGTGGAAGCGAAAGTTTCTACGCCCTTTTCTTTGCCCTTTATAATGGGAATCAATCATTAAAAAATACATATAAATCAATAACCTAAGCAGACTAAACAACCATGCCAGCATATAAGCGCGTACTCCTAAAACTTTCTGGTGAAGCGTTAATGGGTGAGGATGCTTTTGGCATCAACCCAGCCACCATCGACTCCATGGTCGCTGAAATCACCGAGGTGGTCCGCCTAGGTATCGAGCTGGCGATTGTGATTGGCGGCGGTAATATTTTCCGCGGCGTTGCTGGTGGTGCTGCCGGTATGGATCGCGCTACAGCAGACTACATGGGTATGTTGGCTACCATGATGAATTCCCTTGCCCTTCAGGATGCCTTGCGCCAAAAGGGCGTTGAAGCCCGTGTTCAATCGGCTTTACGCATGGATCAAGTGGTTGAGCCCTACATTCGCCCAAGAGCGATCCGGGCCATGAGCGAAGGCAAAGTAGTGATCTTTGCTGCCGGTACTGGCAATCCCTTTTTTACGACCGATACCGCTGCGGCACTGCGCGGGGCAGAGATGGGCGTTGACATCATGCTTAAGGCAACCAAAGTTGACGGCATTTACAGTAGCGATCCCAATAAAGATGCGAGCGCGACACGCTATGATTCGATTACCTTTGACGAAGCCATCATTCAAAACCTGCAAGTAATGGATGCAACTGCATTTGCCTTATGCCGCGATCGCAAGTTGCCGATTAAAGTGTTTTCAATCTTAAAACCGGGAGCCTTGCTGCGCGTAGTGCAGGGCGAGTCCGAAGGCACCTTGGTGCACGTCTAATAGGAGAACAGCATGTCCGCAGTTGAAATCAAAAACACGACCGAACAAAAGATGCAAAAGTCGCTCGAGTCCTTAAAGAGCGGACTGGCTAAGATTCGTTCGGGCCGTGCTAACCCCGGCATCTTGGAGCACATTCAGGTTGATTACTATGGCAACCCCACGCCCTTATCGCAGGTGGCTAATTTGGGCTTAGCGGATGCGCGTACGATCAATGTTCAGCCGTTTGAAAAGACCATGGTTGCGGTGATCGAAAAAGCCATTCGGGATTCTGACTTGGGTTTAAATCCGGCATCGCAAGGAACGATTATTCGAGTACCGATGCCAGCCCTTACGGAAGAGCGTCGCCGTGAATTAACCAAGCTCGTCAAAAGTGAAGGCGAAGATACGAAGATTGCGGTCCGTAATTTACGCCGTGACGCCAATGAGCATTTAAAACGCCTGACGAAAGATAAAGACATCTCCGAGGACGAAGAGCGTCGTGCCACCGATGAAATTCAGAAGATGACAGACAAAGCAGTCATCGACATCGACAAAATTGTGGTTGATAAGGAAAAGGAAATCATGACGGTGTAGTTGCTGTCCTGATCCCCGCTTATCAACGTCCATGATTAAACACACTAGCTCAACAATCGAGGTGCCTGAGGTTAGGGCAGTGCCACGCCATGTGGCCATCATCATGGATGGGAACGGGCGCTGGGCAAGCAAGCGTCACATGCCGCGCGTTGCGGGCCACTCTGAAGGCTTGGGTGCGGTTCGCAAGGTCGTTGAGGAATGCCGTCGTCAAGGCGTTGAATTTCTCACGGTGTTTGCCTTTAGTTCTGAGAATTGGCGTCGTCCCCCAGAAGAAGTCGGCTTTTTAATGAAGCTCTTTCTCAAATCTTTGCGTGGCGAAGTGGGCCGCTTGGCTGAGAATGGGATTCAGCTGCGCCTCATTGGGGATTTAAGCCAATTCGATCAGTCAATTCAAGACATGATTGCCTTCTCCCAAGAAAAGACGGCGCACTGCAAGGACCTCACCTTGACGATCGCCGCGAATTACGGCGGGCGCTGGGATATTTTGCAAGCGACGCGCGCAATGTTGCGGGCTAACCCGAATATTGCCGCCGATGCAGTATCGGAAGACCTTCTGCAGCCGTATTTATCCATGGCCTATGCTCCCGAACCCGATTTATTTATTCGTACTGGAGGTGAGCAGCGCGTCAGCAACTTCTTGCTTTGGCAGTTAGCCTATACCGAGCTGTACTTTACCGATACGCTGTGGCCAGACTTTACCGCAACGGATTTGCAAGCTGCATTTGATTGGTTTAGTCAGCGCGAGCGCCGTTTTGGTCGCACCAGCGCCCAGCTTGCTTCAGAAACGCTTTCCACTTCCGCTTAAGCGACCCTTATGCTGAAAGCCCGGGTAATTACTGCAACACTATTATTGGCAGTTTTTTTACCGATCCTGTTTCTATTGCCGCCGATCTACATTAATGGGCTTTTTCTCATCATGATTCTTTTAGCGGCGTGGGAGTGGAGTCGCTTGATTGCGCCCGGCGCTACTCGAGCAGCGTTGATTTATGCAGCCATGTGTTTCATTGCGATTACAGCCTTGCTCTTCTTTTCCAATGTGGATGTGGATATTGCATTGCTTTTATTGGCGATGGTGTTTTGGGTCATTGGGGCCCCACTCATCATGTCGCGCGGCACCCGGCTTACGCTATCGAAGTGGCAATTCTTTTTTGCTGTGTTGGGTTTAATCGTCCTGCCAGCTACCTGGTTTGCGTTGGTGTTCTTGCGGGAAATGGGTTTGCTGTGGCTACTGACAGCAATGGCCTTAGTTTGGGTAGCTGATATCGGCGCCTATTTTGTTGGTAAAGCATTTGGGCGTCGTCGCCTAGCTCCGCAGTTAAGTCCGGGCAAAACAGTTGAAGGTGCATTAGGCGGGATTGTGCTCTGCTGCTTATTTGCGACCCTATGTGCGCTGTATCTACCACCAACGGCAACCATTTTTGGTGCCTTTGCATTGAGTTGGGGTTGGTTACCCATGTTTTTATTGGTGATCAGCCTAACCGTGCTTAGTATTGTGGGCGATTTATTTGAATCCCAGCTCAAACGACTTTCTGGAGCAAAAGACAGTAGTAACTTGCTGCCTGGTCATGGTGGCGTTCTCGATCGCATCGATGCGCTTTTACCAACCATGCCAATCGTTGTATTACTCGTTGGACTCCTGAGATGAATAGCCCCAGCAATCCTTCTTTGCGCCGCCGCGTTGCGGTATTGGGCTCCACCGGATCGATCGGTGTGAATACCCTGGATGTGATTCGGGCGCATCCTGATCGCTTTCAGGTGGTCGCGCTGACGGCAGGACGTCAGGTCGAGCGCTTGGCACAGCAGTGCCTGGAATTTAAGCCCCGCATTGCTGTGGTAACCGATGCTGCTGGGGCAGCGCAGTTAAGTCAATTGCTTGCAGGGAAAGTGAGTCAACTCACCATCCTTCATGGCCCACAGGCATTGCTTACTGCTGTTTTAGAGTCGGACTGCGATACCGTCATGGCAGCAATTGTCGGCGCGGCTGGCTTAGCACCCACCTTGGCTGCGGCGCAGGCTGGCAAACGCATTCTGCTGGCCAATAAAGAAGCCCTCGTGATGTCTGGCGATCTATTTATGAGCGCAGTCAAAGTGGGTGGCGCGGAGCTATTGCCGATTGATAGCGAGCACAACGCGATTTTCCAATGCTTACCGAATCGGTTTGGTAGCACATCGAATGGAAATGCACGCGACCATTTTGGTGTTGAGGAGCTTTGGCTTACAGCATCGGGCGGGCCATTTCGGGAGAAGAGCCTTGCCGCATTAAAAACCATTACGCCCGATGAAGCATGTGCACATCCCAATTGGGTGATGGGGCGTAAGATCTCGGTCGATTCAGCGACCATGATGAATAAAGGCTTGGAGGTCATTGAGGCGCACTGGCTGTTCGGCCTGCCGCTCACTCAAATACGGGTATTGATTCATCCGCAGAGCGTGGTGCACTCCATGGTGCGCTATCGCGATGGCTCGGTGATTGCTCAATTGGGTCAGCCCGATATGCGAACCCCGATTGCCCATGGTTTGGCTTGGCCTGATCGCATCGATGCTGGCGTAGCGCCTTTAAATTTAACGCAGCTATCGGCACTCCAATTTTCGGAACCTGATTTTGATCGCTTTCCCTGCCTGGCGCTGGCATTTGAGGCTGCAAAAGCAGGCGGTACTGCGCCAGCAATTCTGAACGCTGCCAATGAAGTGGCAGTAGCTGCGTTTTTGGATCAGCGCATACCGTATTTGCAAATCGCTAGCGTGGTTCGTGAAACCCTGTCCGCCATTCAATCTGTCCCTGCCAGTTCCATTGAGATTGTGCTGGGTGCAGATGAACAAGCACGCCAGGTTGCAGCGCACTTGGTTTCCACGCTAGCCAACACATAGAGGCACCCGGTGCAAGGACTCATTACTCTTTTTACCTTCATTGTCACGATCGGGATTTTGGTGGGCTTTCATGAATATGGCCACTATGCAGCGGCGCGCATGTGCGGGGTGCGTGTACTGCGGTTTGCGATTGGTTTTGGTAAGCCCTTATTTCGCTTTACCAGCCAAAACAAAACCGAATGGGTAATTGGCGCGATTCCATTGGGTGGCTATGTCAAATTACTGGATGGTCGCGATCCAGAACAAACCATTGATGCAGCAAATGAGGCCAATGCCTTTGATCGCAAGCAACTGTGGCAGCGTTCTTTTATTGTGGCTGCCGGGCCGCTGGCCAATTTCATTTTAGCGATTGCTTTTTTAATGGTGGTTTATCTTGCCGGCGCAGCGCAATTACCTGCGCGTCTGCAGGCTCCGCCAGAGTCATCGGTCGCCGCAAAGGTAGGTTTGGTTGCAGGTGACCTCGTCACCGGTTGGCGTGATATTAATGCCGCTTCAGCTGATTTTGAGCCAGTCATCAGCTGGAACCAATTGCGCTGGCAACTACTCGATGCCATTACGGGTGAGAAGGGCTTTGTTTTGGAGCTGACGAGCCCGAGCGGTGCCCGAATTGCTATACCATTTCCTGCGGAGGCTTTGCCGCAGGTTCAGCCCAAGCAAGATCCACTTCAAGCCTTAGGTATTCGGCCGGCAATCGCTACGCCAAATGAGATGGTGATGCTACGCCTAGGTCCCATCGATGCTCTTATTTATGCAAGCGAACGGGTTTGGCTGATTACCGTGGTTTCAACCAAGTTGATGTTGGGGCTGGTTACTGGCGAAACCTCGCTAAACCAGCTGGGTGGACCCTTAAGCATTGCCGATATGGCAGGTAAGTCAGCGCAAGTGGGCTGGCAGGCTTTTTTCGGTTTTTTAGCCCTGATGAGTATTAGTATTGGCCTCCTCAATTTGATCCCAATCCCCATGCTCGATGGGGGTCAGCTCCTGTATGATGCATGGGAACTGGTATCCGGAAAACGCTTACCCATTTCAGTACAAGAATGGCTTCATAAATTAAGCTTTATCTTGTTGATTTCGCTAACACTTTTTGCTTTATTTAATGACTTACAACGGTATTTCTTATCTTGAATTTGTTCCAACAAGCCCCTCGATTTAGTCTCCGACTGCTGATTCAAACAGTATTTGTTCTGCTGACCAGTTTTGCCATGCCATTGCAGGCAGCAGAGAGCTTTGTTGTGAAAGACATTCGGGTGGAGGGTCTGCAGCGGGTTGAGCCGGGCACCGTTTTTAGTTATTTGCCGATTCAGGTGGGTGAAACCTTTACCCAGGCAAAAGGGGCTGAGTCTATTAAAGCCCTTTACAGCACCGGCTTTTTCCGCGATGTGCAAATTCAGGCGCAAGGCAATGTCTTAATCGTAATCGTGGAAGAGCGGCCAACGATTTCCCGCATCGAATTTACGGGAATGAAAGAATTCGACCCAGAGGTGGTGCGTAAATCCCTTAGAGCGGTTGGCGTTGCTGAAGCGCGCTTCTTCGATAAGGCGCTCATTGACAAGGCTGAGCAGGAGCTCAAGCGCCAATACGTTAGCAAAGGCCTATATGCTGCCGAGGTGATTGCAACCGTTACCCCGGTTGAGCGCAATCAAGTCTCCATCTTTTTCAATGTGGACGAAGGCCCGGTCGCCAAGATTCAAGAGATCAATTTTATCGGCAATAAGGTCTTTAGTGAGAGCACGCTTCTGAGCGAGATGCAGTTAAAGACCGGCGGTTGGCTCTCGTGGTACAGCAAAGACAATCTCTATTCCAAGCAAAAACTAACGGCCGACCTAGAAACCATACGTTCCTACTATTTGAACCGAGGCTACCTCGAATTTGTGATTGATTCCACTCAGGTTTCCATCACGCCGGACAAAAAAGGCATCTTCCTCACAATCAGCATTAGTGAGGGCAAGAAATTCACGGTCAAGAACATGCGTTTGGCTGGCGAGTTGCTAGGAAAAGAAGCAGAGCTAAAACAAGTCCTGGCCCTGAAAGCGGGGGATACCTTTTCTTCAGCAAAACTTGCGGAGACAACCAAGGCGATTGCAGAGATCTTAGGCTCCTATGGTTATGCCTTCGCGTCGATTAATCCCCAGCCGGATATTCGGCGTGATCTCGCTGAGGTTGATATTACTTTGGTGGTTGACCCAGGCAGAAGGGTGTATGTCCGTCAAGTCAATATTACTGGTAATGCGAAGACGCGTGATGTGGTGGTGCGGCGTGAGATGCGCCAATTTGAAAGCTCCTGGTTTGATAGCGACAAGATTCGACTTTCTAAAGAGCGTATTGGGCGCATGGGTTATTTCACTGAAACCGATATCTCTACTGCCGATGTACCCGGATCACCCGATCAGGTGGATGTCAGCGTCGCCGTAAAAGAAAAGCCCACTGGCGCTATTAATATCGGCGCTGGTTTCTCATCCACCGAAAAATTGATTTTGTCTGCGGGTATTAATCAAGAGAATGCCTTCGGAACTGGTACTGCAATTGGCCTTAACTTCGCGTTTGGTAAGATCAACCAAAGCTTAACCTTATCGCAATTTGATCCTTACTTCACGGATGATGGCATTAGTCGCTACACTGATCTCTACTACCGATCTTCCAAGCCACTCTACTACACAGGTGATCCGGATTATCAGATCAAGTCCGTTGGTTCGAATATCAAATTTGGCGTGCCCTACACTGAAGTCGATCGCGTTTTCTTTGGAACAGGATTTGAAGTATTTCAGGTAAAGTCAAGTGTCAGTACGCCAACTCCCTATCTCACTTACATGCAAGACTACGGTATCGCTCCTCCAGGATACCCTGCAACATTAAATACCTACAACATACCGGTTACCGCAAGCTGGGCCCGTGATGGTCGTGATAGTGCTTTAATACCGTCCAAGGGCACACTCCAGCAATTAAGCGCAGAGGTTGGCACCCCGCTCGGAAATATGATGTTCTATCGCCTTTTTGGCCAGTATCAGAAGTACCATTCTTTCTCAAAAGGGAACATTCTCTCTTTTAATGGCGAAGTTGGCTACGGTGAGGCCTACGGTAAATACCCTTTCCCAATTACTAAAAACTACTATGTCGGCGGAATCGGGTCTGTGCGGGGCTATGCCCCAGGATCACTTGGCCCCACTTTCTACAATCAAAATATAGGCCTAAATCAGCCTACCGGCGGGCAATCAAAAATCGTGACGAATCTAGAGTACACCTTCCCGGTGCCGGGCTCCGGGGTCGATAAAACCCTGCGTTTATTTACCTTTGTGGACGGCGGTAACGTTTTCAACGAAAATATCAACTTAGTTTTGCGATATTCTTATGGCTTGGGTTTATCATGGATATCACCGCTGGGCCCCTTAAAGTTTAGTTATGGCCTCCCTGTGAATGCCCAGCCAACCGATAATATCCAGCGTTTGCAGTTCCAAGTAGGCACTGCGTTTTAATTGTAAGGAACGATTTATGAAGCATCAAAACTCCATTCAGTGGGCTAAGCGTAGTCTGGTTGCCCTTATTTCCGCTGGCCTGCTTGCGCCAGTCATGGCCCAGGATGTTGGCAACCGCGTTGCGGTAGTGAATTCGGAAAAGGTTTTCAACGAGTCCAACTTGGCCAAGGCCATGCAAACGAAATTGCAAAATGAGTTCACCAAGCGTCAGAATGAGTTGCGTGATAGCGCTCAAAAAATTAAATTAGCCGCTGAAAAGCTCGACCGTGATGCAGCAGTCATGTCGGAAGCAGAGCGTATTCGCCGTCAGCGCGAGCTGGCCGATCAAGACCGTGAATTGCAGCGTAAGCAACGTGAGTTTACGGAAGATCTAAACCAGCGTACCTTTGAGGAACGCGCCAAGATTGCAGAGCGGGCTAACCTTGTACTCAAGCAAATTGCTGAGCAACGCAAAATTGACGTCATCGTACAAGAGGCGGCTTACGTTAGTCCTCGCGCCGATATCACTGACGATGTCATCAAGGCCCTAAATAGCCTGAAGTAAGTTATGCCCACTGCCATCGAGCTGGCCAATCAATTTCAAGCCAGCTTGGTGGGTGATGGCTCCATATTGCTGGACTCCTTAGCCCCACTAGAGCGAGCCACAGCGCAGCAGATCTCCTTTTTATCCAATCCACTGTACCGTCAGCAGGCGATTCATAGTGCTGCTGGTGCATTGATCGTAGGACAGTCTGACTTAGACTATTTGCAAGCGACTTCTGCGGAGTCTAAGCCGGGCCGGGTATATTTTCTGGCATCCAATCCGTACGCGACGTTTGCACGCATGGCCCAGTATTTTGCATTGCAAAAACCAAATCAACACCAGCCTGGCGTTCATCCTCAGGCTGCAATTGATCCGAGTGCGACAGTACCAGCATCCTGCCATATTGGCCCCTTCGTGCATATCGCTCAAGGAGTCGTGCTCGGCGAACGCGTCTCGATCATGGCCAATACAACGGTAGCAGCTGGAGTGCGGATCGGTGACGATACCGTTATGTATCCATCGGTATCGATCTACGCCGATTGTGATATCGGACAACGCTGCATCATTCACAGCGGGGCTGTGATTGGAGCGGATGGCTTTGGCTTTGCGCCCGACTTTAATGCTACTGGTGGCGAATGGGTGAAGATTCCGCAAACGGGCAGTGTCTTAATTGGGGATGATGTGGAAATTGGTGCATCCACCACCATTGATCGTGGCGCAATGAGTAATACCGTAATTGGCTCTGGCTGCAAAATCGATAATCAAGTCCAAATTGGCCATAACGCAGTGATCGGTGTGTGCACCGTGATTGCAGGGTGTGCGGGCATCTCCGGGAGCACCACCATTGGCAACTATTGCGTCATTGGCGGCTACGCTAGTTTTGCTGGCCATTTAACCATTGCCGACCGCACTACCGTTTCGGGTGGAACTTCCATTATTCGCTCGATTACCGAGCCAGGACAGCACTTTACAGGCGTTTACCCATCAATGCCCCATGCCGCGTGGGAGAAAAACTCTGCGATAGCGCGCGGTCTAGATAAAATACGGCAACGCTTACGTCATTTAGAGAAAACGAAGTCCGGCTCCGACTAAGGGAACTTAGTCTGCCGATAGGTCCGTAATTTAACTTAGCCTTTTTTATTGGATTGCAACCATGAGCAATGCCGTTTCCATCGACATTAACCAGATATTAAAACTACTGCCGCACCGGTATCCATTTTTACTGGTTGACCGCGTATTGGAGATAACCCCACGCGTTAGCATCACCGCATTGAAAAATGTCACGATGAATGAACCCTTCTTTCAGGGGCACTTTCCTGATTTTCCGGTCATGCCGGGGGTATTGATTATTGAGGCCTTGGCCCAAACCGCGGCATTGCTGACTTTTTCGGAAGCGAAGGCAGAAAATGCGGTGTATTACTTTGCTGGTATTGATGGCGCGCGTTTTAAAAAGCCAGTATTGCCTGGCGATCAACTCATTATGACGGCCATCCTCGAGCGCGAAAAGGCGGGCATCTATAAGTTTCAAGTAAAGGCAACGGTGAATGATGAGCTGGCAGCAGAGGCGAACATTACCTGTGCCGTTCGGAACAAGGGTGTGTAATGAGCCGGATTCATGCCACTGCGATTGTTGATAGCAAAGCCCAGTTAGCCAGTGATGTGGAGGTAGGGCCGTATTCGGTCATTGGCCCACACGTGCAAATTGGCGCAGGCAGCAAAATTGGCTCGCATACCGTTATCGAGGGCCACACGACCTTGGGCATCGAAAATACCATTGCCCACTTCGCTGCCATCGGTGGCGCGCCACAGGACATGAAATACCGCGGTGAACCAACCCGCTTGCAGATCGGCGATCGCAATACCATTCGGGAGTTCACCACGATTCACACTGGTACGGCGCAAGACGATGGTATTACCCAGTTGGGTAATGACAATTGGATTATGGCGTATGTGCACATTGCACACGATTGCAAGATTGGTAATAACACCATTTTTTCGAGCAATGCGCAGATTGCGGGTCATGTGCAAGTGCATGACTGGGCCATTATGGGAGGCATGTCAGGCGTACATCAATTTGTTCGTATTGGTCAGCATGCGATGCTGGGCGGCGCTTCAGCCTTGGTGCAAGACATTCCACCATTTGTGATTGCTGCGGGTGATAAAGCATCGCCCCACGGCATTAATGTCGAGGGCCTTAAGCGCCGCGGTTTTTCACCGGAAACCATTGCCGCGCTGCGGCAAGCATACAAAGTGCTTTATAAAGATGGGCTGAGTTTTGAAGAGGCTAAAGTGGTTATTCAAAAAATGGTTCACGAGAGTAGTGGCGATGCAGCGACAGCACAAAAATTGACTGAGTTTCATGACTTTATAGCCGCCTCGACGCGCGGCATCATTCGCTAGGATTGCATTGCCTAAGTTAGCCTGCGTTGCCGGTGAGCCTTCGGGCGATTTATTGGCCGCACCTGCATTACATGCGCTTAATCAGATACCTGAGATGGCTGGTCTTTCTGCCTATGGCGTAGGCGGACCCTTAATGCAGGAGGAAGGATTTGATTCGCGTTGGCCAATGGAGACGCTCAGTGTACGCGGCTACGTTGAGGCATTAACCCAGCTTCCTGCTATTTTGCGACTGCGCAAAGACCTGCTGAACACCTTCATTCATTTAGATCGCCCTGATGTGTATCTGGGTATTGATGCGCCGGATTTTAATTTGGGGGTGGAGCTCAAGCTGCGCGCTGCAGGTATTCCAACGATCCATTTTGTTTCACCGTCGATTTGGGCCTGGCGCGGCGGCCGGATTAAAAAAATCAAGCAGGCGGTTGATCGCATGCTCTGCATCTTTCCGTTTGAGACCGAGATATACGCCCGCGCTGGTATTGCCGCAAGCTACGTTGGTCATCCGCTGGCAAGTAGCATTCCGATGGAAGTCGATCCAAAGAGCGCACGCGATCGATTGAGTGTATTTCCTGTGATTAAAAATGCAGGATTGCAACGGGCTGATTTTGACGGCTGCGTGATTGCTGTTTTGCCGGGTAGCCGCAGCTCTGAAATTGAATTTATTGCCCCTGTTTTTTTTGAAGCGATGGGTTTAATTGCTAAGCGGCTTCAGGGACAGTCCCTCCAATTTGTCATTCCGGTTGCAACACCCCGTCTTCGTCCGGCCCTAGAAAATCTAGCCGAACGGACACAGATGCAACACCCTGACATTCAGATTCACCTCATCGACGGGAATGCCGATACGATCTTGGAAGCTGCGGATGTGGTGCTCATTGCCAGTGGGACGGCAACCTTGCAAGCAGCGCTTTGGAAAAAACCGATGGTGATCTCGTATAAGGTGCCTTGGCTCACTGCGCAAATCATGAAGCGCCAGGGTTACTTGCCTTATGTCGGCCTACCTAATATTTTGGCTGGTGAGTTCGTGGTGCCTGAATTGCTGCAAGGCGATGCTACGCCGGAAAATCTGGCTCAGGCCGTTTTGCACTGGCTGGATAAGCCGCTTGAGGTAGCTCGCCTAAAAGAACGCTTTTCTGTTCTACATGAGACCTTACGCAAACCAACAGGATTGCTGGTAGCCCAAGCGATTGTCCAAACCATGACGGAGTCACGCAGATGAGCGAGGCGATTTGGATCTGCGGTGTAGATGAGGCCGGACGAGGCCCCTTGGTTGGCGCAGTGGTTGCTGGCGCAGTTGTACTGGATCCACTCAATCCGATTGCGGGGCTCAAAGACTCGAAGCGATTAACGCCTGCGCGGCGCGAAGCCTTGTATGCCGAAATCGTACTCAAAGCAAAAGCTTGGGGCGTGGGTGAGGCTAGCCCACTCGAAATTGATCAGATCAATATTTTGCAGGCTACCATGCTTGCAATGCAAAGGGCAGTGGACGATTTGTGTACGCGCCTCGGGTGTTGGCCTGATCAGGCTTTAATCGATGGCAATCGTTGCCCGAGTCTGCCCATCCCAGCAGAGGCAATTGTCAAAGGCGACAGTAAAGAGCCGGCGATTTCTGCAGCGTCGATCGTGGCTAAGGTCACGCGAGACCGGCAAATGGCAGATTTGCACGCGCGCTATCCAGGGTATGGGTTTTTGCAGCACATGGGCTATCCCACACCCGTTCATTTGGACGCATTGCGTCAATTGGGCGCATGCCCCGAGCACCGCCGTAGTTTTTCTCCGGTGCGTGCGGTACTAGAACAGGCCGCTGCATGACCGACTTTATTTCCTCTCGCGATAATCCCCTGTTCAAAGAATTAAAGGCGCTTCAGGCAACGGGCTCCAAAGGACAAAAAGCACGCCTGGCTTCAGGGCGCGTTTTATTGGAGGGCATTCACATAGTGCAGGCTTGGGTATCTGACCCCGCCCTTGGTGTATTGATTACATCGGATATTGGGATTGCCAATCCAGAAATTGATAGCCTGGTTCGTCAGCATTGTGCTGCCTGTCCAGATGTGCGCGTCATTCATCTCGATGCTGGTTTGTGGGGTGAGCTCAGCGAGCTCGCCAATGCCCCTCAGATTGCAGGCCTGCTTTCCTTGCCGGAGTCGCTCACCAATACCAATCCCTCAAATCAGGATGTGATCACTGGCGATGTACTGGTGCTCGATTGTGTTCAAGATGCGGGCAATGTGGGGGCCATGCTGAGAACGGCAGCTGCCGCTGGTTTAATCGATGTCGTTGCGATTAGTGGCTGCGCCCACCTCTGGTCAAGCAAAGTATTGCGTGCTGGCATGGGCGCGCATCGCACATTGCGCTTGCATGAGGGTTGGTCAACGGAGCAGGCGATTGAGCGCATTGCTGCCCCATTCTTTTTGGCCAGTGCCCAGGGTGAAACTTCCTTATACGCACTTGATCAGCAATTACGTCAGCCCGTTGCTTGGGTTTTTGGCAGCGAAGGGCAAGGCTTAAGCCATGACTTATTAATGCATGGAAAGGCTGTATCGATCCCAATGCATTCCCGGGTGGAATCACTGAACGTGGCAACGGCAGCAGCGGTGTGTTTATTTGAAACCGTGCGCGTTCGCACCAGTAGCTAAACAATCAAGAGCAGTTACAACTAGCCTAAGATGGTTTTGTCCGAGCGTATGGTTTGCAACACCGTGGTGGCGATTTCTTCGATGGATTTGCTGGTGGTTAAAATCCATGGTATCGATTGGCGGCGCATCATTGCCGTTGCCTCATTGATTTCATAACGGCAATTTTCTAATTTAGCATAGTTACTTCCAGGCCGACGTTCATTGCGAATCTCAGAGAGTCGTTCGGGATCAATCATCAGTCCAAAAATCTTGGATCGGTGGGCGACTAAATCCTTGGGCAATTGACCGCGCTCGAAATCTTCTGGAATCAAGGGGTAGTTAGCGGCCTTAAGCCCATACTGCATGGCGAGGTAGAGGCTGGTGGGTGTTTTACCAACCCGCGAGACCCCAACCAAAATAACATCGGCATCAGCCAAGTTTTGATTGGACTGACCATCGTCGTGCGCTAGTGAATAGTTGATGGCTTCAATGCGGTTTTTATAGGCCGCCGTATCAGCATTGTGGTGTAAACGATTCATGGCATGGGTCGACTTGAGGCCTAGCGCCTGCTCCAATGGAGCAACGAAAGTCTGGAACATATCCAGAACCAATCCTTGGGCTTTCGAGACAATGCCATTGAGCTCGGTATTGACTAGGGTGGTGAAGACAATCGGCTGGACTTGGTCGCGCTGAAATGCCTCGTTAATTGTTTGTACTGCCACAAGTGCTTTCTCTACGCTATCGGTAAATGGAATACGGATCAGCTTAAAAGTAAGCTCAAATTGGGCCAAAATCGACTGGCTGAAGTTCTCGGCAGTAATTCCGGTGCCGTCAGACACAATAAACACAATGCGGGTGATGTTGGACATGGTTTTTTGAGGGAAAAAGAAGGGGCAAGTACTACAATAGTCTTATATAAGTATGCCGTATTTAGTCGGCTACAGCACCGGTTTCCTTATCTTTAGAGAGTTTTTATGTCCAACCCAAAACACCAAGACGCTTACGTTTTACCTTTTGAAGAGCTCCGCATGACCGACGTTGAATCGGTTGGTGGCAAAAACGCCTCCCTCGGCGAAATGATTTCCCAGCTTGCCTCCGCTGGGGTTCGTGTGCCCACCGGTTTTGCCACTACCTCACTGGCATTTCGGGACTTTTTAGCGCATAACACCCTCACCGAGCGCATCCAGCAGCGTTTAGTCAATTTAAACATTGACGATGTGCGCGCACTAGCAGAGGCTGGCGCAGAGATCCGCGGCTGGATTGAAACTGCCCCGCTGCAACCCCGCTTAGAGCAAGAAATTCGGACTGCGTTCGCCAAGTTGGATGATTCCAGCAAAGGTTCTTTTGCGGTTCGCTCCTCTGCAACCGCAGAAGATTTGCCGGATGCCTCGTTTGCTGGTCAACAAGAGACCTTCCTGAATGTGGAAGGCATTGACGATGTCCTGAAAACCATTCGTGAGGTCTTTGCCTCGCTGTACAACGATCGGGCTATTTCCTATCGGGTGCACAAAGGGTTTGCGCATGCAGAGGTCGCCCTATCTGCGGGCATTCAGCGCATGGTGCGTTCCGATTTGGGCACTGCAGGCGTGATGTTTACCCTGGATACCGAATCGGGTTTTGAGGATGTTGTTTTCATCACGTCAAGTTACGGACTGGGTGAGACGGTGGTGCAGGGCGCTGTCAATCCAGACGAGTTTTATGTCTTTAAAACAACCTTGGCTCAAGGTAAAAAAGCCATCATTCGCCGCTCATTGGGCTCTAAACTAATCCAGATGCAATTTGCGCCCGCAGGTTCTGCAGAACGCGTGATCACCGTGGATGTTGCTCCAGAAATGCGCAATCGCTTTTCTTTGGAAGATACAGATATTACCGAATTGGCGAAGTTCGCTGTGATTATCGAGAAACACTACGGTCGTCCAATGGACATCGAGTGGGGCAAAGACGGTAAGGATGGCCGCATCTATATTCTGCAGGCCCGCCCTGAAACCGTAAAGAGTCAAGCGGCAGGGCAGGTCGAGATGCGCTACAAACTCAAAGGCAACTCCACCGTTTTGGTGAAGGGTCGTGCGATTGGACAAAAGATTGGTGCCGGTCCTGTGCGCATCATCCGCGATCCAAGTGAGATGGATCGGGTGCAGCCAGGAGACGTATTGGTAGCAGACATGACCGATCCCAATTGGGAGCCTGTCATGAAACGGGCTGCGGCTATTGTCACTAACCGTGGCGGCCGTACTTGCCACGCCGCGATCATTGCGCGTGAGCTTGGGGTTCCTGCCGTTGTTGGTTGCGGTGATGCGACGGACAAACTGCAGGATGGCATGATGGTGACCGTGTCGTGCTCTGAGGGCGATGAAGGCAATATTTACGATGGCCTGATTGAGACCGAGGTCACTGAAGTATCGCGTGGTGATTTACCTGAAATTCCGGTCAAAATCACGATGAATATCGGCAACCCGCAGTTGGCATTCGACTTTTGCCAGCTACCGAACAAAGGCGTTGGTTTAGCGCGCCTGGAGTTCATCATTAACAACTACATTGGACTCCATCCGCGTGCGGTATTGGAATACCCGAACATTGACCCGGACTTAAAGCGCGCAGTAGAAAGCGTAGCTCGTGGTTATGCGAGTCCCCGTGCGTTTTATGAAGATAAGTTAGTCGAAGGTGTTGCAACCATTGGCGCGGCGTTTTATCCAAAGCCGGTGATTGTGCGTTTGTCTGACTTTAAGTCAAACGAGTACAAAAAACTGATTGGTGGTTCACGCTACGAGCCCGATGAAGAGAACCCCATGCTGGGCTTTCGCGGGGCATCCCGTTATGTGTCGGCTGATTTTGGCGAGGCATTTGCGCTGGAGTGCGCTGCCATGAAGCGAGTACGTGAAGATATGGGCCTGACCAACGTCGAGATCATGGTGCCCTTTGTGCGCACGATTAAACAGGCAGAGCGCGTGATTGACCTGATGGCGAAGTTTGGACTCAAGCGCGGCGAGAATGGCTTGCGCCTGATTATGATGTGCGAGATTCCGTCCAATGCTATTCTGGCTGATCAATTCTTAGAGTACTTTGATGGCTTCTCGATTGGCTCAAATGACATGACCCAACTCACCTTGGGGCTGGATCGGGACTCCGGAATGGAACTGCTTGCGATTGACTTTGACGAGCGTGACCCAGCCGTACAGTTCATGATCGAGCGTTCGATCGATGCCTGCTTAAAGCAAAACAAATACGTCGGAATCTGTGGTCAAGGCCCATCGGATCACCCCGATTTTGCGCGTTGGCTGGTTAAGAAGGGCATTACCTCGATTTCCCTCAATCCCGATAGCGTTGTTGCTACCTGGGAAATGCTAGCTAAGTCGGATTTGAGCTAATCAAGCCAGCTTAGGACTGATTAATCTCTTGCTTTTCAGGGTAAGTCAGGCGAGCGGATATTGGAGTTCACTCTGATATCCGCTTTTTAATTACTAGGGCAAGGTTTTTATGAGGCCTTGCCAAATACCCATTACCGTGGTAAATTGTGTACACATAGATTCACAATAAAAAAGGTATTTATATGGAAACGCCAAAGGTAGGAATACGCGAATTTCGCTCTGACCTAGCAGAGTATATTGCCTCAAATACACCTGTTGCAGTAACGCGTCATGGGCAGACGGTTGGTTTCTTTATTCCAACTCAGGGGCAAGTTGAGGCTGATATTGCAGCGCTTAAAAAAGCCAGCAAAATTATGGACAAGTTATTGCTGGCGAAGAATGTGGATGTTGATTCTGTGGTTGCGGATTTTAAGGCTGCACGTAAGAAAGCAAGCTTAACTACGAAAAAACTAAAACTCAAAGCGGCATGAGTGGTAAGGCTATTGTTCTAGATGCAAATATCCTGATTCGCGCTGTATTGGGAAAGCGGGTGCTTGAACTGATTTTGAATAATGCAATATCAGTTAAATTTTTTGCGCCGGATGTTGCTTATTTTGATGCCAAGAAATACCTTCCTGCCTTATTGGAAAAGCGCGGCATTGATCCCAGTTTTGCGATGACTTTATTGAATCAACTTGAGGGCGTTGTTCATGCAATCGACGCGGAGATGTATGGGGCAATGCAACAGCAAGCATTGCAGCGTATTGCCATTCGCGATGCTGATGATTGGCCAGTGCTGGCCTGTGCAATGACCTTGGGCTGCCCAGTTTGGACTGAAGATACGGATTTCTTTGGTTCTGGTGTGGCGACGTGGACGTCCGATCGAATTGCTTTGTATTTTTCCTAGCCAATACAGAAATAGTGTGTGATTTGCACCAATTTAGTGCTTACTGGAGATCGCCCCGCGCTATCCGCGCTTTTTGAATCTCCCACTCCCGCTCTTTGGTGGTGGCACGCTTATCATGCTGTTTCTTGCCCCTAGCCAAGCCAATCTCGCATTTGACGTTGCCTTTGGAGAAATGCAGGTTTAATGGGACCAAGGTGAAGCCCTTTTGCTCTACTTTGCCAATCAATTTACGGATCTCTACGGCATTTAGGAGGAGCTTGCGGGTGCGGGTAGGGTCGGTTACAACGTGGGTCGATGCTGTGATCAAGGGGGTAATGTGGGCGCCGATGAGGTACAGTTCGGCACTGCGGATGACGACATACGCTTCTTTAATTTGGGCACGGCCCGCACGAATGGCTTTTACTTCCCAGCCCTGTAGCACGATGCCCGCTTCAAACCGTTCCTCGATAAAATAATCGAAGAAGGCTTTTTTGTTATCGACGATACTCATTGATTAATTTGCTCCACTTACTTGATTATGGCAGACGTCCACAAGACCGTTTTAATTGGCCAATCGGCTGAGCGCATGTACAACCTCGTGACAGACGTTGCACGCTACCCCGAGTTTTTGCCGTGGTGTGGCGGGGTGGAGATTTTTGAGCAAACCGAGACCAGTCTAGATGCCAAAATTAAGATCAAATTTAAAGGCATTGAGCAGTTTTTTCATACGCGCAATACCAATACCAGGCCCACCCAAATTGATATGCGCTTCGTCGACGGCCCGTTTAAGCATTTTTCAGGCCAATGGCTCTTTATTCCTTTGCGGGACGATGCCTGCAAAATCGATTTTAAGTTGGAGTGGGAGTTTAAAAGCGCCATTTTGGATAAGGTCATTGGACCCGTATTTAGCTACATTGCCGGTACCTTTGTGGACTGCTTTGTAAAGCGGGCCCAGGAAACCACCTAATGGAATTACTGATCTGCGATGCCCGCGGGGATGAGCCTTTGCT
>JBIILR010000095.1:0-6002 GCA_044338365.1 Polynucleobacter sp. | reverse complement strand
TTGCCTTTAGTAAAACAAAGAGTACAGTACGAAAAGAGCTATTCCATAGGAACTCCCCATGAAACCCATCCTTTTTATAGTAAAAACTATTTTTCTAGCAGCCTCATTTTCTGGAGGCCTAGCATGGGCCCAGTCCAATAGTATTGTGGATTTGGACTATGTCAAAGCAGCGCAGCAACGCGGAGTCATCCTGTGGGATGTACGCTCCAATAAAAATTACCTGGATGGGCACATTCCAGGTGCAATTAATATTGGTGAGATTGGCGCGACGCTAAGAGACCCCAATCGCGAGGACTACATTGACATTGCAGATATCAATGCAATCTTTAATAATGCCGGGCTCGACATTAATAAAGAAATCATTGTCTATGGCTCAAGAGGCAACCCCTATGCTTATTTTGGCTTGTTCACCATTAATTACTTTGGGGGTAAGCAGGCCAAGGTGTTTCATGATGGGATTGATGGCTGGGCTGACGCTAATTTAGCCATTGAGAAAGCCCCATCAACCTTGGCGGCGGTTAATGTCAAATTAGTCCCACAAGAAAGCTTAGTCGTCAGCAATGAGCAAATGCGTAAGCTCTTTAACGATCAATCCGTTCAAGTCATCGATGCAAGAACTTTTAATGAATTTAAGGGGAACGATGTACGTGCCATTCGGGGTGGTCATATACCGGGCGCAATTAGCATTCCATATGAGCAAAACTGGAAAGATCCAGCAACGGGATCAAAACTCGCCAAGCGCGAAGTAAAAACAAATAGCGGCATGGCCCTCAAGTCAACAGAAGATCTAAAGGCGCTGTATTCCAAATTGGACCCGAATAAAGAGACCGTGGTGTATTGCCAAAGCGGTGTGCGCGCCTCAGAGACCGCCGTAGTGTTACAAAATCTCGGATACAAGAAGGTCAAAATTTATGATTCATCGTGGCTAGGGTGGGCCAGCCACCTCGCATCACCCGTTGCAAATGAAACGTACCTGAACGTGGGATTACTTAATTCCAGAATCGCTGCTATGCAAAATAAAATCAATGAACTCGAGGCAGAAGTTAAAGCGAGCAAGAAGCAATAGTGAAAACAGATAACTAGATTGGCAAGGGATGTGCAGGGGCAGATTTTCTATGAGTAATAAATAAAATGCTGGCACTTTAATTACTTTGCAAACACACACAACACTTCTTTTGAAAGAAGTGTTGCAAACGCAGAACTGCCTATTTATAATGGAGATGTTATCCGGCATTGCCGGTTGGAGTCTTGCCAATAGCAATGTTGGGCAAGCGGCTTGAAAGAGTGATTGCAAACTGTTTCAGGCGTCTGTCAGAACCCCCTTGAGTGGGGGTTTTGCTTTTTTAAGGAGCGGGTTTGGCATTACACAATTTTCATCCAAAACAGGGCCACTACCTTATTTGTAATTTCGATCATGGTTTTGTGCCTCCTGAAATTGTCAAGCCAAGACCGGTCATAGTGATCTCTAAAACAGATTCGCATGGACCACATAAAAACCTGTGTACGGTTGTAGCGCTATCGACTACACCGCCACAGCCTAAATTGCCATGGCACTGGTTGTTAAGTTTTAATCCAAATCCAAATCGCAGTGATACGCCAGTTTGGGTGAAAGGCGACATGATTTATACGGTCTCTTACTATCGGCTTGATAAGCCACACATCAAAACTAACCGCCTCGGCAGAACGTATCAGAACATCAGAATCGCGAAGCCAGAAATTGACGGCATTCTGAATGGCATCGCCCACTATTTTGGACTAGGCAAATAAAACAGCCGGCCTTTTCCGGTTGCACGCTTGTTAATACCTCGAGTTCAGTGCAGCTGTAAGGGTAGGAAAAAGTACTGAAAAGTATGTGAATGTAATAAAAAGTGTGTCTATGTAAGAAAAAGTAACCCTTGCGGGACTTTTGTAAGATGTGTTACTGTACGGATATACAGTACTAATTCTGATTAAATGGCAATTTCTTTACCCATCGTTTTTAAGGCTCATCCTATGAGCTAGCCCATTGGAATACTGCATCCATCGAAACATTTAAATGGGTGGATGCATGAGTACCATTCGGCAATATCTGGTTTTCCTCACCGGGCACCGTATCGCGGCAAACGCGCCAGTAGAAGAAATCGGCAGCCTTAGCAAGATTGGCGCCGCCATTGCCTTTGCCAGCTTTCTAGCGGCATTGCAATTTGGCATTGCCGGCTGGTTCTTAGCAATGGACCTCCATATTGGCTTGCAAGTCGCCTTGGCCATCACCTTTGCACTGATTGGTGCGGCAATTGTATTGGTGCTCGATCGCAATTTCATCTTTTTAGCCGATACACGCTACGAAACCGATAAAAAACTCACCTATGTTTATCTAGGCATCCGTATTTTCTTAATCACGGTGATTGGATCGCTCAGTAGCCAATTCACCATGCCGCTGTTTTTAAAGTCAGAACTGGCGATTCATGCACAAGACATGAAAGACGGTCGCTATAGCGATGCGAAAGCGCGTTATCAAGAAAAGTACGAACTGTCGGATAAAACCACCGCTGTCAGTAAGTTAGAGCAGCGCTCCACTCAGCTTAAAAAAGAATTACAGACACTCACCCCTGAGGTTACTCGGCAGCGCAATGCATCTAGCCAATGCTTTCAGGAGTACCGCAGAAAAACCAGCACGACCTTTGCACCAGACCTTGATGAAAGTGAAATCATTCAGCTATACGCCAAAGACAAGCGGGAGTGTGAGCGCTTAGAGGGCATCTATCGCCAAAGCTATCGCAGCTATACCGCACCGAGGGAAGCCGAGCTCGCTTCAGTAGGTGAAGCCATCCCACAAGCCATAGGCGCAGTTGAAGGTGCCAAAAAAGACATTGCTACAAATTTGGCTAAAACCAGCCAAATCGATGAGGCTTACATCAATGTCGCCTCAGCCGACGTGCTGTCGTCGCTCATTACCCATAGCCCTGGCGTGTTCTTTAAGTACGCCTTAATTACGCTCTTGCAGTTGTGTTTAGAGCTAATGCCAATCTTACTCAAACTACAAGCAGGGCAATCCACCCTTGGCCACCGCGCTGCCTTAGCAGCCCACCAAAATAAAACCCGCGTGCTTACTGAAATCAATCGCAGCGTAAGCCGTAGGCTTGATTCTGAAGGGGAGTTGCAATTGGCGCAGCATAGACAGGCATTGGTGATGAAAAACCAGCAGGCTGAGTTACAAGAGCTGGATTTATCAATGACCAAGCAAAAGATTGTGCACGACATTGCCAATCAAAAGCTCCGCCAGGAACTCGATGAGTTAAAACGCCAAAGCAGCATGTATGGCCGCTTGCAAAATCAGGCAAGCTATACCTATACGCAGGTTGCCGATCAGTTCATGAACAAAGTCGTCACACCGACGGTGGCGGTAGCCAGTAGTGCACTCAATGGCAGCTTTGCTAAGCCAACTAATCCAAGTAAAGCTGAGGGTAATTCTGCGCGGGTATTTAACTTTGACCCAAATGCCCAGACCCAGCTCAAGGCAGCATCGTAAGGTACCGCCAAGCACCCATGCGACTCCTATTCCTACTCATCCTGATGCTCGGTCTTAGCGCCTGTGCGAGTAAGCCACGCCAATACACGGCGTATAGTGCGCCTAGCTATACCCAGTACAGCGCCCAGTACAGCGCGCCAAGCTACATTCCTCCGCGGCCAAGTCATCAAACTAATCAGGCGAGGCCAGCCCAAACAAGAGCAGTGCAAACAAGCGCTGCACACCCCCGCGTGCAATCGACGTTTGTACGCTTAAGTTACGAAGACCTGGTGCGCTTTCAGGTCAACTGCGAGCAGCGTACCGAGCAAATTGCGTTGCTGGAAGAGCAATTAAAGCGCAATCGCTTTTATACGGTCGATGGGGTAGAAGGCAATGCCTCACCCGACAAAATCAGCAAGAGTTATCACTCCTTAGCCAAGTACCGCATCTGGTCTGTGCGCTTTGCTTGTCAAGGCAGCCCTGTGGATGCCAGCCTGATTCAGGCTGATCTGCGAGGCGGACCCAATAAACCCCCCGAAGCCACGCCCCGTTGCTACTTTGAAGAGGTGACCGAGGCCAAGGTAGGCATTAGTCCAGTACAGCTTGTGAACGCGAATCAAACCATGACCCGTAAAGAAATCTGCACGAACTTTCCCTTTGTTGCAGAGCGGCCATTTATACGGGTAGGGGATCAGATTAGCTTTACACCCAAAGACCTCCAAGCCAGTGAAACGCGTTCGAGTTTGCGGCGCTGGCGCGGCAATGTGTATCAAATGATCTCGAAAACAGAACTGATTCGAAATCAAGCAGTGCGCTTTACATTAGTCGCCGTGCGTTCTGGCACCAATCAGTGGGTAGTGGTCGATAAATTTTAATTTCATTAACGAAGGAGTACATCATGAAAAACGCCTTATATGCAGTTCCGCTCATTGGCTTATTGAGTGCTTGCGGCTCAAGCCCCGTGAGTAAAAACGTTCAAACCGATCTGGAATACCGCCAGCAAGCGAAGGTGGCTACCCAAGCCATCAGCGAAGCGCCCATCTGGATGACGAAATTGCCAAAAGAGGCCGGCGTCATTTATGAAAACGGCACCGCGATCAGCAGTGACTTCTCGATGGCGGACCTCAAAGCCAAGACCATGGCCTATGTGAAGATTTGTACAGGTGCTGGAGGCAAGGTGCGTAGCCAAATGAAGATGTACCGCGCCGATAGCGATGCAGCATCCGTAGAGCAGTCTGAGCTCACGGTACGCAGCATATGCCCGGATGTCGACATCACCGGCGTAGAGACCGTGGAGATGAAACACGTCGCCGAAGGCAATCGCATTCGGACCTACGTGCTGGTAGCCTTACCCATGGGCTCTAAAAACCTCATGAAATCCACCAAAGAAGTACAAAACCGCTCGCCTGAGGCCTTCAAAGAACTCGACAACATAAGCAAAGAGCAGCAGGTGGCGCCTAAAGCAGCTCCTCAAGCAGAGTCAACGCTTCAATCGAGTAAGCCGGCCCCAGCTAGGGTGGCAGAACAGCCCCAAGCAAGAGCGCCAAGCCAGCCAGCAGCGATAGTCGAGCCGATTCCGTTAGAGCGAATTGAGGCCCCGCTATCACCAGCATCTACTGGTCAAGCTATACCGCCAGCTACCAAGCGCGATGGTAGTTTGCTCGAATCAGTCAGAGCCGTAGGCAACGATACGGTAGTGGTGCAGGGAGCCGATGGCACTGAGCGTCAGCTCGGTTTACTCGGCGCTAACAACCCCGAGTATGTCGCGCGCAGATCGGCTGCCCTGCAAAAGCCAGGCGCAGTCATTGGGCAGGTAACAGTGGAATAGGGCCCCATATGAATACTAGAGTAGGCAATACATGATCAACAAACCAAAAGAGCCCCATGCTGACCAGCGCACTGTTACTAGCCACCATCCTTCCCTTTGAAATCACCCCCAAAGATGCCATAGCCCCATCCTTGGTAAAGCCTGTAACGGTAGCTGCCTTTGTGGATAGCGCCAAGATACTGGGATTGCCCAGACTCAAGCTCAGGGATTCCAACGGCAATCGCTACATCCCTAATAAGGCGATGGCATTTGAGCCAGCAGCGCTAGTGCATCAGCAGGCTGGCACTGTAGGGGAGCGCATAAACCCGAGAAGGGCTTTTATTCAGGGGTATTTGAAGCGATGAGATCCATAAATAAATTAAAGATGCTCTTGATTGCGGCTATGGTGATGGCTGGGCAGGCATTCAGCCCTGCGCTCGCTACCAATTCCAACAATAAGCCCGAAACACAGACCAACACAAAGCCCAGCAGCGAACCTTTTGCCCTAATAGAGCGGCAACGCATTACAGAAACCATCGAGCCCAATGGAACGGTGATTGAAGTAACGGAGTTGACAACCTTGATTCGGTCTCAGCTCGCTGTTGAAAGTGAGTCACAGGCAGATTTACCCTACAACTCCACCTTTGCTAACTTAGAAGTACTCGAGGCCTACACCATTACGCCGCAAGGACAAAAGATACCGGTAGC
>JBIILR010000094.1:0-6025 GCA_044338365.1 Polynucleobacter sp. | reverse complement strand
CTTCCGCCGTCGGAATTAAATAGAAGTTTTCAATCCGCTCTTGGCTGCCCTCTTCACCCTCACCCATTTTGCGTGGGACCTTAAAGAGATCTTCTTCAAACTTAGGTAACTGGCCTGTGCCGCGCATCGAGGCGGCATTGACCATAAATGGAACGTACAGCTCTTCGTAGGCATGCTGCCCTGTGTGGACGTCCAGCATGAACTGCGCTAAGGCACGGTGCAGTTTGGCAAGCTGTCCTTTGAGTACTACAAAGCGTGAGCCACTGATCTTGGCAGCAGATTCAAAATCCAGTCCAAGGGGGGCGCCCAAATCGACGTGGTCTTTCACAGTGAATGTAAAAGTTGGAATAGTGCCCCACTGCTTGATCTCGAGATTGTCTTTTTCATCTTTGCCGACAGGCACGGATTCATCGGGCAGATTCGGAATACCTGCCACAAAATCAGCGATCTCCGTTTGCAAAACAGACAGCCGGGCCGCACCCGCTTCCATATCGCTATTGACTTGAATGGCCTGCGCCATTTCTGCAGCAGCATCCTCACCTTTGGCTTTTTTCATACCAACGGTTTTGGAGAGTTGGTTGCGTTTGGCTTGCAGCTCTTCCGTGCGGGACTGCAATTGCTTGCGCTCTGCCTCTAGCGCGTTGAATTGCTCAACCGGCAGAATAAATTTACGGGTAGATAGGCGCGCCGCTACCGCAGCGATGTCTTTGCGAAGGAGTTGTGGATCAATCATGGTGTTTTGCTTTAGTGCAAATCGTTAGTTTAAGCGTAAGACTTCCGCGCCGGCGGGTGGCGTGAAGGTAAAGGTGCCTGCAGGCAAGGGAATATTGAGCTGAATTTGCGTTAGGCTCATCTGTACAACACTCCCCAAGCCATCCATCAGCTCTAAGGCTCTTGGCAATCCACCGCTCATGCCAATCGCAATCGAGGTATAGGGCAAGTCATTGCTGCCAGCCGATGGCTTCACTTTTGGCTTGAGGTTTGCCCAGCGTAGACCGGAGCGCTCAGCGCCCTCTTCCAAATCAAAGTGTTGTTCCAGAGCCCCTTCACCAAACAAGATGGCGGCCGGGGTCGATGCTAAAACCTGTCCAGCAGGCCGAAAGGTTGCTTGATTTAAATCCTTGTCCCACATGATGAGCTGTTTGCCATCGGCAATCAAACGCTGCTCAAATGGCTTTTTGGTATCCCATATAAAGCGGCCAGGGCGCTGAAAAATAAAGCGCCCTTCCGTTTTGCGAATAACTTTGAGGCCCTTATCTTGCGGCTCATTGGGCTTGGGGGCACGCAACTGCTGCTGTACAAACTCCCCTTCGGCTGTTTTGGAGATGCGTACAAATTGCCGCAATTGCTCAACGCCACTTTGCGTATCTTGCGCAAAAGAAGGGTTGGGTATA
Source organism: Polynucleobacter sp. (assembly GCA_044338365.1). GTDB lineage: Bacteria > Pseudomonadota > Gammaproteobacteria > Burkholderiales > Burkholderiaceae > Polynucleobacter. Next base: position 4,631 of record JBIILR010000094.1, on the reverse strand, counting down.
GAAAATAGTAGAGCGCAAAAGGCGCTACTTAAAAAACGCATCGTCATAAATGAACTTATTGAGAACCGCGGACAAGGATTTCGCGGTTACCGCTGCCGCTCATTTTCGAGACCATGCCGGCTTTTTCCATATCCTCTAATAAACGGGCTGCGCGGTTATACCCAATGCGCAAATGGCGCTGCACCAGCGATATCGACGCACGCTTGTGCTCCAAAACCACTGCAACCGCCTGATCGTAGAGTGGATCGGCTTCACCACTACCGCCCCCACTGAGCACATCCATATTGGACTCATCGGCACCCTCCAGTACGCCCTCAATGTAGTTGGCTTCACTTTTTTCTTTGAGCCACTCCACGACGCGGTGAACTTCATCGTCCGATACAAAGGCCCCGTGAACGCGAACTGGCAAGCCAGTGCCCGGTGCCATGTAAAGCATGTCGCCCATGCCCAGCAGCGCTTCGGCACCCTGTTGATCGAGGATAGTACGGCTATCAATTTTGCTGCTCACCTGAAAGGAAATACGCGTCGGTACGTTGGCCTTAATCAAACCCGTAATCACGTCCACGCTGGGGCGCTGTGTAGCAAGCACCAAATGGATGCCAGCCGCGCGGGCTTTTTGTGCAATCCGCGCGATTAACTCTTCAATCTTCTTGCCTGACACCATCATCAGGTCGGCGAGCTCGTCGATCACAATCACGATCACGGGGGCTTTGTAGATCGGCTCAGGATCATCCGGGGTCAAGCTAAAGGGATTGGTGAGTTTCTCGCCTTTTTCTTCTGCCTCAAGAATCTTTTTATTAAAGCCAGCTAAATTACGCACGCCAAACTTGCTCATTAATTTATAACGGCGCTCCATCTCGTTCACTGCCCAATTGAGGGCGTTGAAGGCCTGCTTCATATCGGTCACAACCGGACAGAGCAAATGCGGAATCTTGTCGTACATCGCCATTTCTAACATCTTGGGATCAATCATGATCAAGCGCACTTCATCGGGCTTGGCTTTAAACAGGATCGATAAAATCATGGCATTAATACCGACCGATTTACCGGCGCCCGTGGTGCCCGCGACCAAGCAATGCGGCATCTTAGCTAAATCAGCTACCATCGGGCTGCCTGAAATACCTTTGCCCAAAGCCAGCGTCAACAAGGAATGACTGTCGTTGTATACCTGTGAGCTGAGGATCTCAGAAAGGTAAACCGATTGACGGCTAGGATTGGGCAACTCCAAAGCCATGCAGGTTTTGCCGGGAATGGTCTCTACTACGCGTAAGCTCACTAGGCCCAATGATCGCGATAGATCCCGCGACAAATTGACAATCTGACTGCCCTTCACGCCAATGGCTGGCTCGATTTCATAGCGGGTTACAACCGGGCCTGGGTAGGCTGCAATCACTTTGACTTCAACACCGAATTCGTCCAGCTTGCGCTCAATGAGACGCGAGGTAAATTCCAAGATGTCGGCAGAAATGGTTTCTTTTACTTCAGGCACCTCATCCAATAACGATAAGGGTGGCAATTCTGAATCGGGAATATCAACAAACAAGGGCTGCTGTTTCTCGCGCTCAACCCGCGCACTCTTGGCAATCTGCAAGGGTGCGCGCACAATTTGGACGGCAGGGGCAATTTCAACCCGGCCTCGCACTTCTTCGACAAACTCTTCACGCTCTTCCGCGGCTTGCTCACCAATCTTCAAGTCCTCAACCCGCTCACGGCGTTCGCGCAGACGACGATAGGCAATCTCCAGGGATCGACCCACCTGCTCCGCAACGCTTAGCCAAGAGAAACGCAAAAACAAGGAGAGGCCAGCAAATAGTCCGAACAGCAGCAATATGGTTGATCCGGTAAAGCCGAGGGCCATCACCAAGGGATCGCCAATTAACTCGCCTAAGATGCCGCCTGGAGGCCTCGGCAACGGAATCGCTAAAGAATGCAAGCGAATCGACTCCAGGCCCATACTCGAGCACAGGGTTAATCCAAAACCGAGCCACCGCACGAACAGCGAATCAGGCTTTGCATCGGGGTCGGGCGGCAATGGAACGCTCCATAACTCACGCCAACCAGCGATCACGCGGCGCCCAAAGAGTACGATCCACCAAAAGGCGGACACCCCGAAAATATAGAGTAATAAGTCAGCAGTCCACGCCCCAAAGCGACCGCCGATATTGCTTGGCGCCTCAAAACTAGCATGCGACCAGGCTGGATCAGACTTGGAATAGGTCACCAGAATCGCGATCAAGCCAAGGCATAAGCCTAGGGTCAAAAACCAACGGATTTCCAAGAAAAGGCGGGGCATGCGTCCCTGTGCGCCATCCTGGGGTGGTAGCGTGGATTTACTGGGGGATTGGGTCGATTTAGCCATGTTCCCTGATTGTAATCAAGCAATCCTATAATTAGGGCATGACTACTACTCCAAAACACAGCAAAGTCCTGATTCTGGGCTCTGGCCCAGCAGGCTACAGCGCCGCAGTCTATGCTGCGCGCGCCAATTTACAACCTACCCTCATCACGGGAATGGCCCAAGGCGGTCAATTGATGACCACCACCGATGTGGAAAACTGGCCGGCTGACCCGGATGGGGTTCAAGGGCCTGAACTCATGGAGCGTTTTTTAAAGCATGCCGAGCGCTTCAATACCGAAATCATTTTCGACCACATCCATACCGCAGCCCTTTCTGAAAAACCGATTCGCCTAGTGGGTGATTCGGGTACGTATACCTGCGACGCCTTGATTATCTCTACTGGGGCATCGGCGCAATACCTTGGCCTGCCCAGCGAAGAGGCATTTATGGGCCGCGGGGTTTCTGGCTGCGCTACCTGCGATGGTTTCTTTTATCGCAACCAAGACGTGTGCGTGGTTGGTGGCGGTAACACCGCCGTAGAAGAGGCGCTCTACCTCACTGGTATTGCCCGTAAGGTGACGGTAATTCATCGGCGCGATAAATTCCGCTCCGAACCGATTTTGATTGATCGCCTGATGGCTAAAGTAGCCGAAGGCAAAGTCGAGCTCAAACTCAACGCCACCTTAGACGAAGTCTTGGGCGATGAAAAAGGCGTCACTGGTGTTCGCATTGCCAAGCAGGACGGCAGCAAAGAAGACATCCCTGTAATGGGTGCATTCATTGCCATTGGGCACAAGCCCAACACGGAACTGTTCGTGGGCCAACTGGACATGGAAGGCGGCTACATTAAAACCCAATCCGGATTGGCCGGCAATGCAACAGCAACCAATATTGCCGGCGTGTTCGCTGCGGGTGATGTGCAAGACCACATTTACCGTCAAGCCATTACGAGTGCAGGTACGGGCTGTATGGCAGCGCTCGATGCCCAGCGCTATTTAGAGACGCTCGAATAGACCGCAAACGGTCGACCAAAAAAAACGCCCACATCATGGGCGTTTTTTCTTGTCTACTTTTTTATGTCGACTTTTTTATATCAACTTTTTGTTTGCTAATCATGTGAATAATTAACTCACCACCGGGAGCAATGGAACAATTAACAAAGCGACGATGTTAATAATCTTAATGAGTGGATTAATCGCTGGTCCAGCGGTATCTTTGTAAGGATCTCCCACTGTATCGCCCGTTACTGCAGCTTTATGAGCCTCAGATCCTTTGCCGCCATGATGGCCTTCCTCAATGTACTTTTTGGCGTTATCCCAAGCGCCGCCGCCGGTACACATCGAAATAGCGACAAACAAACCGGTCACAATCGTGCCCATGAGTAAGCCGCCAAGCGCCGCTGGGCCCAGTAATAATCCCACCAAGATCGGAATAATCACCGGCAACAGCGAAGGAATAATCATCTCTTTAATTGCGGCAGTGGTCAGCATGTCTACCGCGGTTCCGTATTCCGGCTTACCGGTGCCATCCATGATTCCTGGGATATCGCGGAACTGACGACGCACCTCTTCCACCACTGCCCCTGCGCAGCGGCCGACGGCTTCCATTGCCATTGCACCAAATAGAAATGGAATCATGCCTCCAATAAACAATCCAATAATGACCATGTGATTGGAAAGATCAAAACTCACTCTTTGGCCACTTAAGGCAAGTGCATTGGTGTAATCGGCAAAGAGCACGAGTGCAGCTAAACCAGCTGAACCAATTGCATATCCCTTAGTCACTGCTTTCGTTGTATTACCCACCGCATCCAATGGATCGGTAATGTCGCGAACCGACTGTGGCATACCGGCCATCTCGGCAATACCGCCCGCATTGTCTGTAATGGGGCCATATGCATCCAGCGCCACCACAATGCCGGCCATGGAAAGCATTGCAGTTGCAGCGACGGCGATGCCGTAAATACCAGCAAACCAATAGGCAAGGTAAATAGCGGCGCAAACGAACAAGACCGGATACGCGGTGGAGCGCATCGAAACGCCCAAGCCAGCGATGATATTCGTGCCATGGCCCTTTGTTGAGGCCTCAGCAATGTGCTTCACGGGCGCAAATTGCGTACCGGTGTAGTACTCGGTAATCCAAACTAAACCCGCCGTTAAGGCAAGCCCCACTACGGTTGATGCGAATAAGCGCCACTGACTACCTGGCATTCCCAAGGCATCGTCTGGAATAATCCAGTTCGTCGCAAAGTAAAACGCCACTAAAGAAAGTCCGCCTGCAATCACCAATCCCT
>JBIILR010000093.1:0-6052 GCA_044338365.1 Polynucleobacter sp. | reverse complement strand
CCACTTCCATGGTCTCTTCATCGGTCACGCGCATGCCTTGAATAAAGGTGCCCGTCTTACCAATCTTTTTCAGCGCTTCATCAATCTGCGGCCCGCCGCCATGCACTACGACTGGATTCATGCCAACAAGCTTGAGCAAAATGACGTCACGCGCAAAACTTTCTTTAAGCCGATCTTCCACCATTGCGTTACCACCGTACTTAATCACGATGGTCTTACCGTGGTACTGACGGATATACGGCAGCGCTTCTGCCAATATTTCCGCTTTCAATAAGGGGGAAATATCCGCAATCGTTGGCATTGGTTTAATCATTCCGAAATGAGGGTAATGGTAGTGTTAGTAAAAGTTAATCGCCAAACAATTTTTGACGTAGCTCACGGCGCTCTTGGGCCTCGAGCGATAAGTTGGCAGTAGGGCGCGCGATTAGGCGGGATAGGCCAATCGGCTCACCGGTCTCTTCGCACCAACCATATTCACCGGATTCAATACGGGCCAATGCTTGCTCGACTTTTTTGAGCAGCTTGCGCTCGCGATCGCGGGTGCGCAACTCCAGAGCATGCTCCTCTTCGATCGTCGCGCGATCGGCCGGATCTGGAACCAAAATATTTTCACGCAAGTGCTCGGTTGTTTCTGAAGCATTCTTGAGTAGGTCGTCTTTCAGGGTCACCAACTTTAAGCGAAAGAATGCGAGCTGGGCCTTATTCATATAGTCTTTTTCAGACATTTTGAGCAATTCCGCGTCGGTCACTGGAACCGCTTTTGAGGATGCCGTCGATTTGCCAGCAGTTTTCGTGCTAGCGCCCGCTGCTGCCTTAGGGCTCTTCGAGCTGGGTGTTTTTACCGTCATGTCATTCTTTCCATGGATTTGGAGCACTATTGCCCCATTCTGCCAAAGTTTTGCTGCGATTCACTACTGTTTTACTGCCAATTTGTTACATCAAGCGCAATCAGCCCTGTGGCGGCGGATTGTACTACGCTAAACACCCTTCTAGTCCAGCCATTAGGGTATCTTTGGGTAAATCAATGCCAATAAAGACCATACGGGTTTGCTTGGGTTCCGCGCCCCAAAGACCGGCCATATCACTGCCCATCATTTGATGCACCCCCTGAAACACCACTTTTCGCTTGCTGCCTTTCACGTACAGAACCCCTTTGTAGCGCAGCATCTTCTCACCAAAGACCTCCAAAATACCCCCTAAGAAGTCTTCTAATTTGTTGTGGTCAAAGGGGCGATCGCTCCTAAATACGAATGACTGAATGCGGTCCGTATGGCCATGGTGCCCATGGTGTTGGTGTGCATCGTGGCTGTGATCGTGTCCGCTGGTGGCGTGATCATGGTCGTGACTGTGGTCATGCCCACAATCGTCGTGATTGTGGTCTTCCTGTTCTAAAAAGTGGGGGTCAATGTCTAGCTTGGCATTGAGATTGAACCCCTTTAAATCGAGCACTTCATTGAGTGGCACCACCCCTTTGGTGATCGCCTTAATTGGCGCGCGGGGGTTCATGTGCATTAGTCGTGCGCGCAATGCCGCAACTTCGGCATCCGTTACCAGATCTGTCTTAGTAATAAAAATTTGGTCGGCAAAGCCAACTTGGCGCTGCGCCTCCTCGTGCTCGCTGAGTTGCTGCTGACCATGCTTGGCATCGACCAGCGTAACAATCGCATCGAGCACATAGTGATCCGCTACGTCGTCGTCCATAAAGAAGGTTTGGGCCACTGGACCAGGATTAGCAACCCCCGTGGTTTCGATCACAACGCGCTCAAACTGAATCTTCTTGTCGCGGCGCTGCTCCCAAAGCTGATTAAGGGCCTCTACTAAATCACCCCGAATCGTGCAGCAAATGCAACCATTGCTCATTTGCACAATTTGTTCTTGGCTTTCTTGGACCAAGATATCGTTATCGATGTTCTCTTCGCCAAACTCGTTTTCAATCACCGCAATTTTTTTACCGTGTTGCGCCGTCAAGATGTGCTTTAAAAGGGTGGTTTTGCCGCTTCCTAGGAAGCCGGTCAGAATGGTAACGGGAATTAATGCCATGATCGTGTTGCTTTCGCTATGTCGGATGCCGTTGTTAAAAGTTGAAATGCGCAAGTGAATGGTGACTAACCCATCATCTTACCGAGTTCCGCGAGCCTATTGGCTTGGATTTACTTTACCCGCCCCGCCTTCGCGCGAGGATGTGCTAAATCATAGGCTTGCGCGAGGTGTTGAAAATCCAAAGCGGTATAAATTTGGGTGCTGGCAATGCTGGCATGCCCCAGCATTTCCTGAACCGCCCGAAGGTCATGGGATGACTGTAGAACGTGGCTAGCAAAGCTATGCCGCATCATATGTGGGTGGACGTGGGTTGGTAAGCCGGCGCGGATCGCTAAGCTGCGCAAGCGTGCCTGAACGGTTCTGGGCGATAGGCGCGTGTTGCTGCCACTCAAAAACAGTGCGGGCGAAGCCTGAGCCTGCAGCTGCTGTCGTATCTCTAACCATGCCCTAAGGGAGGTCATCGCAGCCGTTCCAACTGGAACACTCCTGCGCTTGCCCCCTTTACCTAAGACCGTCACCTCCGCTGAATCCCAATCCAACCAACCCGCAGACTCGTATGCACGATCCTGACTAGGGGCTGCATCAATCCCTAAAAGCTCCGATAAGCGTAAGCCAGATGAATACAGCAACTCAATGATGGCAGCATCGCGGACTGTTTCTAAGCATGGATTGGCCTTGGCCTCTAGGATCGCTTGGTTGATTAATGCCAGCGCTTGCTCAACCGACAAGGCTTTGGGTAGCGCCCGTGCCCGCTTGGGCGCCTTTACATCGTCCACGGGATTTGCTTTTAAAGTGGACTGATCCCGCCTCTGGGATAGCCAATCGTACCAACCCCGCCACGCCGACAAAGTACGTGCAATTGTCCTCGGTGATCTGCCTTTGGAGTGCAGGCGGGCTGCCCAGCGACGAATGTGGCCATTGGTAACTGCGGTTAAATCTAAACCGTCCACTTGAGCAGACTGTTGCAACTCAGATAAATCGGCCTGATAGGCCTTAATGGTGTGCGGCGAAAGTTGCCGCAATACATGCAGCTCGTGCAAATATGCTTGCACTTGGGGGTGCAGCTCAGCCGAGAGGGGCTTCATAGGCTCCAACTCGGTCTAGGGCGGCTGCAGTGAGCTGTGCAATCTGCCGCAAATAAAACGCGCCCATATCCACGGTAAAACGAGTGGCGTCGTGACTTGCTAACAGCAGCACAGCAGGCGGATGACTCTGCAAGGGCAGACCAATGGCCACCATACTTTGCCATGCGGCATCCAATGGAACTGACTGCGAGAGTAGATCGATACTCAATTGGGGTAACTCAGCAAGCGGGCCGCATAAGGGCTTTTCAACCCAAGGGGCATAGGCTGCATCAGGGCTTAGAATTTTCACCGCATCCACCTCAAATACCGCTGCAAGACCGGCCGTAAGAGCAAGCTCTACATCCGCTTGATTGCTTGCTTTCATGAGCATCAGCAACCAGGCCACTAGGCCTTGTTGGGTTTTATCATTGCGGCTACCAAAATGCAGCATCTCGCTGAGGCGACGATTAAGTTCAGTATTTTGATTGCGCAACAAGGACATTTGGCGCTCTTGCAAAGAGATGGCCCGGTCTTCGTGTGGGTGCTTTAAGCGGATGTCATTTAACAGCTCGGCATAGCGTTCAAAAAATCCAGGGGTTGCGCGTAGCCATTCGGCCACGAGTGCCTCTTGTTCTGCTTGGGTTGAATCTATTTCACTCATGCTTATTCCTAGCTTAATTTTTTACGCAGCAAGGCATTCACCTGCTGGGGATTTGCCTTGCCTTGCGACGCCTTCATAACCTGCCCGACTAGGGCATTAAAGGCTTTTTCCTTGCCAGCACGAAACTCGTCAACAAATGCGCTGTTGGCCTGCATGACTTGGTCAATCAGAGTCTCGAGCTCGCCACTATCGCTAATTTGCTTTAAGCCCTTTGACTCGATAATCGAATCTACTGTACTCTTGAGCTGACCCTCTAGCGCTTCTTTCCATAAGTCCGCAAAAATATCTTTCGCAATCTTATTGGAGATGGTTCCATCGGCCACACGACTAAGCAGTGGGGCTAGATGCGCTGCATTTAAAGGTGAATCGGCTGCCATCATGCCGGCCCGATTTAAGGTCGATGCAAAGTCGCCCGTCATCCAGTTGGCTACTGCCTTTGCCAAGGGCTTGCCCAGCATCAACAGCAACTCTTCGAAGAGGGCTGCTGTAGCGCGATCTTGCGTTAACAACTCGGCATCGTAAAGGCTCAAACCAAATGCATCTTGCCACTGCTGTTTCAGCTGCGCTGGCAAGGTTGGCATGGTAGAGCGAACTGACTCAATCCAGGCCGCATCAATCACGAGCGGCAACAAATCGGGGTCTGGGAAATAGCGGTAATCTTGCGCGTCTTCTTTGCTGCGCATGCTGCGCGTTTCTTGCTTGTCGGGATCATATAAGCGCGTTTCTTGCACTACCGTTCCACCGTCTTCGATTAACTCAATCTGCCGACGGATTTCGTATTGAATAGCCTCTTCTAAGAAGCGGAATGAGTTCAAGTTCTTAATTTCACAACGGGTGCCAAAAGCCTCCTGCCCAAGGGGGCGCACCGATACGTTGGCATCGCACCGAAAGGAACCCTCCTGCATATTGCCATCGCATACGCCAAGCCAAACCACAAGGCTATGCAGGGTTTTTGCATATGCCACTGCCTCAGCAGCGCTGCGCATGACTGGCTCGGTCACAATTTCCAAAAGCGGTGTACCAGCGCGATTTAAATCAATGCCGCTGGAGGGCTCACCATGGGGACCAATAAAATCCTCATGCACTGATTTACCAGCATCTTCTTCTAAATGGGCGCGCGTTAACGCAATGACTTTCGTGGTGTCGCCAAACACTATTTCTAGATGACCACCCAAGACAACTGGAATTTCATACTGGCTAATTTGGTAGCCCTTCGGAAGATCAGGATAAAAGTAATTTTTTCGCGCAAAGATACTGACCGGCGCAATTGCCGCGTCGATTGCCAAACCGAACCGAATTGCATGCTCGACTGCTTGGCGATTTAAGACCGGCAGTACGCCGGGCAAAGCCAAATCAACGGGACAAGCTTGCGTATTGACGTCCGCACCGAACTGCGTGCTTGCGCCACTGAAAATTTTCGATGCAGTACGCAGTTGGGTATGCGTCTCCAGACCAATCACGACCTCCCACTGCATTACAGCACCTCGCTCGGTTGGCGCAGATGCCAATCGGTGGCCTGCTGAAACTGATGCGCCACTTGCAAGAGCCGCGCTTCTGAAAAATAATTTCCGATGAGCTGCATGCCAATCGGCAAGCCTTGACTAAATCCACACGGCACACTCATCGCTGGCAAGCCCGCTAGGTTGGTGGACAAGGTATAAATATCAGCCAGATACATTTGCAGCGGATCGTTTGATTTTTCACCAAACTTCCAAGCAACGTCTGGTGTGACGGGGCCCAGAATGAGGTCGCACTGCGCAAACGCGGTTTGAAAATCGGCAGCGATGATGCGGCGAATGCGCTGGGCCTGTAAATAGTAGGCGTCGTAGTAACCGTGCGACAAAACATAACTGCCAATTAAGATGCGGCGCTTGACTTCAGCTCCAAATCCTTCGGTCCGTGACTTTTTATACATCTCGGATAAATCACGGTATTCATTTGTACGATGGCCATAGCGAACGCCATCAAAACGACTTAAATTACTCGACGCCTCGGCTGGGGCCAGCACGTAATAAACCGGAATCGAGAGTTTTGTTTTTGGCAGACTGACTTCAACCAAGGTCGCGCCTAGGGCCTGCAATTGGTTTGCGCCCTCGCGCACCGACTTTGCAACCCCATCTGCCAGACCTTCGGAGAAAAATTCTATTGGTAGGCCCACGCGCAACCCAGCTAAAGGTTTTGCTGCGGTACCGGTATCCCATACTGCATTTAGATACCGGCCATAGTCCTCGCCCGAATCGGCCAAGGATGTTGAATCCCGTGGATCATGGTGGGACATTGCGCTCAG
>JBIILR010000092.1:0-6084 GCA_044338365.1 Polynucleobacter sp. | reverse complement strand
CGAATCAAGTTGAGCACAATCGCCTCGATAGGCAGACCGCATTACGTCATGCGTTTTACATTCACCCTGAGGCGTTAGCAAAAATACAGAATAAATCGATCGTGGTATTTGATGATGTCATGACCACCGGCTCAACTTTGCATGAGATCGCCAGCTTGCTGAAGGATAATGGTGCACGTTCCGTTGAAAATTGGGTTGTATTGCGTGCCTTGAGACCCCAAACACGGATCCATTCAAGGGATCTATAGCGATGTTTAATGTTGTTTTATTCGAGCCTGAAATTCCGCCCAACACGGGCAATATCATTCGCTTGTGTGCCAATACTGGGGCAACGCTACACCTGATCGAGCCCTTGGGCTTTCCATTGGAAGATGCCAAATTGCGCAGGGCTGGCTTGGACTACCATGAATTCGCCAACCTACTGGTCTATAAAAGCTGGTCTGACTTTATAGACAAGGCTAAGCCAGATGCGACGCACCTGTTTGCACTCACCACCAAAGGAAAAGGTAGTTTTGCGAAAGCGCGCTTTAGTGAAAACGACTATTTTGTTTTTGGTTCGGAAACCAGGGGAATCAGCGATGAAGTGCGCAACGCCATCCCTGAGCAAAACCGGGTTCGACTACCCATGAGGGAAAACAGCCGCAGCCTGAATTTATCGAACAGCGTAGCGATCTTGGTATATGAGGCCTGGCGACAAAATGGCTTTACAGGCGGCGCCTAAATACGGCATTTAATGTTCTGTTTTTGGCTCACGGCCCATCAGTCTTTGCACTGCCTCATGCGCGGTAATCTGCCCCGAGAGAACATCGCACATACTGCTGGTAATTGGCATATCCACATTGAGGCGCTTTGCTAAATCAGCTACTGCGGCGGCACACAAAACACCCTCCGCGACATGACCTAAATTATTCAGTACAGTTTGCAGCGACTGTCCTGCAGCCAGCAATAAACCGACGCGACGATTGCGCGATAAATCACCCGTTGCGGTCAAAATCAGATCGCCTACTCCCGTCAATCCCATGCAGGTTTCCGGCTTTCCGCCAGCGGCCTTAACCAGCCGCATCATTTCAGCGAGGCCGCGGGTTAACACTGCAGCCCGTGCATTTAGACCTAAACCTAAGCCATCGCCGATGCCAGCTGCAATCGCCATAATATTTTTTACGGCGCCGCCAAGCTCCACACCAATCAAATCATCGCTTGCATAAATACGCATATTGCCATGATGAAAAGCGGCCTGAACGGCTTGACACAATGCTGCTGATTTGCTGGCCACCGTTAAAGCGCATGGCAGACCACTCGCTACCTCATTGGCAAAGCTAGGGCCTGAAACAGCACCCACTGCATGGGCAATACCGCGACTGTGTTTGGCTAGCTCTCGCTCAACGACTTGATGCGGCAGAAGTGCTGTAATTGGCTCTAGGCCTTTACATAACCAAACGATATTGAGGGGGTGCGCTGCTTGCTGTAAAACACAGGCAATCGTTTCAGATAAGCCGGACATCGGTGTCGCAATAACGACCAAATCCCTTGGGCGCAACAATTCCAATACGTGATTTAAGTCAGATTCCACCTGCAAGGCAGCTGGTAATGTAATGTCAGGAAGGTAGCGCTGATTTTGATGCGCCGCCTGCATTGCTTTTGCTTGCTCAGGACTGCGAGCCCAGAGCCTGACTGAACCTGGTGGCAAATGCTGGGCCGCTTGCGCAGCCATTGCTGTGCCCCATGCACCCGCCCCCAGTAGTGTCACATTCATCTTACGTGACTCATCCAGCGTTTAGTTGGGCAAAATAATTTTGCTTTCTTGGGTCGATTCATTGCCATCACCTCCGGCAGACCCTTGAGCCTGCAATAAGCGCTGCTGATACAGGCTGTGGAAATTGATTTCACTCAGGTGGATCGGCTGAAACCCTGCACGGCTCACGATGTCAGCCACATTGGAACGCAAATATGGGAACAAAATAGTTGGGCAAGTTACACCGAGCATGGGATCAATCTGCTCTGGCGGTATCAGTATGAAGTGAAAAATACCGACTTGCTTTGCTTCAACCAAGAATAGAACCTTGCCATCGACGCGCGCCGTCACGGTTGAAATCAACGCCACCTCAAAAATACCTTCAGCCAATGGATCGACACTCACATCAATCTCAACCTGAATCTGTGGCTCTTCTTGCACCAACAAAATAGCAGGCGCATTGGGTTGCTCCAGCGATAGGTCCTTCAGGTAAATCCGTTGAATATTAAAGCTCGGCTCTACTGCCTCGCCGGCTCCATCGTTTGGGGATGCTATTTGCTCGCTCATACAGGACTTTCTCGTTAAAAAATTAGATCGGGTCAGCCAATAAGGCATCCAACTTGCCTGCACGATCAAGGGCAGCCAAGTCGTCATAGCCACCAACATGATGGTCGCCAATGTAAATTTGTGGGACGGTACGGCGTCCGGTTCGGGCCATCATGGTCTCGCGCTGCGCAGGGTCAACATCAATCAGAATTTTTTCCAATTGCGCCACCCCTTTTTTCTGCAGCAGCTTTTCAGCCATCACGCAGTAAGGGCAAACGCGGGTGCTGTACATGAGAACGGAAGGCATAGCTTAGCTTTTAGCCAATGGCAGGCCGGCTGCCGTCCACGCTTGCACGCCGCCATCTAAGTTTTTTACCTCTGTAAATCCGGCAGACTGCAGTGCTTTAATCGGGCCACGTGAGGCAACATTGCTTTGGCAAACCAAAATCACGGGTAATTTGCGGTCCAATTTGAGCTTATCGATTCCAGAGGCGATTTGATTCTCCGCAATGCGCTTTGCATTGGGCAAGTGACCGGCTTGAAAATCAGCCTCAAGGCGCACATCTAAAATTTGTGCCTTTTTGCGGTTGATCCACGTGGTGGCTTCGGTTGGCGAGACTCCGCCCCCCATAATTAGCGTTGATAATGTAGGCAGAAACAGCGCTACGCCCGTAACCAATACAAGCGCAATAAGCGCCATATTTTCGATTTGCATTAAAAAGTTCATCTTTAGATTATAGAATGGCTCTATGAAACAACTTGTCCTTATCCGCCATGGCGAATCTGTCTGGAACCTTGAAAACCGCTTCACCGGCTGGGCCGATGTGGATTTAACCCAAAAAGGCATCGATCAGGCCATTGCCGCAGGCAAAAGCCTTAAAAAAGCGGGGTATGAGTTTGATATTGCATACACCTCTGTTTTGTGCCGCGCCATCCGCACGCTTTGGTACATTCAAGATGAAATGAACCTGATGTGGATTCCAGTGGTGCACAGTTGGCGCTTAAATGAGCGGCATTACGGCGCCCTGACCGGCTTGAATAAGGCTGAAACCGCAGCCAAATACGGCGAGGAGCAGGTGCATATTTGGCGCCGCTCCTTTGATATTCGCCCACCCTTACTGGACCTGAGCGATGAGCGCAACAGCCACGGCGATCGCCGCTATACCAAGCTAGAGCAGGGTGATATTCCTTTGGGTGAGTGCCTGAAAGATACGATTGATCGGGTGATGCCGCTGTGGAACGAGTCGATTGCGCCTGCACTGAAGCTAGGTAAACGGGTTGTTTTGGTTGCACACGGCAATAGCATCCGCTCGCTGATTAAATTCCTGGACGGAAGCTCTGAAACCGACATCATGAAGGTCAATGTACCCAACGGCAAACCCCTAGTCTACGAATTGGGCGATGATTTGAAGCCGAAACAGCATTTTTACCTAGACTAGAGCAAAATAGGCGACATACTTAATTCAGTAGCAAAAACACCCTATCTCCCACATGCGCCATTTATTTAAAAGTCTTGCTCTTGTTTCTGTTGGTCTGATCGCCGGCGTTGCCGCGACCATCCAATTTTCTGCCACAGCGCAACAAGGTGCCACAACGCTACCGCTGGATGAGCTGCGTACCCTATCCAATGTGTTTTCTCAAATCAAGCGCGAGTACGTTGAACCAATCGAAGACAAGCAATTGCTGACCGATGCCGTAAAAGGCATGGTGAGTAGTTTAGATCCGCATTCTTCCTATTTGGATAAAAAAGATTTTTCAGAAATGCAAGAGCAGACCGCGGGTAAGTTTGCTGGTCTTGGCATTGAAATTACATCCGAAGATGGCCTCGTAAAGGTACTCAATCCAATTGAAGACAGTCCTGCAGCGCGCGCTGGCCTTCAAGCGGGTGACTTAATTACACGGCTGGATGATAAGCCAGTTCGTGGCATGACCCTAGATAAAGCGGTCCGCACCATGCGCGGCAAACCGGGAACAAAAATTACACTGACCATTTTTAGAAAAAGTGAAGAGCGTAGTTTTCCAGTCACGATCACCCGCGCTGAAATTAAAGTGCAATCGATCAAAACCAAAATCGTAGATCAAGATATTGCATGGGTTCGGATTACCAGCTTTCAAGAACGTACCATTCCCGATTTAGCAAAGAAGCTCAGTGAAATTGCCGAGAAAAATCCCAATTTAAAAGGTGTTATCTTAGATTTGCGGAACAACGGCGGCGGCTTACTACAAGGGGCTGTTGGGGTTGCGGCGGCCTTCCTGCCAGCCAATGCAGTGATTGTTTCAACCAAGGGTCAGGCGCCTGATTCTACCCAAATTTTCAATGCAACGCCTTCGATGTATCGCCTCAGTGAAGCAGGTGATCCCTTAGCATCTGTTCCTCCATTGTTTAAGAAGATCCCGATGGTAGTTCTCGTTAATGCCTTCTCCGCTTCTGCCTCTGAGATCGTCGCTGGAGCACTCCAAGATTACAAGCGGGCTACCATTATTGGCAAGACCACCTTTGGCAAAGGCTCCGTGCAAACCGTTCGCCCACTCTCGAATGACTCTGCCCTTAAGATCACAACTGCCTACTACTACACACCCAAAGGTCGATCAATTCAAGCCTTCGGCATTAAGCCCGATATCGCGGTAGATCAAAACAAAGATGGCGACCCCGATGACGTTTTAATTACGCGTGAAATTGACAGTGAAAAGCACTTGCGTAACAAACAGTCACCGGAAGAAAAATTAATATTGGATCGCCAAAAACGCCGGATTGAAGAATTGCAGCGCATTGAAGAAAAGAATGCCAACAAAACTGCCGAAGAACGTGAAAAAGACAGGTCCAAAAAACCCGTAGAGTTGGGTGGCCCCGATGACTTCATGCTCAAACAAGCCGTTGCCTTCATCGACGGCAAAGAAGTACAGCGCTCTGCCTCTAAGCTCGAATAAGTTAATGCCATGAATGACGAGCAGTTATTGCGCTACTCCAGGCACTTACTGCTGGATGAAATTGATCTTGCGGGGCAAGAAAAACTGCTCAGATCACATGTCTTGGTGATTGGTGTTGGTGGATTGGGTTCCGCTGCAGCGCCTTATTTAGCGGCAGCCGGTATCGGCACTATAACCCTCATGGATTTTGATGCAGTTGAGTTAACCAACTTGCAGCGCCAAATCATGCATACCCAAAATAGCGTGGGCAGCAGTAAGGTGGCTTCGGGTAAGCGTTTTCTTGAGGCGCTTAACCCAAGCATCCACGTTATTTCACTGCAAGAGCGCGCCACTGCTAGCAACTTGGCCTCCATTCTGCCTTCCGTCGATGTGGTTTTAGATTGCACTGACAACTTTGCTACTCGTCAGCTAATTAATGCGGCCTGCGCAAAGCATCGTGTCGCCTTAGTGTCTGGGTCTGCATTGCGCCTCGATGGTCAACTAAGCGTATTTGATGTGAAGCGGCCTGACTCACCTTGCTATGCCTGTATCTTTTCACCCGACGAAGCACCAGAAGAAATCAATTGCGCCACCATGGGCGTCTTCTCCCCTTTGGTTGGCATTATCGGGACGATGCAAGCAGCGCAAGCACTGCAAGTGCTGATTGGTTTTGGCAGCCCTTTAATCGGACACTTGTTGTTATGGAATGCACGCAATACTCAAATTGAAACGATCCAAATCAGCCGCAACCCAGACTGCCCAGTCTGCGGTCACCATCATCCCGTATAGATCAATTACGTAATTAGGCTGAGGCAAGTGCTGCCAATGCAGCTGCTTGCTCAGTAGGATCAATTGCACTCAGTACAGCAGCGGTTGGTGCTCTGAGTTTACTGACGTCG
>JBIILR010000091.1:0-6096 GCA_044338365.1 Polynucleobacter sp. | reverse complement strand
TTTTTTCATCATTACCCTTATCTTACATTTTTCTGGGCGCCGATACACCCAATAAGGCCAGTCCATTTTCAATCACTTGTCGGGTTGCCGACAATAAAGCCAGCCTAGCCAATTTTAGATTTGTATCATCCACCAAAACCCGGTCTGCACTGTAAAAAGTATGGAAATCCCCTGCCAAATCGCGCAGATAAAACGCCACTGCGTGTGGGGATAACTCGGTAGCCGCAGTCGTTAGCATCTCAGGATACTCCGCAAGGCGGCGCAGCAAATGATCAGAAGCTTTGCTATCCAAAAGAGAAAGATTGGCATTGAGTAGCTCGGCTTCGGTGCCGCTCCATTGCAGCAAGATTGAGCAAATGCGTGCATGTGCGTATTGCACATAGAAAACGGGGTTTTCATCATTCTGCTGTAGTGCCAAATCCACATCAAAAATAAATTCCGTATCGGCTTTGCGAGAAATTAAGAAGAAGCGCACCGCATCACGCCCACGCTGCAAGGCCAATTCCCGCTCTTGCGCATTCATTGACTCGGTAATACCGCCAGACCACTCCACTAAGTCGCGTACGGTGACATAGGAGCCAGCCCGTTTTGAAATCTTCACCTCCTGCCCATGCCGCATCACCGTCACCATCTTATGCAAAACATAGTCGGGGTAATCCACTGGAATAGTCCAGCCGCGTTTTTGCGCCACGCCTTGCAAGCCAGACCGTACGCGGGCGATGGTGCCATGGTGATCACTGCCCTGGACATTGATTACTTTGGCAAAGCCACGCTGCCACTTGCTTGCGTGATAAGCAACGTCAGGCACAAAATAGGTGTATGTGCCGTCGGACTTGCGCATGACGCGATCCTTGTCATCGCCATCCTCCGTTGTCCTGAGCCACAGGGCGCCATCGGCCTCATATGTTTTGCCTACCGATCCCAGGTCGGCAACGATCTGAGCCACACTGCCGTCGGTATACAAGGATGACTCTAGGTAGTAGCAATCAAACTGAACGCCAAAGGTGCGTAAATCGATGTCCTGCTCATTGCGTAGGTAAACGACCGCAAACTGCTGAATCGCCGCTAAATCATCGATGCCCTTGCATTCAGGGGAGGTCTTATATGCCTCCGCAATTTCAGCAATGTAATCGCCGTTGTAAGCCTGCTCTGGCCAACTCGCATCACCAGGCTTGAGTCCGCTCAAACGCGCATGCACCGATGCCGCTAAATTCGTAATCTGCACCCCAGCGTCGTTGTAATAAAACTCACGGTGTACTGCAATCCCTTGGGTAGCCAGCAGATTGGCAATTGCATCACCAAGCGCTGCCTGCCTGCCATGGCCAACATGCAAGGGGCCAGTTGGATTGGCCGAAACAAATTCAACCATTGCCCGCGACGATCCATCCTGCATCCGTTTACCGAATGCTTTTTTCTGATCCAGCACTGCCCTTACTACTTCGGTTTTAGCTGCATTGCTTAAGCGGAAATTGATAAATCCAGGACCTGCAATCTCACTCGACTCAATCAAGCTTGCATAACTGGGGTCTGACCCCAAGGAATCCACAATGGCTTGGGCTAGTTCACGGGGATTCATATTCCATGCTTTGGCGATTTGCAATGCAATGTTGCAAGCAACATCGCCATGGTCCACTGCTTTGGGTCGCTCTAGCCGGGGCTCAATCGGCGCATCTACTGTTATACCGCGACCATCTGCGACGGCCTTCAAGGCAGCACGTAAGGATGCAATTAATTGGTTTTTATGATTTAACAGCATAGAAGAGTGAGTTTATCAGGCGCAGTGCCTAGGTATGAATAGGGGCTTCTCTAAAGGTGGTAAGCTAAATTATGATCTATCACTTTCACTGTAAAGCGGGCCCTGATGTCATCATGCTCTCGGATTTGAGCCAACGTATTTTTGACATCCTTGAGCATCCCCTAGAGAAACGCGGCATTTTGCTTGCAGAGCGTTTACCGGAGTTTATTGCCCGCCTTGAATCTGCCATTGCGGCCGATGCAGTCTCCAAAAGTAGCGTGCCAGATACCCCAGCAGACTCGGATGAGAAGAGGCCCACAGCTGACCGCTTAGGGCAGCGCGCCTTCCCCTTCCTGGAACTCATGAAACAGGCTTGCGCTGCGAATGAACCGGTAGTTTGGGGCGTGTAAAGCCTAGCATTACTCTAAAGAGCTAGACAGCGACCGGCGCACCGTTTCAATCGATTCATTACGGCGCTTTGCCAGATCCTCGACTTGGTCGGCCGTCACTTTACCCACGTTGAAATACTGCGCATTGGGGTGTGCTAAATAAAATCCGCTCACACTAGATGCCGGATCCATCGCAAATGACTCGGTTAGGGTCATCCCAATGTCCTCAGCGCCAACGATGCGCAACATATCGCGCTTGACTTCATGGGCTGGGCAGGCAGGATAGCCGGGTGCCGGCCGAATACCCCGATACTGCTCATCGATCATGGCCTCATTCGTTAAAGCCTCATCGCTGGCATAACCCCACAAATCAGTTCGCACCCGGTGGTGCATGAGTTCAGCAAAGGCCTCCGCTAGACGATCTGCCAATGCCTTAAGCATGATGGCGTTGTAGTCATCGTTTTTTGCCTGAAATTCAGCGACTTTCTTTTCAACACCGTGTCCGGTAGTCACAGCAAAACAGCCGACGTAATCTGCCACTCCAGAATCGCGCGGCGCAATGTAGTCTGCCAAGCAACGATTGGGGCGCCTTACTCCGTCAACCACTGGGCGCTCTGATTGCTGACGCAAGTTATGCCAAACAAATACCGGATGGTCGCGCGTTTCATCACTATAAAAAACAATATCATCGCCAATTGCGTTGGCAGGATAAAATGCAACTACCCCATCCGCCTGCAGCCACTGTCCTTTTACGATCTTCTCCAATAGGGCCTTGGCATCAGCGAATACTTTTTTCGCTTCAACGCCAACCACCTCATCTTCTAGGATGGCAGGGAACTTACCTGCCAAATCCCAGGTTTGAAAAAATGGAGTCCAGTCAATGAACTTTGCAATCTCACTCAGGGCAAAGTTTTTAAAGACGCGGCGACCAATAAATTTCGGCTTCTCTGGCGTATAACCATTCCAATCGATTTTCTCTCGATTTTGGCGTGCCGCTTCCAGTGAAATGGTTGGCGCTACTTTGCGATTGGCATGTTGTATACGTATGCGCTCATAGTCATCGCGCAAGTCTTGAATAAATTTGCTGGCACTTTCATCCGATAGCAAGCTAGATGCAACCGAGACGGAGCGTGACGCATCCGGTACATACACGACCGGGCCGTCATAGTGCGGCGCAATTTTGACTGCGGTATGAACACGGGATGTGGTTGCCCCACCAATCATCAGCGGCAATTGCTGGTCACGGAAATACGGATCACGCTGCATTTCTTGGGCAACGTAGGTCATCTCTTCTAATGACGGCGTAATCAATCCAGACAGCCCGACAATATCGGCCTTCTCTTCTTTGGCCACCCTCAGAATTTCAGCGCAATGCACCATGACGCCCATATTGACCACTTCAAAGTTATTGCATTGGAGCACAACGGTAACAATGTTTTTGCCAATGTCGTGCACGTCACCTTTTACGGTTGCCATCACAATCTTGCCCTTGGCTTTGGCTTCCCCGCCAGCAGCAACGTGCAAGCGCTTTTCTTCTTCGATATAGGGAATGAGGTGCGCTACGGCCTGCTTCATCACGCGCGCACTTTTTACGACTTGCGGCAAAAACATTTTGCCTTCGCCAAATAAATCACCGACCACGTTCATGCCATCCATGAGGGGGCCCTCAATCACTTCAATTGGCCTACCGCCGGAGCCCATGATGTCAGCCCGCAATTCTTCGGTGTCGTCCAAGATAAAGTTGGTAATGCCATGCACTAAGGCGTGCGTTAAGCGATCGCGCACTGGCGCCTCACGCCATACGAGATTCTCGACTTGCTTAATGCCATCGCCCTTAAATTGATCGGCGATTGCCAATAAACGCTCGGTTGGGGTTTGACCATCTTTTTCTTTAAAGCGGTTGAGCACAATGTCTTCGACCCGCTCACGCAACTCTGGGTCTAAGTCAGCATAGACCCCAAGTTGGCCAGCGTTGACAATGCCCATGTCCATGCCTGCCTGAATCGCGTGGTACAAAAAGACCGTATGAATGGCTTCACGAACACGATCATTGCCGCGGAATGAAAAGCTCACATTGGAAACGCCGCCACTGACTTTTGCGCCCGGTAAATTTTCTTTAATCCAGCGCGTTGCATTTATAAAATCGACCGCGTAGTTATCGTGCTCTTCAATCCCAGTAGCAATCGCAAAAATATTGGGATCAAAAATAATGTCTTCTGCCGGAAAATCCAGCTCGTCAACTAGTATGCGATAGCAACGCTGGCAAATTTCTATTTTGCGTTGATAGGTATCTGCCTGCCCCTTTTCATCAAATGCCATAACAACCGATGCAGCGCCATAGCGACGAATCAGCTTGGCTTGATGCCGAAATGCGTCCTCACCTTCTTTTAAAGAAATTGAATTGACGATGGGCTTACCTTGGACGCACTTCAAACCCGCTTCGATGATGCTCCACTTGGATGAGTCGATCATGATGGGTACGCGAGCGATATCGGGCTCGGATGCGATGAGATTCAGAAAGCGTACCATGGCTGCCTCTGAATCGAGCATGGCCTCATCCATATTGATATCAATAATCTGCGCGCCACTTTCAACCTGCTGTCGCGCTACTGCCAGGGCCTCATCAAATTGATTATTCAAAATCATGCGCGAGAAGGCTTTCGATCCGGTCACGTTGGTACGCTCACCAATATTGACGAACCCGACTACTGGGCTGACGTTATACGACTCGAGGCCAGACAAACGCATTGGAGCAATCACTCGCTTGCTCATTCTGCTAGCTCTGCTTCGGGCTCACGGTAAAACACCCGTGGCTTACGTTTTGCGACTGCATTGGCAATTGCACGAATGTGATCCGGCGTAGTTCCACAGCAGCCGCCCACCAAATTAACTAATCCATCTTTAGCAAAGCCATCGACCAGCGCAGAAGTAATTTCGGGCGTCTCATCAAAGCCGGTATCGCTCATGGGGTTTGGCAGGCCTGCATTGGGGTAACACGAGACTGCGGTGTTGCAGATTCGCGCTAACTCCGCAATGTAGGGGCGCATTAAGGCTGCTCCGAGCGCGCAATTCAAACCAAATGTGAGTGGCTTAATGTGGCGCAAGCTGTTCCAAAACGCTTCGACTGTTTGTCCAGACAAAATACGTCCCGAGGCATCCGTTACTGTTCCAGAAACCATGACTGGTAACTTAACGCCGGTGTCCTCAAAAAATTCATCAAGGGCAAACATCGCTGCTTTGGCATTTAAGGTATCAAAAATCGTTTCAACTAAAAAAAGATCGACACCCCCTGCATACAAACCTTCAATTTGCTCCCGGTAGGTATCACGCAAGGCATCAAAGCTAATGTTGCGTGCGCCTGGGTCATTAACGTCTGGAGAGATACTGGCTGTCTTTGGCGTAGGCCCAATTGCGCCAGCCACAAATCGGGGCTTTTCGGGCGTACTGAACTTGGCACAGGCATCATGCGCTAAACGGGCAGCCGCTTCATTCATCTCGCGAGCCAAGCCTGGCATTTTGTAATCTTCTTGCGCTACTGAAGTCGCGCCAAAGGTATTGGTTTCAATGATATCTGCGCCCGCATCCAGATAATCTTCATGGATTTTTTGAATGATGTGGGGCTGCGTTAACACTAAAAGCTCATTGTTACCCTTCAAATCGCCAGGATGATCGGCAAAGCGGGTATTACCCGGCAGGCCACGGTAATCCGCTTCACTTAGCTTGTATTGCTGAATCATGGTTCCCATGGCGCCATCCAAGATCAGGATGCGCTTGTTTAGCAGCGCTGGTAATTCGCCGCCCCGGGTAAATGCCAAATTGGAACCGTTTGATTGCATTGTTTAAATAGAGGGGTTAATCTTAATAACCCACTATTCTAATGACTTTATCGGCATCAAGCTGACTTGGAGGCTGTATGTTTGGAACCATTCCTGAATTCAATCAAAGCATGGAAATGCTCAAGACCATGTGGGG
>JBIILR010000010.1:0-20871 GCA_044338365.1 Polynucleobacter sp. | reverse complement strand
ACCACCACTTCACCTTGTTCTCCAGCCCGCTTCGAAAACGAGGGATAGTAGGGGTCGGCATCCGGCTGATAAACCACCACCAGTTTACCAATATCGGTTTGGATCGGCGTACCAGCAGTACCCTGACTGTTGGCTGGGGCAACGGCTGCATTGGGCGTTTGACTCTCCGCCGCCTTGGCTTGGCTTGCATCGGCGGGCGGCGTACTGCTAGGGTCGAGGGTTTTTGGTTTTGGCTCTGGCTTGGCCTGGGTTTTAGGCTTTACTTCTTGTTTTGGCTGCGGTGTTGGAGGGGTGGACACGGGCGGAGCCGGAGGCGTTGCTGGGGCAACTAAATTGGCCATCACGCGCACTTCGTTTTCAGATGGATCATTTTTAACATCGAGTCCGAGATCAAGACTGACAAAAAACATGCCATGCAGTGCTAGCACTACGGCAATCACAATCCATTCCTGCCGCGTAAATAGCAGGTGTGTTTTAGGGCTTGGTTTTGCTAGCGGCATAGTGCAGACGGATCCAGGCCCACTGTTTTGAAATCGATGCTGAGTTTGGCCATATCGCTGCGTAGCAATTGCATCGCCATGTTGTGCAGCCGCGTACCATCGGCGGTACTAAGCAGTAATACGCTGCGCCTACCGGCTGTTTCACTTGGAATGCGATGGAGTTCCAACTGCCGCGCCAACTGACGGACTACCGCTTCGCTGGTATCCACTATCAACACCATTGACCCCAATTGATTCAAAATCAATGGCATTAAAAACGGATAGTGGGTACAGCCTAAAACAAGCGTATCAATTCCGGCGGTACGCATGGGCTGTAAATGGTGGGCAAGCAGGGCGGCCGTTTCTGGGGCGTGCAATTGACCCGACTCAATCAGCGGCACAAGACCGGCTCCTGCTTGTTTAATAAAACGGCAATCGCCAGGCAAAGTGGCAAGCAGGGCGTTGAACTTATCGCTCTTGAGGGTTGCTTCTGTGGCCAATACACCCACCAGGCCTTTTTGGCTCTGCAGTGCCGCCGGCTTAATTCCAGGCTCGACCCCAATGATCGGAATCGCCTTCAGCTCTGCCCGAATGTGTTGAATGGCTTCCGCAGTTGCGGTATTGCAGGCAACTACGATCGCGTGGCAGCCTGCCTTGGCTAGAGACTGGCATACAGCGAGGCTTCGCTCTGCAATCCATTCCGGGGGCTTTTCGCCGTAAGGGGCATTGGCGCTGTCAGCAAAGTAGAGGTAATCGTGATCGGGCAGCTGCCGCAGAGCCTCATCCAAAATGGACAAGCCTCCTACGCCCGAATCAAATACCCCGATGAGTGCCAATGGACGCCTAAAAAGTTACGCGACGACGACGGGGATTTTTCCAATCCGCGCTTGCCAATCTTTTGGCCCTTCGTGGTGCATCGATGTCCCCTTCGAATCCACTGCAACCGTCACCGGCATATCTTGCACATCAAATTCATAAATCGCTTCCATGCCTAAATCGGCAAAGCCAACGACCTTCGATGTCTTAATTGCTTTGGAGACTAAATACGCGGCGCCGCCGACTGCCATCAAATACGCCGACTGGTGCTTCTTGATCGCTTCAATCGCGACTGGGCCACGCTCGGCTTTTCCAATCATCGCAATCAAACCCGTTTTGGCTAACATCATCTCCGTAAATTTATCCATACGGGTGGAGGTGGTGGGGCCAGCAGGACCAACGGCTTCGTCGCGTACCGGATCGACTGGGCCGACGTAATAGATCACCCGGTTTTTAAAACTCACCGGCAAGGCCTCACCCTTGGCCAGCATGTCCTGAATGCGTTTGTGCGCAGCATCCCGCCCCGTGAGGATTTTTCCGTTGAGGAGTAAACGATCGCCCGGCTTCCAGCTGGCCACTTCGGCCGGAGTAAGGGTATTTAAATCGACCCGCTTGGATTTTTCAATATCGGGAGTCCAGGTGACGTCCGGCCAATCCGCCAGGGAGGGCGCCTCTAATTTAGCGGGACCATCGCCATGCAAATGAAAGTGAATGTGCCGCGTCGCTGCGCAATTCGGAATCATCGCTACAGGCAATGAGGCAGCGTGGGTAGGGTAGTCCAAAATTTTGACATCTAGGACAGTAGATAGGCCACCAAGGCCCTGGGCGCCAATACCGAGTTGATTTACTTTTTCATAGATCTCGAGGCGCAGCTCTTCGATGCGATTTTGCGGGCCACGGGCAATCAGCTCCTGAATATCAACCGATCCCATCAAGGCCTCTTTGGCCAGTAAGGTCGCTTTTTCAGGGGTGCCACCAATACCAATACCCAGAATACCCGGTGGGCACCAGCCAGCGCCCATGGTGGGAATGGTTTTCATCACCCAGTCGACGATCGAATCGGATGGATTGAGCATGATCATCTTGGCTTTGTTCTCCGAGCCGCCGCCCTTAGCTGCGCAAATCACTTCAATGCCATCGCCCGGGACGATTTCATAATGGATCACAGCAGGGGTGTTGTCGCCCGTATTTTTGCGTTTGCCAGCAGGATCAGTAAGAACCGAAGCGCGCAGCATATTGTCGGGATTGAGGTAAGCGCGGCGCACGCCTTCATTCACCATATCCGTGACGCTCATGGTGGCATCGCCCCATTGCACCTGCATGCCCACTTTTAAGAAGACCACCGCAATGCCGGTGTCTTGGCAGAGCGGACGATGCCCCTCGGCGCACATCCGGCTATTCGTCAGAATTTGGGCAATGGCGTCCTTTGCCGCCTCGCCTTTTTCCAGTTCGTAGGCCTTGCCCATGGCCTGAATAAAATCGACTGGATGGTAATAGGAGATGTATTGAAACGCGTCGGCAACGCTTTGAATGAGGTCTTCTTGTTTGATATAGGTCATAAAATAAGGTCGATTTTGATAGTTTTGTCTATTTTAAGGGTTTGCCATAGAGCAATTCACCCTGTATTTCCCTTATCTTAGAAGGAAAGAGAGTGGATTTACGCTATTCTGCATGAATTATGCAGGGTGGTAATTATTGTCATTTAAATAAAAGGTAGGACAGCATGGAACAGTTATTGCATGAAAATCGGATTTTTAATCCCCCAAGCGATTTTATTAAAAATGCTGCCGTACCCGGAATGGATGCCTATAACGCCCTCTGCGCAGAGGCGGAAAAAGATTACGAGGGATTTTGGGCGCGTCTCGCCCGTGAAAACCTCTATTGGAAAAAGCCCTTCACCAAAGTCTTGGATGAGACCAATCCACCGTTTTACAAATGGTTTGAAGATGGCTTAACGAATGCCTCCTATAACTGCCTGGATCGCAATTTAGAAAATGGCAACGCCCAAAAAACCGCCATTATTTTTGAGGCCGATGACGGCAAAGTAACGAACGTTACTTACAGCGATTTGCATGCACGCGTGTGCCAGTTTGCGAACGCGATGCGCAAGATGGGCATCAAGTCCGGCGATCGCGTCATCATTTACATGTCGATGTCAATCGAAGGCGTTGTGGCGATGCAGGCGTGTGCCCGCATTGGCGCAACCCATTCGGTTGTGTTTGGCGGCTTCTCCGCAAAATCATTGCAGGAGCGCATCGTCGACGTAGGTGCGATTGCGGTCATTACTGCCGACGAGCAAATGCGCGGTGGCAAAGCCTTGCCATTAAAAGTGATTGTGGATGAGGCACTCGCCTTGGGCGACTGCGAAAAAGTCAAGAACGTGATTGTTTACAAACGCACCGGTGGCAACATTGCGATGACAGCAGGGCGCGATTCTTGGATGCATGAGGTTGTAGCCGGTGAGGCCAAGACCTGTGAGCCAGAGTGGGTAAGCGCCGAGCACCCCTTATTCGTCTTGTACACATCTGGTTCGACCGGCAAGCCAAAGGGTGTACAGCACTCGACGGGCGGCTATTTGCTCTGGGCCATTTTGACCATGAAATGGACGTTTGATATCAAGCCCAGCGATGTCTTCTGGTGCACTGCCGATATTGGTTGGGTTACAGGACATTCCTACATTACCTATGGCCCGCTTGCTGTGGGTTGTACCGAGATTGTGTTTGAAGGCGTACCGACTTATCCCAACGCAGGTCGTTTTTGGGACACCATTCAAAAACACAAGGCAACGATTTTCTACACCGCACCGACTGCGATTCGTTCTTTAATTAAAGCAGCCAGTGTGGATGACACCGTGCATCCCAAAAATTACAATTTGTCATCCTTACGTCTTTTGGGCTCGGTTGGTGAGCCAATTAATCCAGAAGCCTGGATGTGGTATTACGAGAACATCGGCGGTTCGCGCTGCCCCATTGCGGACACCTTCTGGCAAACCGAAACCGGCGGGCATATGATTTCTCCATTGCCTGGCGCAACCCCAATGGTTCCAGGCTCCTGCACCTTGCCGCTGCCCGGCATCATGGCAGCGATTGTGGATGAAGCAGGGCAAGACGTGCCGAACGGCAGTGGTGGCATCTTAGTAGTGAAGCGCCCATGGCCTTCGATGATCCGCACGATTTGGGGTGATAACGATCGCTTCGTTAAAGCCTATTTCCCAGAAGAGTTAGGCGGCACTTTGTACCTTGCAGGCGATGGTGCGATCCGCAATAAAGACACAGGCTACTTCACGATTACCGGCCGCATTGATGACGTGCTGAACGTTTCTGGCCACCGCATGGGTACCATGGAAATTGAATCCTGCTTGGTTGCTAATCCCCTGGTTGCTGAGGCCGCTGTTGTTGGTCGTCCCGATGAGATGACCGGTGAGGCGATTTGCGCTTTCGTTGTTCTGAAAGGTGGCCGTCCAACGGGTGATGATGCGAAGAAGCTGGCGATGGAATTGCGTAATTGGGTCGGTAAAGAAATTGGCCCGATCGCCAAACCCAAAGATGTGCGCTTTGGCGACAACTTACCGAAGACGCGCTCCGGCAAGATCATGCGTCGTTTGTTGCGTGTGATTGCCAAAGGTGAGGAGGTGACGCAAGATACCTCGACCTTAGAGAATCCAGCCATTTTGGATCAGCTCAAGCAAGCACTGTAAGCACGCAGTTCTGTTGCATCAATGCTCAAAAAGAAAAGCCCGCGTGAGCGGGCTTTTCAACAACGATTACTTCACAAACTAGTGCTAAGACCTCTAGGGCAATACTAATATTGTAACTCAGTAAAGTAAACGCAATCAAGTCAATAATGATTGCGCGTTCACGGTTTTAATAATAGAGCGATGAATTTCGCTAACCAGTTCTCGCTCAAGCTTTTTCTCCACCAAAGCCTGGTTGTTAAACATTCGAAACAGTCGTTTTTTGCTTACGTGAGTAATGCATTCACTGAGTGCCCATCTGTTACGAAAGCCATCATCAAATCCTGTGCCATCAAAAATGGTTGGTTTGAGGTAAATGTGAAAACCTCTTTCAACAGCGCTTAAATTAAAATTAGATGAAATTGGCACAACCAAACAGCAGCCATTTGGCAACTTGCCGTTCATCACAACAACCATTCTACGTTTTCTAATCTCCGGACTAATTAGGCCGTTGTATATCGGGTGGAGCGGTGGTGAAACAAAGTTTCCAAAATCGCATTCTAAAATTTCACCAACTTTAGGGTTGTAATTGATCGACATAAGCCATTATTTTAATGGTCTTGCAGCGAGGCTAATTTGCTTAAGCCCCATAAGCAAAAGGGGCTGATAAATCTCTTTATTGATTGGAGCATTTAAACATTTGATTCTCTTTTTTGTTTTTAAAACTCCAAATTTGAGAAATTTCTAGTTTTAACAGGTCGCTTAATCGTTGGGTCGTATAATCCAACATTCCGGAGAGGTGGATGAGCGGTTTAAGTCACACGCCTGGAAAGCGTGCGTAGGGTTAAACCTACCGCGGGTTCGAATCCCGCCCTCTCCGCCAGCATCACTAAGCCCTCATCGCGAGGGCTTTTTTATTTTCCCTAGAGAGATAAACGACAGCTGAATCTGTGGGCGGGTTTAGTCACTTCAATTTGTTTGATAATGAATCCTATGGCAACACGAATTCAATCCCTCTATCGTTCAACGTGGCTGCGGTATTCCATACTCAGCCTGCTTGGATTGATTGCCGCATTTTGGTTGCTAGCCGTGACCTGGGGCGTTCATTATGTAAAGCAATCGATTGAGGGCTATAGTGCCAAGATTGGCTACCGCATCGAGTACCGCGATCTGCGCATTGCGCCATTTCAGTTGCGACTCGAATTGGATGAAGTCAAGCTATCGAGTCGCCAAGCAAACGCCATTCCCTTATTTACGCTACGCCGTGGCGTACTGCAATTGGATCTGCCTGCCTTAGTTGCGGGCCGCATTGGCATTCGGGAAATTCAATTAAGCGATCCGCAGTTTTATGTAGAGCGACCGTTGCAGTCGGGCAAGCCTGGTCTTTGGAATTGGCAAACCTTTGCAGCTTCGGTAAGTAAGGCGATCCCACCAAGCGATCCAGCATCGCCCCCTAAAAAAATAGAGCTAAGGCGCTTTGGTGTAGCTGGTTTACGCTTATCGCTAGACGATCAGCCCAATCGCTACCGCCATGATTTTGGTCCGATTGGATTGGAATTACGTGACCTGGCGAACTTTAGCAAGGAGGGCAAGCAGGATACCCTCGAGGGTGACTACCAAATTGATCTGGGTAAGCTCGATATCCGCTTACCCAATTCGACGCAGCGCATTCAGGTTGGGCGCGCACATTTGGCGGGCGGGGTTAGGGCGGGCGAGGGCGATCTCTTGGCGATTGATCTGGCGGCCGCACTAGATGCCGCAAAAATCACATCGCGATGGCTTCTAGGCGCGTCAAGCAATGCACTTTCCGGCACTATTCAGTTAGAGCAATTGCCACTGATTTCATTGATGTCTTTTTTGCCCAGCAACAAACCATTGGTTATGCAAAGTGGCATCCTAAATGGGTCGCTGCAATTTAGCTTAGAGCCATCGGCATGGTCTATCAAAGGTGATTTGCTTGTACCAAACTTATTTGTGCGCGAATCAAACGTGACAACACCACTGCTGGCATGGAAAGAAGCCAAAGTTGAGCAGTTGCAGTTTAAAAAATTCAACGATGGTCGCAGTCATTTGTCAGTCCATGAGCTGGCATTGCTGCAACCCCAGATTCAATACGAAATTAATGAGAAGGGCTTTTCTAATTTTCGGCGCTTATTTATGAAGGGCGGTGATAGCGAGCTGACCGTAACTGAAACCCCTGCTAAAACTGCAGAGCAAGCCAAGGTACCTGAAGAAAAAAATGCAAGCCCCAGTGCAGCAGCAAAAGAGCCCAGCCTATTTACGCTTGATCTGCGCTCGGTGCAATTACGCGATGCCAATGTATTGTTTACAGATCTGGCAATCAAGCCCAAGGTGCAAGTAGCGATTCGTAAGCTCAAGGGATCACTTTTGGGCATCAGCAATGAGCCAGGTCACTTTGCGTCGGTAGCCCTGGATGGGGTTGTGGCGGAGTCGGGCAGTATGCGTGCGACCGGGCAAATGGCTTTTGATGATCCGCGCCTCAATCACGATCTGCAGTTGCAATTTCGCAATCTTCCTTTAAGCGACTCCAATCCCTATTTCATGGCGTTTGCTGGTCGTCATATCTTAGGTGGCCGACTCGATCTCACACTCAATTACAAATCGATTGAAGGGCAACTCAAGGGTCAAAATCGCTTTGTGATTAAAAAGATTGAGCTCGGCGAGGAGGTACCGGAATTCACGGGGAAGCGCCTGCCTTTGGGTTTGGCAGTTGCTTTGCTGGAAGACTCGGATGACGTGATTGATGTGAAGATCGACATTGCTGGCAATGTCAATTCGCCGGCGTTCAGTGCGGCTGGACTGGTTTGGCAGGCCGTCCGCACTGTACTGACAAATGTGGTGACGGCGCCATTTCGCGCGCTTGCGTCTTTACTGGGTATGCAGGGGAATCCAGCGATTTATGCTATTGCCGGTGAGGCCGCATTCTTGCCCGCAGACGAAGAGCGGTTTACGCAATTCAGTGACTTACTCGTCAAGCGACCGCATGCCACGATTACGCTAATTGGTACTTATGATCCTCAATTGGATCGTCAGGAGTTGGCGCGGGCAAGAGCGGATCGAGCTATTCTGGCGGCATCGGGATTTAAGTTAGAGGACAACGCGCCGCTGCCCGTGCCAAGCCTCTCCGATAAGCGCATCCAAGCAGGCATTAAATCAGCCTATGCAACGGAGATCGGTCGTATTAAGTTAACCCAGCGGATCTTGACCTTGCCAGATACCGTGGAGCGCTACCAGCAATTGCGCCAAGAACTCATTACCCATTTTGCGGTGAATGATGCTCAGTTGCAGGCTTTGGGCGATGCGCGTGCGCGCGTAGCGCAAGAAACGATGCTCAAATCCAATCCAGCCCTAGGGGAACGCATTCGCTTGGGTTCGCCCAAAGCGGTTACGGCCGATCGCGAGGGCATTCCCCTTGAAATTGCCTTAGGTGCAAAGTAGGTCAGAGCACCTTCCGGGGTGATAGACTTGCCCTAATGAATCTATCCCTTTTTTCGCGCCTCTTATTAGCTGCTTTGATCGCCCTCAGTTTGAGCGGCTGCGGTACGGTGGAGTCTGCTGCGAGCGACGATTGCACCTCCATCGGTTGGAGTATCGGTAGTGCTGGCTACGAGGACTGCTTTCGGGCACGCGTGCGTGAGCGCAATATGGACTACAGCCGTCCATCGGATTTGACGCCAAAGACTGGTGTGATCTAAATCCTTGCCGTTCACCCTAATTAGGGTAAACCCGTATTATTACCCCCACAAAAGGCTCTTGAGCGCCGTCAAGGACTTGCTCTTATAAATCCACCAAAATCATGCAAACGAAATGGTTTTGCGCCTGCGCAGGGCTGTTTCCAACCGAGATTAGAGATCAAACTATGAATCACCCCAAGCCATCCGAAGCGGTCGAAGCTGTTGCACTAGCGACGGTCAATGATTTACGGGAAACCATTCGGCGCAAAAGCAAGTTAAAGGGCCGTCAAGCTGACGATGCATCGATTGCAGAAGTGCGCCAGCTGATTGGTGAGGCGCCACACCGCCGTGATCTCTTAATCGAACACTTACACAAATTAAATGACACCTACCGTGCATTGCATGATCGCCATTTGGTCGCCCTCGCCAAAGAAATGAATTTGCCGATGGCAGAGGTGTACGAAGTGGCCACTTTCTACCACCACTTTGAAGTGGTCCGCGGCGATGATCCGGTTGCCGACATCACGGTACGTGTGTGCGATGGGCTGTCATGCGAACTCGCTGGTGCAAAAACACTCTTAAGCCGTTTGCCTGAGATCTTAGGTAATCCAAAAGTCAAGGTGATTGCAGCGCCATGCCTTGGCCGCTGTGAGCAAGCGCCAGTAGCCGTAGTGCACCAATACCCGGTTTTATTCGCTACCGCAGAGACGGTTGCGGCAGCAGTGGCCAACCAACAGTTATCCCATCCACTCGCCAGCGATAGCGGTAATTTCGAGCCAGCCGACCTGGCAGAAAAAGGCGTATCACCCCAAGGCCATAATCAAGCTGTATCACCCGATTATGTCGGCTATGAAATCTACCGCGCCAAAGGCGGTTACGCCTTGGCTGCAGAACTTGCCAGTGGCAAACGCGATGGCGAGCAGATCATCAAAGCCATGGAAGACTCTGGTTTGCGCGGCTTAGGTGGCGCAGGCTTTCCGGCGGGACGGAAGTGGCGCATTGTCAAAGATCAGCCCGCCCCGAAACTGATGGCGGTCAACATCGACGAAGGTGAGCCCGGCACATTTAAAGACCGTACCTATTTAGAGCGCGATCCCCATCGCTTCTTAGAGGGTTTGCTGATTGCCGCCAATGTGGTTGGCATTGATGCCTGTTATATCTATTTGCGTGATGAGTACCACGGTTGCCGCGAGATCCTCGAGCATGAAATCGCCAAGCTGCAAGCCAATCCTCCATGTAAGTTGCCATTGATAGAGCTGCGCCGCGGTGCAGGCGCGTACATTTGCGGCGAAGAGTCAGCCATGATCGAGAGCATTGAAGGCAAGCGCGGTGAACCCCGCATGCGCCCACCGTACATTGCGCAAGTGGGCCTGTTTGGTCGCCCAACTTTAGAGCATAACTTTGAGACCTTGTATTGGGTGCGCGACATTGTGCAGCGCGGCCCACAGTGGTTCAGCAGCTATGGTCGCCATGATCGCAAAGGCCTACGCAGCTTTAGCGTCAGCGGCCGCGTGAAGTTGCCCGGTGTCAAATTGGCCCCGGCCGGCATCACCATTCAGGAACTGATTGATGAATATTGCGGCGGCATGCAAGACGGCCACCGCTTCTATGGCTATTTGCCCGGCGGAGCCTCGGGCGGTATTTTGCCGGCTACCCTGAATACCATTCCACTGGACTTTGATACCTTGCAGCCCTTCGGTTGTTTCATCGGCTCTGCTGCAGTCATGGTCTTTGGCGACAAAGACAAGGCGCGCGATGCAGCGTTGAACGTCATGCACTTTTTTGAGCATGAGAGTTGTGGTCAATGCACCCCATGCCGCGTCGGTACCAGTAAAGCAGCGGAGCTCATGCAAGCCAAGTCATGGGATAAGTCCACCTTAGAAGATCTAGCCGTCGTGATGGTGGATGCCTCCATTTGCGGCCTTGGCCAAGCAGCCCCTAATCCGATTCGCTGCATTGCGAAGTACTTCCCAGAAGAGGTTGCTTAAATGAACGCCCCTGTAACTCCAAACGAACTCCAGTTACAAACCGTTGAGTTCAAGCTAGACGGAAAGACGATTATTTCGTACGAGGGTGAGACCATCCTCAAGGCAGCTAAACGCCATGGGGTGGATATTCCCCATTTGTGTTTTAAAGACGGTTACCGCGCCGATGGTAATTGCCGTGCATGCGTAGTCGAGATCAACGGTGAGCGCACTTTAGCGCCCAGCTGCTGCCGCAGCGCAACGCCGGGTATGGACGTTAAAGCCAATAGCGAGCGTGCACTCAAGAGTCAAAAATTAGTACTGGAAATGTTGTTATCGGACATGCCAGATGAAGGGTATAAGTGGGTAGGAGACAGCGACGAAGAACAGCGCCAACAACAACACGGCGAACTGAGCACTTGGGCTACGCGTCTGGATGTTCAGGTTCGACCAGAACTAAAGGCGCTACGTCGTAAACAGCCGGCTGCAGATATTTCGCATCCGGCAATGGCGGTCAATTTGGATGCCTGTATTCAATGTAATCGGTGCGTGCGCGCTTGCCGTGAAGAGCAAGTCAACGACGTGATTGGTTATGCGATGCGCGGTTCGCACAGCGAGATCGTGTTTGACTTAAGCGATCCGATGGGCGAGAGCACCTGCGTGGCCTGCGGTGAGTGCGTTCAGGCTTGCCCAACGGGGGCATTGATGCCCAAAGGCTTAATCGGTTCGCAAACCGTGGATCGCAAGGTGGATTCGGTCTGCCCATTCTGCGGTGTCGGTTGCCAAATTACCTATAACGTCAAAGACGAAAAGATTGTCAGCGTAGAAGGCCGTGACGGCCCAGCGAATCACAATCGCCTTTGCGTGAAGGGCCGCTTTGGTATGGATTACATTCATAATCCACAGCGCTTAACCAAGCCTTTGATTCGAAAGCCAGGCGTAGCAAAAGACGAGCATGCGATTCAGAACCCACAAGACTGGTCGAGTATTTTCCGCGAGGCTAGCTGGGAAGAAGCGTTGGAGTTTGCTGGCGGCGGCCTCAAAAAACTCAAAGACCAATACGGCAACAAGGTATTGGCGGGTTTTGGTTCAGCCAAAGGCAGTAACGAAGAAGCCTATTTATTTCAAAAACTGGTGCGTACTGGCTTTGGTAGCAATAACGTCGATCATTGCACCCGCTTATGTCATGCATCCAGCGTAGCTGCATTGCTCGAAGGTGTCGGTTCGGGCGCAGTGAGTAATCAGGTGAACGATGTGGAACATTCCAGCCTGCTCTTTTTGATTGGATCGAACCCGACTGCCAATCATCCAGTTGCTGCCACTTGGTTCAAAAATGCCGCTAAGCGGGGTGCCAAGATTGTGCTCTGCGATCCGCGTATTACCGATATTGGTAAACACGCTTGGCGCACGATGCAGTTTAAGCCCGATACCGATGTGGCCATGCTCAATGCGATGATTTATACCGTCATTGAAGAGGGTTTGTGCGATGAGAACTTCATTCGCGATCGTGCGAATAACTTTGAAGCCTTAAAAGAAAACATCAAGGGCTATAGCCCGGAAGCGATGGCGCCAATTTGCGGTATTCCGGCAGAAACCTTACGGGAGGTTGCGCGTGAGTTTGCTACCACTAAGTCTGCGATGATTTTGTGGGGTATGGGCGTCAGTCAGCACATTCACGGCACCGACAATGCCCGTTGCTTAATTGCGCTCGTGAGCATTACCGGTCAAATTGGTAAGCCAGGCTCTGGTTTACATCCTTTGCGCGGCCAAAATAACGTGCAGGGTGCGAGTGACGCAGGCCTTATTCCGATGATGTTCCCTAATTACCAGCGGGTTGATCACGATGCTGCTCATGCCTGGTTTGAGGATTTCTGGGGTACTAAGCTAGATAACAAGCCTGGTTACACGGTAGTTGAGATCATGCACAAGATCACAGCGCCGGATAGCGACCCCCATAAGATTCGCGGCATGTACGTCGAGGGTGAGAACCCCGCGATGAGCGATCCCGATCTGAATCATGCCCGTCATGCATTGGCATCCCTCGAGCATTTGGTGGTGCAGGATATTTTCATGACTGAAACTGCGCTGTTGGCAGACGTGGTGTTGCCTGCGAGTGCTTGGCCCGAGAAGGCGGGTACGGTCAGCAATACCGATCGCATGGTGCAGATGGGTAAGCGCGCCGTCAATCCGCCAGGCGATGCCAAGCCCGATTTGTGGATCATTCAAGAAATTGCCAAGCGCATGGGCTTGAGCTGGAACTACACAGGCCCTGAAGCGGGTGTGGCAGCAGTTTATGAGGAAATGCGTCAAGCAATGCATGGCGCGATCAACGGAATTACGTGGGAGCGGCTGGAAAGAGAATCCAGCGTGACCTATCCCTGCCTATCCGAAGAAGATCCCGGTCGTCCGATCGTATTTGATGATCATTTTCCAACTCCGGATGGCAAGGTGAAATTAGTTCCTGCCGATATCATTCCAGCAAATGAGCGTCCCGATGCAGAATATCCGTTTGTATTGATCACGGGTCGTCAGTTAGAGCATTGGCATACCGGTAGTATGACGCGCCGTGCTACGGTACTTGATGCGATTGAGCCGATGGCTACCGTGTCGATGAACGGTGCTGACATGACGCAGCTAGGTGTAACGGCAGGTGATGTAATCACCGTTGCCTCACGCCGCGGCGAGGTGGGTATTCATGTACGCCGTGATGATGGCACGCCACGCGGCGTGATCTTTATTCCGTTTGCTTACTATGAAGCGGCTGCCAACCTCATTACGAACGCAGCGCTTGATCCAGTCGGCAAGATTCCGGAGTTCAAGTATTGCGCTGTCAAGTTAACCAAGGGTGGTCAGGCAGCCAAGGAAATTGGGTATGGCACCAATGACCCAAAAAGCAAGGCAGCAATCCCAGCGTGATGAGTTGGCATTCGCAAATGAGCTAGTGAAAGCTAGAAAGTCAGATCAAAGGCCTCGTTCATAGCGAGGCCTTTTTCTTTTATTGAGAATGCTGCATGAACACGGCTTGCGCCGTAAAATGAATGGATGTCTACCCAAGTCACGCCAGCCGACGCCCCTACACAAAGGAATGCAGCAGAATTACCCGTTCTCATTATTGGCGCCGGCCTAGCAGGACTGACGGTCGCCCTGGATTTAGCCAAGACGCAAAAAGTACTCTTGATGGCTAAGCGTGGTCTCTCCGAATCCGCTACAGCCTGGGCGCAGGGCGGCATTGTCGGGGTAGTCGATAAAGAACATGACAGCATTGATGCGCATGTGAGCGATACCCTGAATGCGGGAGCCGGCTTGGTAGTGGAATCTACCGCCCGTTACATTGCCGAAGAAAGTGCCGCAGCGATTCAGTGGCTAGTCGATCAAGGGGTGCCTTTTACGACCGATAAAGATGGCCCCATGGGTTTGCACCTGACGCGGGAGGGCGGGCATAGTCAGCGGCGCATTGCGCATGCAGCGGATTCGACCGGGAAGGCGATTCATGAGGTCTTGCTCGATCATGCTCGCGCCAATTCCAATATCACCATTTTGGAACATTGGATTGCACTGGATATCATTACCAACCGCCACCTCAGCGCTAAAGAAAAGCGCAATCGCCCCAACCGCTGCTACGGTGTCTATGCGCTGGACATCAATACCAATCATGTTGAAACCATTGCGGCGAAGTCCGTAGTTTTAGCAACGGGCGGTGTTGGTAAGGTCTATCGCTACACCAGCAATCCTGATACCGCTACCGGCGATGGCATTGCCATGGCCTGGCGTGCGGGTTGCCGCGTGGGGAATATGGAGTTCATTCAGTTTCATCCAACCTGTTTGTATCACCCTAGCGATCGTACTTTCTTAATTACGGAAGCGCTGCGCGGTGAGGGCGGTTTACTGAAGCTACCGGATGGAACGCGCTTTATGCCGCAGCACGATAAACGCAATGAGTTGGCGCCGCGTGACATCGTAGCCCGTGCCATCGATTTTGAAATGAAAAAACACGGCCTCGATTACGTCAATCTTGATGCAACGCACTTGGGCGAAGCCTTCATCAAAGAGCATTTCCCGATGATCTATGCGCGCTGCTTAAGCCTGGGTTTGGATATTACGAAAGAGCCCATACCCGTGGTGCCGGCAGCCCACTATACCTGCGGCGGTGTTGTTACCGACTTGCATGGCAAAACAGATTTACCCGGACTCTATGCGGTGGGCGAGGCAACCTACACCGGCCTGCATGGCGCCAATCGCTTGGCGAGTAATTCCTTATTGGAGTGCGTGGTGATTGGCAAGGCAGCAGCCAGTGACATTGCACAGGCACAAACACCGTCATTGCCCCCACTGCCATTTTGGGATGAAAGCCAAGTCGAGGATGCCGATGAGCAGGTCGTCATTGCGCACAACTGGGATGAGCTGCGTTCGCTCATGTGGAACTACGTGGGTATTGTGCGTACCAATCGGCGCCTCGAGCGGGCATTGCATCGCATTGAGCTCTTGCGCAATGAAGTGCAGGAGTACTACAGCAACTTTAAGGTAACGCGCGACTTAATTGAGTTGCGTAACTTATTAGAGTGTGCTGAACTCATCGTACGCTCAGCCTTATTGCGCCGTGAGAGTAGGGGACTGCATTACAGCCGCGACTACCCTGAGACCTGGGCAGTGTCCTATCCCACTATCTTGACTCCGCGTTCGGGCGCTAAGCCAGCCTCAAAATAACGGGGGTCAATCTCCGCGTTTGTTAATTCTCTTGCCCAGCTGTGACGTGAATACTAAGGCCTAGAGCAGTCATTACCCGCAGTACAGTATCAAAAGTAGGTACACGATCACCTGATAAGGCTTTATATAAGCTTTCTCGGGAGAGGCCAGAATCACGTGCAATTTCAGTCATTCCTTTTGCGCGAGCAATATCACCTAATGCTTTGGCTATAAATGCGGCATCACCATCTGCCTCTTCAATGCAGGCCTCTAAATATGCGGCCATTTCCTGCGGCGTTCGGAGATGCTCTGCAACATCGTATTTAGAAGTGATTGTTTTTTTCATATGGAGCTCTTTATAAGTTTTTTGCTAGTCGATGTGCAATTTTTATATCCCGTGACTGCGTACTTTTATTGCCGCCGATAAATAAGATAACTAGTTTCACACCCTTTTTTGTGTAGTAAATACGATAGCCTGAGCCAAAGTCCACTCTCATCTCAAATACTTTTTCTCCAACCGATTTTGAGTCTCCTGGATTGCCTCATGCAAGGCGCTCTATTCGAGCCTGAATTCGTGCCCTCACTTTGGTGTCAAATAAGTTATC
Organism: Polynucleobacter sp.; assembly: GCA_044338365.1. GTDB lineage: Bacteria > Pseudomonadota > Gammaproteobacteria > Burkholderiales > Burkholderiaceae > Polynucleobacter. Next base: position 4,956 of record JBIILR010000010.1, on the reverse strand, counting down.
GAGCCACTGCGAGTACTGCACGGTTTTAATAATTTCTACCATTCATAAGTGTAACCTACAGGATACACTTAGTCAACCCAGTTAAATTACCCTTTTTTAAGAGCTTGATATCCGCATCGAGTAATCGACCGCACTGACATCTTTAGTAAGTTTGCCAATCGAGATCCGATCAACACCAGTCGCGGCAATCGCGCGCAATTGATCTAAGCTCACACCGCCCGATGCCTCAAGTAAAGCGCGGCCTTGGGTAAAGGCTACGGCTTTTTTCATTTGATCTATAGTGAAGTTGTCAATTAAGATACTTTTCGCTCCCGCAGCAAGGGCTTCTTCTAGTTCAGCCTGGTTTTCAACTTCCACCTGAATATCCACACCCGCATTAAGAGCCTGTGCTGCCTTGAGTGCAGCCGTGATGCTGCCCGCTGCTGCAATGTGATTCTCTTTAATCAGAATGCCATGCCATAGGGCAAGCCGTTGGTTGTGGCCACCACCAATACGGACGGCGTACTTTTGCGCTTGACGCAGGCCCGGAATGGTTTTGCGCGTATCTAAAATGACGCAGCCGTTGGGATTGGGGCTTGCGCCTGCAATGGCATCAACGTGAGCTCGGGCGCTGGTCGCCGTCCACGATAAGGTTTGTAAAAAGTTCATTGCCGGACGTTCTGCCGATAGTAGTGCCCGTGCATCCGCATCAATGGTGCAGACGGTGCTGTCTGGGCGCATTACATCGCCTTCGGCATACTGCCATGCAATCACGGCTTTCGGATCGAGCGCATGGACGACGCCCTCAAACCAAGCAGTGCCACACAGTACCGCGCTTTGGCGCACGATGAGTTTGGCGTGGGCTGTTTTATTTGCTGGTACCAATTGGGCAGTCCAATCACCGGTACCAATGTCTTCCGCTAAGGCATCGGCAATATTGCGTACACGCGCCGCTTCTAGGGTTTCATTTTGGGTGGTAATGCTTTTCATTGCCGATGCCGTTAGTTATGCCACGCCAATGTTCTTCACAAAGCCATGCTGTGCTCTGGCTAATAAATCGGGATGCTCTTTAGTAAAAGTCAGCATCCGCTCAATGCAATCGAGTGCCTCTTGACGGGTTTCTTCTGCAACAAAGACTTCACCGCTCTCGTGTTCGAGGCAATGCAAAATATCAGTGAGGCTATTCATGGCCATCCAAGGGCAATGGGCGCAGCTCTTGCAGGTGGCACTATCGCCAGCGGTTGGCGCCTCGATTAAAACTTTATTTGGCGCAAGTTGGCGCATGCGGTGCAAGATGCCCTTATCGGTAGCAATGATGTATTCGGGAGCGGAGCCTTCCACTACCGCTTTAATCATGGCGGAGGTCGAGCCCACCACGTCAGCTTGATCAACTACGCTTTGGGGTGATTCGGGATGCACTAGAACCTGTGCATGGGGATGCTTTGCGCGCAGCAGCGCCAACTCTTCGCCCTTGAATTCATCATGGACGATGCAAGCACCGTTCCACAGCAACATGTCGGCCCCGGTTTGCTCTTGGATGTACCTGCCCAAATGGCGATCGGGTGCCCACAGAATTTTTTTACCCTGTTCTTTGAGTTGATGCACGATTGCTAAGGCGCATGAACTCGTCACCATCCAGTCGGCCTGGGCTTTGACTGCAGCGCTGGTATTGGCGTACACCACTACAACACGGTCAGGATGCAATGCCCGAAACTGAGCGAAGTCAGTAGCATCACAGCCGAGATCGAGTGAACAAGTAGCTTCTAAGTCTGGCATGAAGACCCGCTTCTCTGGACTGAGGATTTTGGCAGTCTCGCCCATGAAGCGCACGCCCGAAACAATTAAATTGCGGGCCGAGTGATTTTTGCCAAAGCGCGCCATCTCCAGCGAGTCGGAAACAAAGCCGCCGGTTTCCATGGCGAGGTCCTGAATTTCCCCATCGACATAGTAGTGCGCCACTAAAACAGCATCTTTCTCAATCAAGAGCTGCTTAATGCGGGCAATGACCTGAGCCTTTTCAGCGGCAGGTAGGTGGGTTGGCACTTTGGCCCAGGCTTGCGCTACGCAGGTGGTACCCGCTGCATTTTGCTGGGGGTAATCAAAGGAAATCGGTGATTCTGGAGCTGAATTCATACGAAATATTACCTTGTTTGCCTTGCCTTTTCATCATTTGATAATACTTTTGAAGGCATGCAGGCAGTCGGGCAATCCTTTTGTCTAAATTGATTCTTTAGAAGGGAAGTTTTGCATCAGGCTTTGCTGCCAGAAGCGCAATCTTAAACTCTGCCTGAATACGGGCGATCGCCTCGTCACTATCGGCCTCAAAGCGCATTACCACCACGGGCGTGGTATTGGAAGGCCGCGCTAAACCAAAGCCATCCGCATATTCGACCCGAACGCCATCGATGGTGTTGGTGGATACCGATGTTGCAAAGCGGGCATTGGCTTTGATGCTTTCCAGGATCGTAAAGGGCTCACCTTCGGCGCAAGGCAGTTGCAATTCAGGGGTGCAAATGGCATTGGGCAATTGATTGAGGGTGTCGCTGGGATTTGCTTCTTTACTCAGAATTTCTAATAAGCGCGCGCCGGTATAAAGCCCATCATCAAAGCCAAACCAGCGGTCTTTAAAGAAAATATGCCCACTCATTTCTCCTGCGAGTGGGGCGCCCGTTTCTTTGAGCTTAGCCTTCACTAATGAATGACCGGTTTTCCACATCAGGGGCTGGCCGCCATGCTCCGTAATCCAGCTTGCTAAGTTACGAGTGCATTTGACGTCATAAATAATTTGACCGCCAGGATTGCGGGATAAAACATCTTTGGCAAACAGCATCATTTGCCGATCAGGAAAAATCACTTGCCCATCTTTCGTAACCACGCCCAAGCGATCGGCATCGCCATCAAATGCGAGGCCGAGCTCGTTGTCGGTGGTGCGTACATTGTGAATTAAGTCTTCTAGGTTCTCAATGTGGGCCGGATCGGGATGGTGGTTCGGAAAATGCCCATCTACTTCACAAAATAATTCCTGCACTTCACAACCCAAGGCCCTAAAGAGTTTGCCAGCAAAGGCACCGCCCACACCGTTACCGCAATCAATGGCGATTTTCATAGGCCTAGCTAGTTTGATATCACTGACAATGCGCTCCTGATACATCGGGAAAATATCAAAGGTGCTGCGTTTCCCCTTGCCTGTAGCAAATTGTTTTGCCTCAATGCGTTTGTATAGGCCTTGAATTTGCTCGCCATAAATAGCAGCAGTGCCCAAAACCATCTTAAAGCCGTTGTAATTGGGTGGATTATGGCTGCCGGTAATCATGATTCCGGACTTGGGGCTTCTGCCATCCAGCACATGGTTGGCCGCAAAGTAGACCATCGGCGTTGCTACCATCCCCAAATCAATCACATCTACCCCCGTTGATAACAAGCCCTCAGTTAGGGCCTCAATTAATTCTGGACCAGAGAGGCGACCATCGCGGCCAATCACGATGACGTCTTCACCAAGCGCCCGCATTTCACTGCCAAATGCTTGACCGATCAATCGAGCCACATCGGCATTTAAGGTTTGATCAATGATGCCGCGAATATCGTAGGCTTTAAATATAGAAGGGGAGAGTTGCAATTCAGGTTCTGCCTAGTTAGAAATATCAATAATCGAGTTAAGGCCTTCGCAGGCCTCTTGGAATAGTGCTGGCGGAAGGCTTTTCCAGGGATGAGGTCTTGCAGACCGCTGATGCCAATCAAATGATTTTGGTTGATGGGTCAATATATAAACTGGCTCGCTGCGGCCAATTGAAAACTTTATAGCAAATGGATTGGTCTCATTCGATTTTGCATGCGTCATGGGCAAACCAATTACTATTCCCGTTCTTTCATTGAATGCTTTTGGTGAAATAACGAGCATTGGGTGCTCATCTTTCATTTCTTTTCCGAGTTGTGGATTAAAGTTTATCCAAATCATGTCCCTCCGCTCAGGGACCCAAGCTTTCAATTTTTCTACCATCAAATAACTTCTTTCCCAATAGGTGCTGTAGTCATTGCTTCGCCGCCATGTTTTAGAGGGTCAAAAGCTTTAAGCTTTTGACCTAAGCTGAGCTTTGGTTTGCCAACTACTCGTAAAAGAACGCCGTTCTTAACGACCTCCACTGAAATTGGCATCCCTTGCGTTAAGTGTGCAGCCTTAGCTACTGGCAAGGTGATTCTTACGCCCAAGCCATTTCCCCATTCTTGAATGGTTTGCTCTACTTTTAGTGCTGGAGCCATATCTACCTCTTGAAATGTTTATACAAGTATAAACAATATATGAAACTTAGTCAACGATTGAAATAGGTGTGTTGGCTTATGAATTCAATAAATTAATGCGCGCAGCAGTCACGGCATCGATGTGTTCGCTAGCAACTATGTCGTTTGCGTGGCTTGCTAGGGCTTTCTCAATGGGTTTGGCTAAGACTTTGCCGTATTCCACGCCGGGCTGATCAAAGCTATTGATGTTCCAGAGTGCGCCAAGGCTAGCGGCGCGGTTCTCATATAGCGCGAGTAGGGCGCCTAAATAAAAAGCGTTGAGCTTGGGAAGCAACAGTAAATTACTTGGACGCTGACCGGGGTAAACGTCATTGGGATTGCTCGCCCCTTTACCATTGGCTAAGGCCTGCGCTTGCGCTAAACAGTTTGATAACAAGATGCGATGGTGGGCTACAGCTTCAGGGCGATCACTCATCGGTTCGCGCACTGCAATAAAGTCAATTGGAATAATTTCAGTACCCTGGTGCAGCATCTGAAAGTAGGAGTGCTGAGCATTGCTACCTGCACTACCGAATACCACCGGCGAAGAATATTGAACTGGCTTACCATCGCGATCAACACTCTTGCCATTGCTTTCCATATCGAGCTGCTGTAACCATTTTGGAAACCAATCCAAAGCATCCGCGTAGGGAATTGCTGCATACGAGTGAATGCCGTGGGTCTTTTGCTGATGGAGTAATG
>JBIILR010000009.1:0-20964 GCA_044338365.1 Polynucleobacter sp. | reverse complement strand
GTAACACCAACTAGGAGTAAATCATGAAACAGCTTCCAATCCCCCGTAAATTGTTCTATGTGACTTTGTGCGCAAGCTTCGCGCTGCCCATTTTTCTGATAGACAAGGCTGCAGCTGCCGAACCTTACCCAAGCAAATCAATAAAACTAGTGGTTCCGTTTGCGCCGGGAGGTCCTGCGGATATCATGGGGCGAGAACTGGCGCGCAGTCTTACTGAATCGATGGGCCAATCTGTTGTCGTGGACAACCGTCCTGGAGCCGGTGGCAACATCGGCACTGACATCGTTGCCAAGTCGCCCAATGATGGCTATACAATTGGGATGATTGCCGTCAGTAGTTTGACGATCTCTCCGCATCTGTACCCTAAACTCCCGTACAAGGCAGAGACGGATTTCACGCCAATCAGTTTGGTGGGGGTTGCTAAAGGGGCCATCCTTGCACATCCTTCGGCGCCTTTCAGCGATCTAAAGGGAATGGTCAGCTACGCAAAGAATAATCCGGGAAAACTATCTTACGCAAGCTCGGGGACCGGTACCGCTCCCCATTTGGCGGCAGAATATTTACAGAGTGTGGCCGGTATAAAGCTGAACCATATTCCGTACAAAGGCACAGCTCCAGCTGCGCAAGATTTACTGGCTGGAGTAGTACCAGTAGCCTTTGAAAGCTCTCTCACCGCATCAGGTCAGTTCGTCCTGAGCGGCAAACTTAAAGCCATCGCGATCACGTCTGCTGGAAGAGCCGCAATCTTGCCAGACGTTCCGACAGTAGCGGAGCAGGGATATCCTGGATTTGATGTACCGACTGCATTTGGCTTAGTCGGGCCAGCGAATTTGCCCCCAGATGTTGTCAAAAAACTTAATGACGTAGTCACTCAGAGCATGAATAATAAAAGTGTTTCTGATCGGCTCGCAAAGATAGGTGCAGAACCCAGAACGATGACGCCAAGCGCTTTTGGAACCTATATTTCTACCGAAAGCGCCCGATGGGGAAATTTGATTAGAACTGCGAACATCAAACTTGATTAAAAGTATTTCTCCCGATCAAGTTCTTCGACGACAACGCTGAGACCTTGGCAATCTCAGCAAGTCCTAATCAACTGACCTGATTTTTGGCGCCGCTCTAAATTAGAGAATTTCGATAATTTTCATTCTAAAAGGCGCGTTAAAGATGGCTAAAGGTCAGCATCTCAAGTCTAAAAATTAATCCTCAAAAAAGTAAGCTTAGGCATTGCACAGTTTATTACACAGTGGCTTTTTTACGCCGTAACTCATTGAAATAAATAATTTTTTTAATAGCCATGAATTCTTCTAAGGCGTAGGTCGCACATTCGAATCGTGCTGGGCAGGCCAAAACCATTAGGTCCGATGAGATAGCTTCAAAATACCTTGTTTATTAGACTCAATTGACAGCTCTGGCTATCTATAGATGCTCAAACCTGCTAATTGGGTTATTTGGGTAGAGGAGAACGGCCCTTCACTGGCGCTTAAAAATTAGAAGTTATATCCAACCCAAGGGCTTATATCGTATATTCTGATTACGAATTCTCTAATTTGCTTCTGCATTGTTATCATTCTAATAAATATATGTGAATAATTTGAAGGAAAAAATCCAATGAAATTAGTGCACCTCTTGCTGCTAAGCTCAGCTTTGTTAAATATCAATGCATATGCAGAAACCCCTCTGAACTCCCAAGTTTCGAGTGGTGATTATTTGCTTGCTCAAAACATCACTAGGGATCCAGTAAGGGATGGATTGGATTCGAGAGAAGTTAGGAATAATCGAGATATAAAGCGTCGAGATGATCAATCTAATAAGACTTCTGGCCCTATTGCGAAAACTGGTCTTCAAGAATGCGCAGGAGAGTTTGCCTTATGTGCCGCTTCTACCTGCGTCAAAACTGGTAGGCAGATTGAGGTAAAAGAGGATGGTGGGAAGACCACTAAAAAATATCCAGAAGTCATTTGCACTTGCCCAATTATTACTAAAGAAATAGCATTTAAAAATGGCTCTGAACTGAAGGGTATTGCGGCTGTAAATGAAGGAAATATGAACGGCTCGTGCAGAGTACCAGCACCTGACAAAATTTGGTCGCTGTTCTACCCTCTTAGCGATTACCCGCAAGAAAGCACAACCCCAAAATTTCAGTCGCGTCAGTTCAATCAACAGTCTTGCTCGGCACGAAGCGCAACTGGGTCTAATTGCTTTAGTTTTCTATGTACTAGGGACAAAGAGTTAACAAATGGCGTGAGAACTGCAACTTGTGCTTGCCCGGCCGGAGAAAATCCTTTTGGCGCACCCACACAGAATAGTGAATTTTTAACTGCTGCTGGGGCTTACTATGATCAAGCCAAAGGTGGACCACAAGCTGCATGCTCACAATTTCCAGTGAGCATTCCGAATATTACGGATTTAAGTAAGTAAATTTTGCCTACAGGTTGTTATTCTATTAACCATTAATTATTTCCCCGAAGCATCATTTGATGCTTCGGGGTTCATTGTTTCTGCTGTTGTTCTAGCTCATTTTTTTCCTGCCTCTAAGGCGGAGGTCACCCGTTTGAAACGTACTGATCAAGCTAAAGACCCAGCTGGCTGATGAGATAACTTCAAAAAAGCCTGATTTTATAGCGGTCTGTAGAGCAAAAATTGACCATGCTTGCGCATCTTAAGGGGCGCCGCGGCAGGGCGTAGGTTGATTGTCTACTGTTGTCATTTAAACCGACAAAATTGGTTAATAATCAAATCCTATGTTGAAAATGCCACTTCGATTACTGCAGCTTTTGTCCTTAGTCTTTCTGATGGGAGTTTCATCTCTATCGTTATCACAAGCTATTCTAACTAAAATCGGTTCGTCTTTTTCGATGTTTAATGGCTCTGATTTATCAGCATGGACGCAGACTGGTAATGCGAATTGGCAAGCAAGCAGCAATCAGATCCTAGCCAACCAAGGAAGTGGTCTGTTGATTAGCAAGTTAGCTGCGCCTGATTACCAGATTGATTTTGATTATTGGGTAACAGGCAATAGCCAAGCATTCATTTTTATACGGTGCACTAATAAGGATGTAATTAATACCGATACTGCCTATCAGATTTTGCTGGTTAATCAAGGCAACAACCAAGGCGCTGGCTCTATCGCAACACTTAATAATGTAGCAGCTACAGTATTGGCTAATCAGTGGAACCACATGCAAATTAGTGTAATTGGTTCACAAATATCTGTAACCCTAAATGGAATCAACAGTCAGGTGACTGATACTCGCTTTGGCTCAGGAGGTCGAGTAGCAATCAATTACCAAGCGGGTGAATTACGCCTCAAGAATTTTAATGTCACCATACCTGGAAGATGGTGACACGTTTTCCTCAACTGGAATACATAAAGCCGCCTTGATAATTCAAACCTTAGGTTTATTGGGATTAAACGGCATGTTTTGCTTCTAAATGGGGAAAAAGCTTGGCTTTTAAGCTAACAGCCTCTAGTATTGTTATCAATAATAAGAGCCGCAACAATCATTTTTTTTAGCCTAATTCGATGCCAGATTTGAAGTTAACGAGACTACCTCTATTCGTATTCATTTTAATGATTCTTGCAGGATGTGCGGGAATGAGCGGTGGCCGCTCGAATGTAGCGTCTAGCTTTGGCTCGGCTCAGAACGATCAGAGAATTTCACCCCCTAAGCGGAATGTCACGCATGAGCTAGTAAAGCAGGGTATTAAATACTTGCGCGAGGGTGATTATGAGCGGGCCCAGAAAGTGTTTAGCGCAGCCGTAAAGGTCAGCCCCAACAGTCCTGCTTTGCATCTACTTAATGGCATTACCTATCACTTGGAGTATCTCAACAATATTCCTGACAGCAAAGAGCTTGCAGAAACGGCTTATTCATTGGCGGCTTCAATGGACAAATCAGATGTTTTGCCCATTGTGCAGCTAGGTCGCCTGCATATTGATTCAGCAGAATATTCCAAAGCGAGCAAAGACTTTATTGCAGCTTATTCAATTAGCCCGTCAAATCAAGATGCTTTGTTTGGGCTGATGCAATCCTCTCTATTGCAAAAAGATTTTAAGACTGCGTTGTGGGCTGGGGAAAGTTTAAAAAACCTGAATACAACGGATGCTGATAAATTAAGGTTAATGGTCTTGATGTATACCGTGGTTGGAAAAACTACTGAAGCAGATCAAACCTTCTCGGCTTACGCCAAAGTAAATGCCGATAATCCAAAAGAGATTGCCCAGCTAAGGCAGCAAGTCTCTTATATCAGCGCCCAACTCAATAGTCTTAAGTCAGCCAATGTGAATGTTGACCGGAGTCCGGCAAGCCTAGAACCTGTGAAAAATGAGCAGGGCAAGATGATCAAAGTTGATGATAGATCAAGTTCCTCGGGGGCAAGAGGTCGAGCAACTAATGACGGTGGAAGAAATAGTAATTCTCCAGCCACCTCTTCAGGTCGAAGTTTTGGCCAAGGCGTCACAGTTGAGGGGGCGTACAATGCCGGCAAAAATAGCAGCGATACTTCATCGGGCGGCTCCTCTGGCTCCTCTGGCTCTTCGGGTTCCTCGGGAGCAGCTCCGGCGACGGCGCCATCTGCTTCTGCACCGCCCGTATCAGGCGGAGGTGGCGGCGGCACCTATACAGCAGTCTCCATGAGTAATCAGCAACAGCGCTGGTTTGATTGTGACACCAAACCTGGTTTGGGTAAGGCGCCGGGCGGAAGTTACGGTGTGCCAGTTGGAGGAACGAGCGGCGATCAAACATTGTATTTAGAGCCATTGCCTAGCCCTTGCAAAGGTGTTAAACCACCTCAAATGGCAACGGTGGACGCAGTATTGATTCGAACTGTTGACACACAATCTAGTAGCTATGGTATTAATTTACTCAGTGGACTTACGGCCTTTGCAGGCGCACAAAGCTTCCGTTCTACTGGATCCTCAGGAGGCGTTAGTGTTAGTGGTGTTGTGCAAAATAGCGTTTTTGGCGTTGGTACTGCAACTAGCGCAGCTATAAATAGCGTATCTGGTCTTGTAAGTTATAGCTTAAATATTGCCAATTCCACCACATCGAATTCCCAGGTGATTGCTAGGCCAACACTAACTGCTCTAGATCGTATCCCTTCCACTTTTTATTCTGGCGGTGTAATTACTGCAGGTTTAAATGGTGGTGGAGTATCGGGTGCTCAAGTGACGAATATTCCCACTGGTGTCAGTCTTTCTATTACACCCACTTTTGTAGATGACGATACGATGATGTTGGCTGTTAAAGTTTCTCGCTCCTATGTCTCTGGAACAATTCCCCAAGGAGGATTTGATGCGGGAATTTCAACTGAGCAGCATGCCGTAACAGCGAATGTCAGAGTCAAATATGGTGAGACTCTCATATTGGATGGTCTGGCTAGTAGGCAGATAAATGGTACCCAGGATGGAGTTCCAGTTCTTCAGGATATCCCGATTATTCAGTACTTATTTAATCAAAAGACTAAAATGCAGTACGCTGAAAATGTCATTGTCATGGTTACACCTAGGAGAATTGAGTCCAATGAGGAAGCCATAAAGAGGGCGTCAGCAAATGCTAAGGACGAAAATTTAACTCCAAAAGAAAGAAGTGTTTATAAAGCGTTGAACCTTTATCAACAAATGGCTAGCACCGATACTAATTTAGATAATGCTTTAATTGCTCTTGACCGAGATAGCTCCTATTTCCGCTCTTTTAAAAGTGCAGCTCTTGGTGTTCCATTGGACAGATGGGTATCTGAACCAGCAATCAACAAATTCTTTAACGATGCGGCAAATTTGATGTATTTCACTCGTTAATTGTGCCAATAAAAATTCACATTTTGTAAACCATGGGACCGTCATGAAAAAACTTTTCTTATTGCCTGCAGCTTTAATTATTAGCTTTTCTGTTTTTGCGCAATCTAATCCAAATTTGAAAGACCGGGTTGAGCAGCGTCCGGATACTCGATCCAATGGTGATGCTAGACAGTCTATTTCAAATGATCGCAATAAGAGTGATGATGCGAGTAAGACTACCAATTCGAAGGGCGTTGGAAATGCTGGTATTGCCATGTGTGCCGGTGAATTTGCGCTTTGTGCATCTTCTACATGTAAGCCTACAGGCAAAACCATTACGGTTAAAGAGGATGGTGGCAAGACTACGAAGCAATATCCTGAGGCTATTTGTAAGTGCCCGGTTATAAATGCGAATATCGCCAGTCAAAACAACTCCCCATTGGTTGGCATCGCCGGTTTAAATGAAGGCAATATGGACGGTTCTTGCCGTTCACCTGGTACTGGCAAGATCTGGTCCTATTTCTCCACTACCGTAACGACCTACCCTCAAGAGCAAGCCAATGGCAGCTTTACTCAGCCACTAGCATCTAAATCACAGAATTGTTCAGCTAAGGGACCAGCTCAAGGATCCAATTGCTGGAGTTATATCTGCACGTTAGATCCAAAGGAGACCAATGGGGTTAAAACAGCTTCTTGCCGCTGCCCATACGGTGAGGGTCTATTTGGCCAACAGGCGAAGAAAGATCGTGGTTATGTAACGTATGCTGGCAGTACTTGGAGTAATCCTGCTGCCGCTTGCAAGGAGTTGCCTGTCGGCTTTCCCGACCAATTACTGCAGTAAAAAGACTAATGGGGCAGGGAGCCTACGATTGACAAGAAGCCTATTAGGCAGTTTGAACCATCCCTATACTAGCGACTTATGCGGTGGGTTTGTCGGTTAAGCCGACAAACTACACATCTGATCGCCTGCCAATGCCGCCTCGGCTCTATGCCACTCCACTCCGCGCCAAGGTTCTCAGTGCCTACTGGACACCAAACATAAACACCTTAAAAGCATTATTTTTTGCTATTGTTTAACCTCATTTTTAAAGCTTCTAAGGCGTAGGTCACACGCTCGAATCATGCTGGGCAGACAGCGGTCGTTAAAGTAGGGGGATCCAATATCTCTTTAACAGTGGTTAGCGCTGCCCAAGTAAGCAGTAAACACCAAAATCAACTTAGGATGGCTTTTATTTAAGGCAATGTGCTCGCTTAGATTTATGATGTAAGTCTAGCTTCTGGCTCACCTTTTCCTAATGTTCTACCTACAGTGAAAAACAATATGATCAAAATCGCACAGGCATTCACCAAAACACTATTACTCAGTGCTTGCATTTTGCTAACCTTGTTTTCTATTGGCTGCTCAAAATCGGACAACAAAACCGCCACGGTTTTACAAGTTGCTATTTCCCCCGCTGTTCCGCCATTCGTATTTGAAGAAAAAGGTCAGCCTGTTGGTGTTGATATCGAAATTTTTAATGGATTTTGTGAATCGCGTGCTTATACCTGCAAGTTCAAAGCATATGATTTTCAAGGAATGCTTGGCGCCGTTGCTAGCGGACAAGCGGATGTCGCTTTTTCCGGAATTTCAATTACTCCAAAACGCTTGGAAGCGATGGAGTTCTCCAACCCCTACGTACAAACTAGCTGGGACTTAATCAGCCTTACTAAGCGGAACATCCAAATCACCAACTTATCGCAAGTTAAAAATTATTCCATTGGTTTTGCAGCAGGGACCGTCTTTATGGGCTATATCAAAAGTGAATGGGTACCTAAAGGCATTTATCCAATTAACCGAGTTAAGCTCTACCCTTCCTATAGCGAAGCGCTCACTGACCTCAATAATGGCAACCTTGATCTCATATTTACCGATACCTCGATGTTGTTAACGTATGTCAACAAAATGAAAATGCCCCTTACCAGCAGTTATCAAATTGCTTCTGCTGATAAATTGGGCTTTGCATTCAAAAAAGGCTCTCCAATCAGAGATGATTTTAATAAATACCTTGCAGAATTAGGCCCAGAAAAAATCAAGGCCATGGAAGCTAAATGGAGTAAGTAATTGTTGATAGTCTTAATTACAGCATCTAAGGCCTAGGTCGCACGTTCGGATTGTGCTGGGTAGGGGCTTAAACCTCTCTAGGCCATCCTTTTAAATCAAGCTCGATAGCGACCCTTGGCTATTGAGTCAGTATTTAAATCGCTAGTTAGAAGGTGGCGGCAGAAAAGACAAAAATTAAGTTAGATTAATAATTTTTTTTTGTTCAGCACGATCTAATAGAGTTTTTTTATTCTACCTTGCCAATTTTCTTGACAGCCTCTTGCATTTGCTTTGCGTCTGCATCCCAATAGGACTGAAATTCAGGGGCATCCAAATATTGAATTGGACTACCAGCAGCATTGATGACTGAGCGTACTTTTTCATCCGTTGATGCTACTTTGGCAGCTTCGCGAAGTCTGTTAGTGATTGCATCGGAAGTGCCTGATGGAACAAACAATCCTGCCCATTGGGCAAACTGAATTCCAACGCCCATTTCCTTGAAGCTAGGTACATCCGGCAAGCTTGCAAGGCGACCATCTCCCCAGTGGGCCAGCGCTCGTACGCGTCCCGATTTGATATGTTGAACAATGGAGCTTGGCCCAGTTGCTATCGCATCGACTTGGCCGCCTAATAAACCCACAATAGCTGGTCCTGCGCCCGTATATGGAATGTGGACCATGAAAAACTTTTGATCTGCCTTGAGCATCTCCATTGGTACATGCATTGTTCCGTAATTTCCGGAGGAGCCAAAATTGTATTTGCCAGGGGACTTACGCATGGCAGCAATAAACTGCTGATAATTTTGCCAAGGGCTATCACTGCGAACCACCAAAACCGTTGGATCTGCTGTAAATCTAGCAATTGGCTTTAATTGATTAAGTAGATAAGAGGGCTGTTTACCCAGAATTTTATCTGCTTCTGGAATGATTGAAATCGATGAGAGAGCCATTAGGATGGTATAGCCATCCGGTTTGGACTTGGCAACCGCTGCCATACCAATACCACCGCCTGCACCTGGTCGATTTTCAACAATGACTGGCTGACCCAATGACCGAGACAAGGCATCTGCAACAGGTCGCCCAACGGTGTCTGCTACGCCCCCTGGAGGAAACGGAATAACCATCGTAATGGGCCTGTTCGGCCAGTTTTCTTGTGCAAATACAGGACTATTAAAATTAAAAAGCAATGCAATAAATGAAAAGAAAAATAATTTCCTAAAAGATAATTTCATTAATGTCCCCAATCAATTTTATGGTTGTTTCTAACATCCTACTACAATTAGAATCACAAGAAAAAATTGGTATATTTATTCCAAACAATTAGCCTCTGAAATAATAAAAAGGGACATTTCATGAAAATTGCAGCATTTAAGTTAAAAGCGGATTCCGATAGAACACGGGTCGGTTTGGTTGATATTCAAAAGCAAAGCATCCAAGAATATGCCCTACAAGGCAATTTATCTGAAGAGGGTGTCTTGAGTATTCTCAAGCTGCAACTTGCTGATAAGCCTCTCCCAGAAGTTTCCGCTACTTACGACTTGACGGAGATTCAATTGCTGGCACCCATTCCCAGGCCACGAAGAAATATTTTTTGTGTGGGAAAAAATTATTTTGAACATGCTAAAGAGTTTGGCACAAGTGGTTACGACAGCAGCACCTCAAAGCCAGGCGATGAAATTCCGAAGGATCCCATCATCTTTACCAAACCACCTGAATCGGTGATTGGCACAGGGGAAAATATCGTTATTCCTCAAAAAGTCTCGAAGGATATTGATTATGAGGTTGAGCTCACAGTCATCATTGGCAAGGGTGGAAAGGGAATTACTAAGGCAGATGCTTTAAAGCACGTGTGGGCTTACACGATTATTAATGATGTGACCGCCAGGGATTGGCAGCAGCGTCACAAACAATGGTTCCTTGGAAAAAGTTTTGATACATTTTGCCCAATGGGACCTTGGATTGTCACCCGCGATGAATTAAAGGATGACGATATGACCGTGAAATGCTGGGTTAATGGTGAGCTTCGTCAAAGCGCTAACTCCAAAGATTTAATTTTTGATGTTCCAACCTTAATTGAGACAATATCAGCTGGTATTACCTTGTACCCAGGTGACATCATTGCCACTGGTACCCCAGCTGGAGTGGGGCTGGGATTTAAACCGGCTAAGTATTTGATTGCTGGCGATACGGTGCGCCTAGAGGTTGGTGGCGTAGGTGTTTTGGAGAATAAATTAGTCAATGGGGTATGAGTATCTAAGTAAATGAGGTATATCAATGTCCATTTCCCTGACACAATCTATTAATCAGTGGCGTATTGTTCGTTTAAGTAATTACATGGCATGAAATCAAGCTATCATGATTTCTTCAAAGGCGCAGGTCGCTGGTTCGAATCGTGCTGGGCAGGCCAAATGAAAAGTAAAGCAACGCCGGCGTCCACCTTGGAGAGTTCGCAGTTATTGTCGGAAAAAGGCTCAACGAAGTTAATCAAGGCAAAAGAACCAAAAAATGCGTTTTTTAAGCAAAGTGAAACTAACTATGCGCCAAAGCAAGCAGGAAGGGATTGGTGGTGGTGTGATGATGTCTAAAGCAGACTGAGCTATCCTGCTTTTAGTTCCACTTAGCCACGAATTCTTCTAAGGAGTCGGTCGTATGTACGAATTGTGCTGGGCAGAGCAATTACGCTTAAATCAAACTTTTAGGTCCTATTTAATGAAGAAATTACTTCTGATTAGTGTTGCATTAACCGCCATAGTCCTTGCGGGCTGCAAGGGTGAGGATGCGGTAGCAAAATGCGTTCAAGCCAATATTAATTCTGATATTGACAGTGGGAAGCTTAATAAGACAGATTCTGCGGCAATTAAACAATCTGAGTTAATGCATAGAGCAAGCTGTATTGAAAATATGACGCCAAAGGCGTATTAAATAGTCATAAATAAGATGCAAAAGAAAGGGTATGTGTGCGTCATAATTTAGGTCGCCCGAACTAGGTAGGTAACCCCTCCAATCTATGTTGCCCATTTTGTACTCCTATCGCAGATGCCCCTATGCAATGCGGGCTCGCATGACCCTGAAATATGCCGGCATTCAGCTTGAGCACAGAGAGATTGAATTGCGTAATAAGCCACAATCCATGTTGATGGCATCTCCAAAAGGGACGGTGCCCGTGTTGATTGTGGGCGATCTTGTTCTAGATCAAAGTGTAGAGATCATGCGATGGGCATTGCAGCAATCTGACCCAGATAACTGGGGTGAGGTGGATGAAGTTGCTGCTCAAATTTGGATTGAACGGAATGATGGGCACTTCAAGGTATTACTGGATCAATACAAGTATCCAAATCGGCATCCCAAGCTGAATCAAGGCGATGTCTTTAATGCTGCAATAGCGCTGATGCTAAAGCCACTCGATGAGGTTCTGGAGTCCAATCACTGTGTCTTAGGCAATCAACAGCGTTGGATTGATGTTGCCATTTTTCCATTTATTCGGCAGTTTTCAATGGTTAATTCTCGGCAGTTTGATCAATTGCCGCTCCCAGCCCTAAAAAATTGGCTTACTACACATCTCCAGTCGGAGCTATTCAATGCCGTCATGTCTAAACATCCAACTTGGATAGACTGACCAAAGAATAGCCAATTTAATGCATGGCAATCTAGGGTAGGGCAGTTTTACACTAAGGCTCTACTTTTCTCGGCCTAAGCGGATTGAAGTGTTTTTAGTTGAATCGCAAAACGTCCAGCCTGACTATTTGATATCAAAATACCAAACTCAATCACATCAGCAAAGGATAGGGTGGGTGCATTAATGGATTGCCCACGAAAGGTGGGTTTAAATTGATTTAAATTAAATGGATGCGTTTGCCAAGTCGGTTCTGCAATGAAATCGGCTACATAAGTCACTCGTGGCGCTAAGGCAGTGCGTAAGACGAGCTTATATTGCTTGCCATCCCCTTTGGCCAATAGCTCAAGTAATTGAGTTCCTGGGGGAAATTGAGCTGATGAACGCATGGAGGCAAAGCCGCCGTTATTTTCAAGGGAAACGAGGCCTTCAAAATACATCCCTTGCGTATCTTGGCGAAGAGCCGATTGGGATACCCCTCCCATCACGCCATCATTCACAATCCAGCAATCGCGCATCGTTTTAGGGTTAGTGAAATCCATGCGGGTTCCTTGTGCGAGCGATGGTTTGAACCAATACAAAAAGGAAACACTGCAGGCGTAAAGAAAGTGCCGTCTTGGGTTCAATGGGTTTAGTAACGAGTTGGCGTGTCTATAACAACGCACCTCGAGCCGCAATCGGCCAAATAGCTTCTACCGTATCGCCCCGTACACAAATGATTTCATCATACAAATTGACGGTGGGATCGCAATGGCCGGGTATTAGCATGATGGAGTCACCAAGCTTAAGCGCTGAGTCTGCGGTGAGCTCGAGTACGCCATGCTCATCCGAGGCTTTGAGGTAGTTTGCATCGGTGCGTTGCCAGACCATGGGCATCCCAGAATCCACACTGGATGCTTTCAATCCGGCATCGACTACCGCGCGGCCTTGAGTTGGGTGACTAAGTATGGCGGTTTTGATAAATAAGGCGTGCTCAAACGCTAAGTCACTGGCATCCCGCTGGTTTTTGGCGTAGTCACGGTCCATCAAAATATAGGAGCCTGCTTGCACCTCATTAAAAATCGATGAGTTTCCTTCTAGCATGACCGAGCCAGTGCCGGCCCCCGTAACCCTCTCTATCGTGATGCCTGCTTTTTCAACCGCCGCTTTCGCTTGGGCTGCTTTTGCGCATACCGCCGCAATTGCGCTTTGCCGCTCATTCGGAAGGCGATAGTGCTGGGCGCTACCGTGATAACACTGCAAGCCCATGAAATTTAAGTAGGGCGCTTGATCAATTTGACGGGCCAGTGCGACTACCTGCTCAATCGAGGTGGCACCACAGCGACCCATTCCTACGTCCACTTCAATATAGACATCGATCTTGATTTTGCGCGCAGCGCTGGCTTGTGCAAAGGCAGCAACCTGATCCGCGTGATCGACCAAGATACCAATGCGTGCGCGCTCGGCTAAATCAAGTGCATGCGCTACTTTCTGTTTGCCGACCACTTGGTTGGTGATCAAAATATCCTGTACGCCTGCTGCAACAAAGACGGCCGCCTCGCTGACTTTTTGACAGCAGATGCCAACTGCGCCTGCTGCAATTTGGCGCAGTGCAATCTCAGGGCATTTATGGCTTTTAGCGTGGGGGCGCAAGCGAACACTGCTAACCGATAGCGCCGCTTGCAGGAGGCCCAGATTGCGCTCAAAGGCATCCATATCCAGAATCAAGGCTGGTGTATCGATCTGATCAAGGTGATCGCCAACGCGGGCTGCTTGCCAAGGTGCCATGGTGAAATCCGCTCTTAAAAGCTCGATTCTAGGGTATTTCTGATTAAACCCGGGTTCTAGGTACCGTAGTGCTCAACGCGTCATCAAATTGACACGAACGCGGCTGATGATTGAATACTTATTAAAGGACGCGGTATGAACGAATTCAATGATCCGGTTGTCAATCCACTGTACGAGTCCAGCACTCCCCTCGCATCCATTCCTGGCCGCCGCCACTTTTGCTGTCGCCCACAAAAATACTAACTTGCGGACGTTGCCGGTTAATTTCTTGAATTAAGGCATAGTAAGCCTCCTCATCTTGTACGCGATACGGTATATCACCCAAAGCAATAAAACGGAGCGGCTCTGCATTTGCAATGCCTCCCAGCAGCATGAGGCTTAGAAAGCAGGCAATGCGAATGCATTGAAGGGTGGTATTCATATAAGTGACATATTCTCTAATTAAAGTGCATCAATGGATTCATCGCACTTTCTGACATGCCCGCACTGCCATTCAATTGAAACGCTAGCCAGTTCATTTGAGGCTACGACGCAATTTCATCGGTGTTTGCATTGTAAAAAGCCCTATAAAGCCAGTAAAAATGACTGTTGCATACTGTGCAGCTTCGGAAATATGCCGTGCAATCAGATTGAGCAAAATTTGGCCTTGTAAGGCCGTTTTAAGCTAATTCGTTTTTAACAAAATTGTGTGTCAAAACAATGTCACATCAAAGAATTAGATTCAGTAAATCATTTAGGGGGACTGGAATTGGCAATCAATCAGGAAGAATTGGCGGAGTGGTACAAGCGGGCACAAGAAGAAATTCTGGATGACCTTGATGAAGAGCTTGAGTTGGAGATGGATGATCTGCGCTTAAGCGATGACAGTGAATCCGTCAATTCCCTGAATCGCCAACTTTACTTTCGTGAGCTATTTCGCCTCCAAAAAGAACTCATCAAGCTGCAAGACTGGGTAGTGCATAAAAAACTGAAAGTAGTCGTGCTTTTTGAAGGGCGAGATTCGGCAGGCAAGGGCGGCGCCATTAAGCGCATCACGCAACGCCTTAATCCCCGTGTATGCCGTGTCGTTGCCTTAACGGCCCCATCTGAGCGTGAAAAGACCCAATGGTACTTTCAGCGCTACATTGCCAATCTGCCTGCCGCTGGTGAAATCGTCTTATTTGACCGCAGCTGGTACAACCGCGCTGGCGTTGAAAAGGTCATGGGCTTTTGCAGCGATGACGAATACCACGAGTTCTTAAATACAGTCCCTGAATTCGAAAAAATGATTATCCGGTCTGGAATTATTTTGATTAAGTACTGGTTCTCGATTTCGGATGAAGAGCAATACAACCGCTTTACCCAGCGTATTCACGATCCGTTAAAGCAGTGGAAACTGAGTCCGATGGATTTAGAGTCACGTCGGCGCTGGGAGGACTACACCAAAGCAAAAGAGATGATGCTAGAGAAGACCCACATTCCAGAGGCACCTTGGTGGGTGGTAGCAGCAAATGATAAAAAGCGTGCACGTCTGAATTGCATTCAGCATTTGCTAACGCAAATTCCGCATGCGGAGATAGACCATCCTACGGTAGTGTTACCGAAGCGGGTACACAACCCAGACTACAACAGAGGCCCCGTTCCCAAAGAAATGTACGTCCCCGACGTGTACTAATACCTTAATTGCTTTACGCACCACTAGGTTTGCTGCTCGCTACACGAAGAAGGGGATTGTTTGGTATAAATCGGGCTTTCCATACGCGAGCAGGATTGGGTATTTATGCCATGCACAGAATCGGTCTTTGCCTTTGTTGATATAGAGACTACGGGCTCGCGGGCAGAGCTTGACCGCATTACGGAGATTGGCATTCTGACCCTAGACTTGGACGGCGTCTCGGAATGGTCACGTTTGATCAATCCAGAAACCTATATTCCCAAGAACATCCAAAACCTCACCGGCATTACTCCTGAGATGGTAGCCACGCAGCCGACGTTTGCGGAGATTGCGCATGCCTTGTATATGGAGCTCAAGGATAAGGTCTTCATTGCCCACAATGCCCGCTTTGATTACAGTTTCATCAAGGCTGAATTTAAAAAAGTCGGGATTGAGTTTTCACCTAAGGCGCTTTGTACGGTGAAGCTATCGCGGCGTTTGTTCCCAAATCAGGCCCGCCATAATTTGGATACCTTAATTCAGGTGCATGGCTTACAGGTAGCCAGTCGGCATCGCGCATTGGATGATGCCAAAGTGCTATATGACTTCTGGCAAGAGTGCATTCGCCTGTTTGGACCAGAGCGATTACAGACTGAAGTGGATTATTTGCTGGGTAGCTCGAGTTTGCCAGTGCATATTGATAAAGCATTGGTTGAGGAGATACCGAATCGCCCCGGCGTGTATGTGTTCTACGCAGAAAATCGACAGCCTTTATACATCGGCAAGAGCATTGATTTGCGTGCGCGCGTGAAAGGGCACTTTCATGCAGCGCTGACGAACCGTAAAGAAATGAAAATTGCCATGCAGGTCCGCGATATTGATTGGATCGAAACGGCCGGGGAGTTTGGCGCTCTGATTTTGGAATCGCGCCTCATTAAAGAAAAGCTACCGACCTTTAATATTAAGCTGCGTCGCTCCAAAGACTTGTGCGCATGGCAGCTTGTCGAGTCTGCTGATCATCTTCAAGTGCAACTCGTCAATCACCAGGATTTAGAGCCTGGAAAACAAGATAATTTGTATGGCCTTTTTTATAACAAGCGGGATGCGCTGGCGAGCCTGCAATCGATCGCCAAAAAGAATCAACTGTGCGAGGCCCTCTTGGGTTTAGAAAAGCGGCAAGGGCAGGGCCCTTGTTTTGGTTTTCATGTGAAGCAGTGCAATGGCGCTTGCATCGGCGCCGAGTCGGCAGCCATTCATAATCTGCGCGTGAAAACGGCACTCCTCAAATTGAAAGTGGACTCCTGGCCATACCAAGGTGCGATCGCAATCGAAGAAGGCCCTGATTTGCACCTGTTTGACCATTGGTGCTATCTAGGCACCGCCGCCAATTTGGCCGAGGTGGAGGAGTTGCTCAGTGACGGCCTGCCGGAGTTTGATTTGGATATTTATAAGATCATCCGCAAAACCCTTAAAAAAACCAAGGGATTGGGCTTGCGGATTACTGCCCTGCAATCCACACAGCATCAGCATGAGGCCATAGAGCTTCCCTAAAAGGCGGCTTATCGGATTTCCTAGGGTAAGTACCGTTTCCGCTTTGTTAAAAAATTGCGACTATGAATGTCCATTCTTCCGGAGGAGCATTCATGAAGCACTCGATTAAACGCACCGCGCTGTCCACTGCCATTGCTTTTGGCATTGCTGGTTTTGCTGCCAGCCCCGCTTTGGCATGGGAGCCTACGAAGCCAGTAGAGCTCGTGATTCCAGCAGGTCCTGGCGGCGGCGCTGATCAAATGGCCCGCATGATCCAAGGCATCGTCAGCAAAAACAACCTGATGAAGCAGTCCATTATCCCCATCAATAAAGCGGCTGGCGCAGGCGCAGAAGGCTTTTTATCCGTAAAAGAAGCGCGGGGCGACCCCCATAAGCTGGTGATTAGCTTATCCAACCTCTTTACTACCCCTTTAGCTACCGGCGTGCCTTTTTCGTATAAGGACATGACCCCCGTAGCGATGCTGGCTTTAGACCAGTTTGTGCTCTGGACCAATGCCGATAAGCCGTATAAAACCGCCAAAGAGTACATTGACGCCGCTAAAGCGGCTGGCCCCAATAAGTTCAAGATGGGCGGTACCGGTTCACGCCAAGAAGACCAGATCATTACCGTAGCCCTGGAAAAAGCCACCGGCACCAAGTTCATCTACATTCCCTTTGCAGGGGGTGGCGCTGTGGCTGTTCAGCTCGTGGGTAACCACGTTGACTCGACGGTCAATAACCCGATCGAAGCAGTAGCCCAGTGGCGCGCCGGAAAACTGCGTGCCCAGTGCGTATTTGACGATACCCGCATGCCTTACAAAGAGAAGATCACTGCCACCCAGTCCTGGAATGATATTCCGACCTGCAAAGAAGTGGGCGTACCCACCGACTATGTGATGCTGCGCGGTATTTTCATGGCTCCTGGCGTAACCCAAGACCAAGTGAACTACTACGTTGACCTCTTTAAGAAAGTCATTGCTACCCCAGAATGGAAGAAGTTCATGGCCGACGGCGCCTTTAATCAAACCTTCATGAGCGGCAAAGAGTTTGATAAGTGGTTGGATGCCAACGCTGCCTTGCATAGGCAACTCATGCAGGAGTCGGGCTTTATTGCGAAGTAAAGTCGCGATCATGGCGAAGCGAAGTTCGCCGAACGCAGAAAACGCCTGGTGAACCCAGGCGTTTTTTTATTTCACGGTAATGTGCTCGCGATTACTGAGAGGCATACTGCGCATCGGCGTAGCTAGAATGGATTGCACCAAGGGATGCTCGATGCGTTTTTCTGATCGGATGGCATAAAAGTATTCATGAATATCTTCGCAGGCACCCACTGGATGGACTTGGTAATGGTGTTCGAGCTCGGATAACAAAATGGATGCCGCCGGAAATACACCAAAGCCACTCGAGCCAAAGGTCACCATTAAGGCATTGTCCTCAAACTCCCCAACGATGTTGGGCGCGATGCCCAGCTTTTCAAACCACAAATCCAATTTAAAGCGCACCGTCGAGTGGTAAGTCGGCATGATGACTGGAATGCTGGCCAAGCTATAAGGGAAGTTCTCTTTTGCTTGCTCGAGTAATTCAGCGGACGCAAGCCAGCTAACTGGCGAATGCCCAAGCTCCTGACTGTAAAGGCTCATGTTTTTGTTAACGGGAGCAGGGCGATCAGCAAAGACAAGGTCTAGGCGATGCAAGGCCAAATCAGCCAGTAAATCCTCAAATTCCCCTTCATGGCATACCAGTTGTATTTGTTGCTCATGAATGATGCTGTCGAGCAATTCCTTGCTGACTAGCTTTGGCAAGCCATCGGCAACGCCCAAGGCCAAGCGATTGCGCGGTATGGCGGCAGAGCCACTGACGATACTGGGTAATCGTTCACCGATTTGGAAGATCTGGTCAGCCAATTTCATCGCAGCAAATCCAGCATCGGTTAATGCTAAGCCGCGGCCTGCTGGCTTAAACAGAAGGTGGCCTAGGTCTTTTTCGAGCTCATGCACTTGAGAGCTGACGGTTTGAACGGCAATATTGAGCCGGCTGGCGGCCTTGGTCATGCTGCCTTCCTTGGCCACCACCCAAAAGTAATGCAAGTGCCTGTAATTAAAGGGCTGTGTCATGCTTTCCTAACTATGATTTATTCAGAATTCCCACGTATTATAGGATAATACTCAGTAAATAACGAAAATATATTACATAATTATCTACTTTTAAATGAATGAATTTAAGTCTAAAGTGCATACATCAACATCCATAAGGAGTAGATGAATATGAAAATCACCACCAAAAGTCGTTATGCCGTCGAGGCCTTGATTAGTTTAGCCAGTCAGTCTCAAGGTAAGTATGCGATTAACTTGCAAAACATCAGCAAGCAGACCGATATTTCTGTTTCCTACTTAGAGCAGATTTTCAGTAATTTGAAAACTGCCCGATTGATTGATAGCCATAAAGGTCCAGGCGGAGGCTACTGGTTAACACGCGAGCCTCATGAGGTATCGATTGGTGACATCATGCGGGCAGTTGATCACACCAAGGGGTCTCTCGTGGATGAGATGGACGGGGCGATTTGGCGCGATTTGGCTATAAAAATGGAGTCGTACATGGACTCGATTTCGCTGGCCACTTTATTACCACCAAAGAGCGACACACTGGATTTGCCGGATGCCAATTTGATCCATAAAAAAGTCGACCAAAAGAAGGCAAAGAAAATGCTGAGCAATTTGAAGCCTATGATTGCGCAGTCACCCAAGCGTATGGCAAAAGACATCGGTAGCATTGCGAACTCGGTGTTTAGCTGGGGCGGGCAGCTCAACGGTAAGGCGCTTAAAAGCTAAACGGGCTCACGGCGAACATACAAGGGCTATGCGATCGTCATAGCCCTTTGTTTTTTAGCTGTCATGCATTTGTCATATATTTCCATTATCATCGAAATATGAAAAATACCGATGCAGTCAACGCATTTCTCGCTCTAGGGCAAGAATCCAGGCTCAATGTATTTCGTCTGATTGTTCAAAAAGGCGATGTCGGTTTAACGCCAACGCAAATCCATGAAATGCTGGGCATACCCAATGCTACTTTGAGCTTTCATTTAAAAGAATTGATGCAAGCGCAGCTGATCACGCAAGAGCGCCAAAGCCGCAATTTAATTTACCGGCCCAATGCGGTTCACACCAACGCGCTAGTGGAATTTTTACTCGATAACTGCTGCGGCGGCCAATCCTGTCTCCCCAAACCCCTTACTCGAAAGGCAAAAGCCCAATGAAGCCGTACAACATTTTATTTTTGTGCACCCACAATTCTGCCCGCTCTGTTTTAGGAGAGGCTTTGGCTTCGACCCATGCTAGCGGGCGTTTTATTGGCTACTCGGCGGGCTCAACGCCTGGCACTCAAGTTAATCCCTTTGCCGCTGCAATCGCCCACGAACTCGGATACGACAACAGCAAATTACGCTCTAAAAACTGGGATGAATTCGCCTTACCCGATGCGCCTAAGATGGATTTCATTATTACGGTATGTGATAGCGCAGCTGGCGAAGTATGCCCAATTTGGCCAGGCCATCCCGCTACAGCCCACTGGGGCTTTCCTGACCCATCGCAAGTCAGTGGCAGCGACGAGGACAAGCACCGGGCGTTCTGGGATGTCATGATCGGCCTAAAGCACCGCATTGATATGCTGGCTGATCTTCCCCTTGAAAAACTCGACACACTTGCCATTCACGACGAACTCAAAAAACTAGCGAAGATCTAAGGTGGGACTATTCGAGCGGTTTTTAACGGTCTGGGTTGGTCTTGGCATCGCCGCTGGCGTAGTGCTGGGCTTGCTCATTCCGGGGGTGTTCCAGGCTATTGCGCTCATTGAGTTTGCACACGTCAATCTTGTGGTGGCTGTCCTCATTTGGGTGATGATTTACCCGATGATGATCCAAATCGATTGGAGTGCTGTAAAAGACATTCACAAAAAGCCGCAAGGCTTGATTTTGACTTTGGTGATTAATTGGCTAGTCAAGCCCTTCACCATGGCTGCATTAGGCGTACTATTTTTTCAGTACATCTTTGCGCCTTGGGTAGATCCCCAGTCAGCCCAAGAGTACATCGCTGGGATGATCTTGCTTGGTGTAGCGCCGTGTACTGCCATGGTATTTGTCTGGAGCCAGTTGGTGAAGGGCGATGCCAACTACACCTTAGTGCAAGTGTCCGTAAACGATTTAATTATGGTCGTTGCATTTGCGCCCATTGCGGCATTTTTATTGGGCGTAACCGATGTCACGGTACCGTGGGAGACGCTCCTCCTATCGACTATTTTGTATGTGGTGTTGCCGCTGCTTGCTGGCATTGCAACCCGGTATGTTTTAGCCAAGAAGTCGCATGATGCAGTAGGGCATTTTGTTGCGCAACTCAAACCCTGGTCGATTGTGGGTTTGATCGCAACCGTCGTGTTGCTGTTTGGATTTCAGGCCGATACGATTATTGATAAGCCACTTGTCATTGTCTTGATTGCAATCCCATTGATTCTGCAGACCTATGGCATCTTCTTCATCAGCTGGTGGGCCGCTAAACGAATGAAGTTGCC
>JBIILR010000090.1:0-6181 GCA_044338365.1 Polynucleobacter sp. | reverse complement strand
GCAACCGAAAGGCTGATTCGGTCACAGTCAGCTCTTTCATCGCTTTGCCCTGGGCATCTTTGGGATCGAGCTTTCGAATGACCGCTTCAGAACTATTTTGTAATTCAGCGAGTAATTCTGGGCTAATGGTCAGCAAATCACAGCCAGCCAATTGCATGATCTGATTGGTATTCCGAAAGCTGGCACCCATAATCTCGGTAGCAATACCAAAGTGCTTGTAGTAGTTGTAAATTCCTTTGACCGACTGCACTCCTGGATCGTGCTGCCCACCATGCTGGGCATCATTCCAGCCACTGCCTAGTTTGGCTTTGTTCCAATCGGTAATCCGGCCCACAAAAGGGGAGATGAGTTGTGCCTTCGCTTTGCCGCAAGCCGCCGCCTGCACTAAGGAAAACAACAAGGTCATATTGCAATGAATGCCTTCGGCTTCGAGTACCTTTGCAGCCTCGATTCCTTCCCAGGTACTGGCGAGTTTGATTAAGACGCGGTTGCGGTCAACGCCATGGGCTGCATACAGGGCAATTAATTCTCTGGCTTTGGCGATGGTTGCAGGAGTATCAAATGACAAGCGCGCATCGACCTCGGTAGAGACCCTGCCGGGTACGATGTTTAGAATCTCTAAACCAAAGGCAATCAAGATGCGATCCATCAGTGCCGCTACAGTAGCTTGTGGATTGGCGGACTTCACCGACTGTACCAACTGCTGGTAGCTGGGCTGCTGCACGGCTTTTAAAATCAGGGATGGGTTGGTAGTGGCATCCTGCGGCGCAAACTGCTTCATCCGCTCAAAATCGCCGGTATCGGCTACCACGGTCGTAAGGGCTTTTAACTGGTCTAAAGCCGTATTGGCGGTCGTCATGGGTATGCCTGTTTCTAATTCAAAATGGGACACCGTTATAGTGTCATACAGTGAGTAGCATAAATGAATCTGAGATAGGCTTCGTATGGATCAAGATCAACTAAAGCGCCTGGTGGCGGAAGCGGCCCGCGATGCCGTATTGGCGCTACCCTCTGGCCAAGTCCTCGGCATTGGTACCGGCTCTACTGCCAACTGGTTTATCGATGTGCTAGCCCCGCATAAAACCCATTTTTCAGGGGTGGTGTCGAGTTCCGTTGCCAGTACGCAGCGATTACTGAAGCACGGCTTTTATGTGATTGATGCCAATCAGGTTGAGACTTTGCCTGCTTATGTCGACGGTGCCGATGAGATTAACCCCAGCGGTCATATGATCAAGGGCGGCGGCGGGGCGCTCACGCGCGAGAAGATTGTGGCGTCCCTGGCAAAACAATTCATTTGCATTTGTGATGATTCAAAGCAAGTGGCTAGCTTAGGCAACTTCCCATTGCCACTGGAGGTGATTCCATTGGCAGAAGCGTCGGTATCGAGAGCGATGCAAGCCCTGGGAGGCAGCCCTCGCTTGCGTCTGATGGCAGGTACTTCGGATCCCTTTGTGACCGACAATGGCGGCTGGATCATTGATGTGGCTGGCCTTACCATTAGCGATCCAATCGCATTGGAGTCGGAGATCAACCAAATTCCAGGGGTCATTACGGTTGGCTTATTTGCGCGCCAAAAAGCGAATGTACTTTTCGTTGGCGGTGCTACTGGAGTGAATCGCGTCGATTTTTCTTGAGCGAGGTCATTCTGCTAAACACCCACTCATTGGGTGGCCAATAAAAAAGGACCTGAGCGGTCCTTTTTTGTATTTCAGGCAAAGAGCTACTTATTCGCTGGGTGGTACGTAACCCGTAGCGGCATCGGCGCCACCTTCGTAGAAGTACTTTTCCACTTGCTTTAAGAGGTACTGGCGCGCACGCGGATCGGCCATATTGAGGCGGTTCTCATTGATCAACATGGTTTGGTGCTTTAACCAGCCAGCCCAAGCCTCTTTGGAGACTTCCTGCCAGAGTTTTTTGCCCAGATCACCCGGTAGTGGGGCAAAGTCCATTCCTTCGGCTTCTTTGTTGAGCTTGATACATTGAACCATCCGTGCCATTGCGTAAACCTTTCTAAATGCAATCAGTGAATACTTAAAAATCGAACTTGCATTATGTCAAGTTTTTGGTCAGCACCATCGATTTGCGATCCCAGTTGTAAATTTGCTTACGCTCTTCAGGCAAATCATCCACGGTAGAGCGCATGAAGCCGCGTTTCAAAAACCAATGCTCGGTGCGGGTCGTCAGGACAAATAGTTTTTTAATGCCTTCTTTTTTTGCCCTGGCTTCAATGCGCATCAGCAAACGCTCTCCGTCGCCGGAGCCTTGCACGTCTGGATCAACCACCAAGCAGGCAAGCTCGCCGATGCCGTTGGAGAAAGGGAATAGGGCGGCACAACCGAATAAGACCCGGTCATGCTCGATGACGGAGAAGCGATCGATGTCACGTTCAATCACATCTTGACCGCGGGCAGCGAGTATGCCTTCTTCTTCAAGGGGCATTGTTAATTGCAAAATACCGCCCACATCATCTTGATTTGCTTCGCGCAAATTCTCAATACCAGAGGAGGCGAGCATCATGCCAACGCCATCGTGGGTAAAGAGTTCTTCGAGTAAGGCGCCATCCCGATTGCAAGGCAAGAAGTGCACACGGCTGACGCCAGCCTTAATTGCTCTTCCCGACAAGGTCAGTAAGTTTTTCATGCCCGCTGGAATTTCTGGATGGCTGGTAACGTACTCCTGCATTTGCGCCAAGGAAAGTTCCGTAATTAGGTCGCCTTCTTCGTCGTGGAGTCCAGAGTAGGGGGTTAAAAACAGAATCTTATCTGCCTTGAGGGCAGCAGCAGTTGAAGCAGCAACGTCCTCAAAAGATAGATTGAATGCCTGTCCTGTTGGCGAAAAGCCCAATGGCGAGAGCAAGACGATCTTATTGCTATCGAGTGAGAGCTTAATCGAGACTGAATCAACCTTGCGTACGAGGCCGGTATGAATAAAGTCCACTCCATCGACTACGCCAAAGGGCATAGCCGTAATGAAGTTGCCCGAGATTACTGAAATGCGCGATCCCGCCATCGGGGTATTAGGAAGGCCACGACTAAACGCAGCCTCAATATCCAGGCGCAGTTCACCAGCCGCTTCTTTGACGCATTCGAGTGCGGCGGCATCCGTAATACGGTAGCCGTTCATGTGGCCCTGTCCAAACTGACTCTTCATCTGGCGCAGCGTGAGCTGCTCTTCAATTTGCGGACGAATGCCATGTACTAAGACAATCCGCATGCCCATGGCGTGCAGCATGGCAATGTCTTCAATAATCCGTTCTAAGCCAATTTCTTGAACCAGTTCACCCGCAAAGGCGATGACAAAGGTCTTTTCTCTAAAGCTATGAATGTAGGGGGCGACGTCCCTGAGCCAGCCTACAAAAGGGAAGTTGCTCGGTGTTTCGCTCTCGGGGGGCGGTTTTGTGGGGGAGTTCGGTGTGCTAGCTGCCATAGTGAGAAAATTATAGGGTGATGCCGCCGATAAACCAACCAAAATCCGATGCTGTGCCTGCTTCCAACACAATTAATGGCAGCCCTAGGCGAATCGCCATCCGCTTTCCGGAAGAATTGCCGGTCTCGGGTCAGCGCGAAGTCATTATGGAGGCGCTGCGCTCCAACCAGGTGGTGATTGTGTGCGGCGAGACCGGTTCGGGTAAAACAACCCAGTTACCCAAGATTTGTTTGGAACTCGGCCGCGGGACCATGAATGGCGGCCGCTTGATTGGCCATACCCAGCCGCGCCGCATCGCCGCTACGGCAACTGCCAAGCGCATCGCCCATGAGCTTGGAACGCCGATGGGCCAGGATGTGGGTTACCAAATCCGCTTTGCAGATAAGACGACCCCCAGCGCCTCGATCAAACTCATGACTGACGGAATCCTTCTGGCACAGACCCAGCGCGATCCGTTATTGAAGGCCTATGACACCTTGATCATCGACGAGGCGCACGAGCGTAGTCTCAATATCGATTTTTTATTGGGCTACCTGCGCCAACTATTGCCCAAGCGCCCCGATCTCAAGATCATCATTACCTCAGCCACGATTGATGCGCAGCGTTTTTCTCAGCACTTTACGATCGGCTCTAAAGCGGTACCGGTGATTGAGGTCAGCGGACGATTGTTTCCAGTGGAGCAGCGCTATGTACCACTCGAGCTCGATGCAAAAAAAGAAGTGATGGATTTGCCGGATGCAGTGGCACAGGCAGTAACGCATGTTTGGCGCGAAGGTGCCTCTGGCTCAGGTGATGTGTTGGTGTTCTTGCCAGGCGAGCGGGAGATTCGGGATTGCGCTGAAACCCTGCGAAAAGATTCTATTTTGCAAAGCCGTTTCCATCCCGATGTACTAACCCTCTTTGCGCGTCAGTCGGTTGCAGAGCAAGAGCGCGTCTTTCAGTCTGGTAATGGCCGCCGCATTATTTTGACCACCAACGTGGCCGAAACGTCATTAACCGTCCCCAATATTCGTTATGTGATTGATAGCGGGCTAGCACGCGTGAAGCGCTACTCGTATCGCAATAAGGTCGAGCAGTTGCAAATCGAGCCGATTTCGCAAGCGGCTGCTAATCAAAGAGCAGGGCGCTGCGGCCGGGTTTCGGATGGCATTTGCATTCGGCTTTATAGCCAAGCGGATTTTGAGGCGCGGCCACGGTTTACTGATCCGGAAATTCTGCGCAGCTCACTGGCTGCTGTCCTCTTACGCATGAGTGCACTACGACTCTCGAAGATTCAAGACTTTCCATTCATTGATCGGCCGCTGGGTCGTGCAGTTGCCGATGGCATTCAATTACTCGACGAGCTTGGTGCGATTGAAACCGAAGGGGAAAACAACACCTTTACCTTAACCAATACAGGTAAGGCACTAGCTGATTTACCGCTGGACCCCCGTATCGGTCGAATCTTGCTTGCCGCGCGCGAGCATCATGCCTTGCGCGAAGTAACAATCATTGCCGCAGCCTTGGCCACGCAAGACCCGCGCGAGCGCCCCATGGATCAAGCCGGAGCGGCTGATCAAGCCCATCTCCTCTTTAAAGACGAGAAGTCCGAGTTTCTGAGTTTTGTAAAACTCTGGGACTGGTATCACCATGCTTTAACGCATAAGCACAGTAATCGCCAACTTGAAAACCAATGCCGTAGTCAATTTTTGTCACCGCGGCGACTGCGCGAGTGGCGTGATGTGCACGGTCAGCTGCACACCATGCTGGGCGAAAAGGGCTGGAAAGAAAATGGCCTGCCTGCAAGCTACGAACAAATTCACTTGGCTTTATTAACGGGCTTACTGGGTCACGTGGCAAAAAAAGAAGAGGAAGAGCGCGGTCCGCATGCTGGCGCTTATTTGGGCGCACGCGGTATTCGTCCCCACATCTGGCCCGGCTCAACATTAGGGAAAAAAGCCGGCGCATGGATTTTGGCGGGCGAGTTGCAAGAGACCAGCCGCTTATATGCGCGCACGATTGCCAAGATTGAGCCGCAATGGGTTGAGAAGGTAGCAGCACACCGCCTGGTTAAATCCTTGAGTGATCCATTTTGGGATAACCGCCAGGGCGAGGTCATGGCCTTTGAGCGCGGAACGCTTTATGGCTTGCCGATTTACCATGGCCGCAAGGTACGCTTTGCGCCGCATGATGCGGCAGAGACCCGCCAGCTCTTTATTCAGCAGGCCTTGGTTGGCGCTGAGCTATTTGGCCGTATGGAAACCCTCGCCCAAGAAAAAGAGCTTGAAGCGCTCAGTAAAAAAACTTACCCCAGTTGCTTTGGGTTTTTTTGGCACAACCGAAAGTTAATACGCGAGATTGAGGCCTTAGAGCACCGCTCCCGCCGCCCGGATGTATTGGTGGATGAGCAGTTGCTGTTTGCTTTTTATGAAAGTCGCTTACCGAGTGATGTGCTTAGTCGATCTGGTATGCAGGCATGGCTGCAAAAGACTGCGGATGCAGAAGCAAGCTTGCGTTTGGATAAAGCCGATTTAATGCGCCATGAGGCTGCTGGTATTACGGTTGACCGTTATCCCAAGATCCTCAATATGGGTGGCAGTAGCCTTAGCCTTACGTACCATTTTGAGCCGGGTAGCATCAAAGACGGTGTGACCTTAGTGATCCCATTAACGGTACTAAATCAAATTGATGGTCGCCGCTGCGAGTGGTTGGTCCCCGGCATGTGTGAGGAAAAAACCCTCTTACTACTTAAATCCCTTCCACAAAAATTACGGCG
>JBIILR010000089.1:0-6206 GCA_044338365.1 Polynucleobacter sp. | reverse complement strand
CAGGGCATGGATGATCTGATTTGCCGTGAACTGCACATAGAAGCAAAACCAGCGGACCTGTCGGTGTGGACCCATTTGGTTTACGAGATGGAAAATCCCCAACATGAAGTCACGATTGGCATGGTGGGCAAGTACGTTGACTTAACTGAGTCGTATAAGTCCTTAATTGAAGCCTTGCGCCATGCGGGTATTCATAACCACACCCGCGTGAATATTCGCTACATTGATTCAGAGCAGATTGAAAAAGACGGCATCGCTTGCCTGGCTAATTTGGATGCTATTTTGGTGCCAGGTGGCTTTGGTAAGCGCGGCACCGAAGGCAAGATTGCCGCTATCCGCTATGCACGCGAGAACCGCATTCCTTACCTCGGCATTTGCTTGGGCATGCAATTGGCGGTAATCGAATTTGCTCGCCATGTGGCCCGCATTACTGGAGCCAACAGCACGGAATTTGATCCTGAGACAGCGCATCCCGTTGTGGCGCTCATTACCGAATGGCTTGACCGCGAAGGTCGCGTTGAAAAACGGGGCGATGATTCGGACTTGGGAGGCACGATGCGCCTGGGTTCGCAGCGCTGCCCCGTGAAATCGAATACCTTGGCACACAGCATATATGGCGATGAAGTCAATGAACGCCATCGCCATCGGTATGAGGTCAATAATATTTACGTACCCCGTCTAGAGAAGTCTGGACTGGTGATTTCAGCGCGCACCCCAACCGAATCGTTGCCCGAAATGATGGAATTACCAAAGGCCATGCACCCTTGGTTCTTTGGCGTGCAGTTTCACCCTGAATTTACCTCAACGCCGCGCGATGGCCATCCGCTCTTTTTGGCTTACATTAAAGCGGCGTTGGCACACCACGATGCAAATCAAGCGGTGGCAGTATGAAACTCTGCGGATTTGATGTCGGCCTTGATCGGCGTTTCTTCTTAATTGCTGGCCCTTGCGTAATTGAATCCGAGCAGTCGGCCATCGATGTTGCCGGCACGCTAAAGGAAATCACAGCCTCGCTTGGCATTCCGTTTATTTACAAGTCCTCTTTTGATAAAGCCAACCGCACCTCCGGCAGTTCCTTTCGGGGTCTTGGCATGGAAAAGGGTTTGGCCATTTTGGCAAAAGTCCGTAAAGAGGTCGGCGTACCTGTCTTAACGGACGTGCATGACATTAGCGAAATTGCCGCCGTTGCTGCAGTGGTGGATGTAATGCAAACACCGGCTTTTTTATGCCGCCAAACGGACTTCATTCGGGCTTGCGCGCAAAGCGGTAAGCCTGTTAATTTCAAGAAGGGCCAGTTTCTGTCGCCGCATGAGATGCTCAATGTGATTCAGAAAGCGCGTGATGCAGCAGCCGAAGCCAATGTGCCGGATCAGTTTATGGTGTGCGAGCGCGGCGCCTCCTTTGGTTACAACAATTTAGTCTCCGATATGCGTAGCCTCGCCATCTTGCGCCAGACCCAGGCACCCGTCGTTTTTGATGCAACCCATTCCGTGCAGTTGCCCGGCGGGCAGGGTGGCAGTAGTGGTGGACAGCGTGAATTTGTCCCGGTATTGGCGCGCGCTGCCGTGGCAGTCGGTATTAGCGGCCTCTTCATGGAGACCCATCCGGATCCAGCGAAGGCACTATCCGATGGGCCAAATGCAGTGCCATTACACCGCATGAAGGAATTATTGGAGTCGCTGGTTGCAATCGACTCGGTTGTGAAAAAAAGCGGTACTTTTTTAGAAGAGCAGTTATGAGGAGAAGTTCATGAGCGCCATCGTCGATATTATCGGTAGAGAAATTTTAGATTCACGCGGTAATCCAACGGTAGAGTGCGATGTGCTCCTCGAGTCGGGCGTCATGGCCCGTGCTGCAGTTCCATCGGGCGCATCAACGGGCTCACGCGAAGCGATAGAAATGCGCGATGGCGATACCGAGCGCTACTCAGGTAAAGGCGTTCTCAAGGCCGTACAAAACATCAATACCGAAATTGCGGAAGCGGTGATGGGTCTTGATGCCAGTGAGCAAGCGTTCTTGGATCGCACCATCAATGAGCTCGATGGCACCCATAACAAAGCCCGCCTTGGTGCCAATGCCACCTTGGCTGTTTCCATGGCCGTAGCCCGCGCTGCTGCAGAAGAAGCGGGCCTGCCTTTGTACCGCTATTTTGGCGGCTCTGGTGCCATGCAACTTCCAGTTCCGATGATGAACATCGTCAATGGCGGCGCGCATGCGAACAATAGCCTCGATATTCAAGAATTCATGATTATGCCGGTGGGTACTGAAACCTTCCGTGAGGCACTGCGCTGCGGCGCTGAGATCTTCCATGCGCTCAAGAAAATTCTGCAGGATAAGAATATGCCCACCTCGGTTGGGGATGAAGGCGGCTTTGCGCCAAACTTTACGAGCAATAAAGAATGCCTCGAGACTATTTTGCTGGCTATTGAGAAGGCCGGTTACAACGCCGGTGAAGATGTGCTACTCGCACTCGATTGCGCTGCGAGTGAATTTTATAAAGACGGCAAATATCATTTGGCCGGTGAAGGCCTGCAGCTGACATCGAGCGAATTCTCGGATTACTTGGGTAATTTAGCCGATCAGTTCCCGATTGTTTCGATTGAAGATGGCATGCACGAGAGTGACTGGGATGGCTGGGCTGACCTAACGCAAAAGCTGGGCAAAAAGATTCAGTTGGTTGGCGACGATTTGTTTGTCACCAATACGCGCATCCTCAAAGAAGGCATCGAAAAGGGCGTTGCCAATTCGATTCTAATTAAGATCAATCAAATCGGTACCTTGACCGAGACCTTTGCCGCGATTGAAATGGCAAAGCGGGCCAGCTACACGGCGGTGATTTCACACCGCTCAGGTGAAACGGAAGACAGCACCATTGCCGACATTGCAGTAGGCACGAATGCAGGCCAGATTAAAACGGGATCCTTATCGCGCTCGGATCGGATTGCGAAATACAACCAGTTGTTGCGCATTGAAGAAGACTTGGGTGATGTGGCTACCTATCCTGGTAAATCGGTTTTTTACAACTTGAAGAAATAAAAGTCGACTTTCCAAAGTCATGCGACTGATTATTTACTCCATGTTTGGCTTGCTGATTGCGATCCAATACCCGCTCTGGTTAGGTAAGGGCGGCTGGTTCAAGGTCTATGAAATGGAGCAGCAACTCAAAGAGCAAAAAGAGCTCAACCAGGCATTAGCCTTGCGTAATACCAAGCTGGTAGGGGATGTGAACGACTTGAAATCGGGGACTCGAGCGATTGAAGAGCGCGCACGGGCGGAACACGGCATGATCAAAGACGGTGAGTACTTCGTACAAATTCTGCCTAGCGATAAATCCGTAGCGCAAGCAAAGCAAGACGCACTGGCCAAAGAGGCACAAAAACCGCAGTAAGCCGGCTTAGCGGCTTAATGCCCTCCCGATGGCGGCCGAGTAGCATCGGTAAGCAATTCCGTTTTAAATACCTGAATGCAATCCACTGCATCAAATCGGTAGGTCTTGCCGCAAAACTCACACCCGGTCTCTACTGCGCCTTGTTCGGCAAGGATACTGTTTACTTCTTCATCCCCCAGCATGCGCAGAACATCGGCAACTTTAAGGCGCGAACAACGGCAGGCAAACTGAACTGGTCGTGTTGGGAATGCCCGTACTCCCGCTTCGCTGGATTCATTTAAAAAGAGTCTGCGTAATGTCGTCTCGGGGCTCAGTTGCAATAGCTCATCGTTGGTAATCGTCTCCCCCAAGGCCTGAATGCGACTCCAGCCTTCCGCCGCCATTTGCGGATCGAGGTGCACATGCCCGCCAGAATTCGGTAATCGTTGCAGCAGTAAGCCGCCCACAACCTGTTCATTGGAAGCCAGCCAGATGCGGGTTTCCAATTGCTCTGAATGGCGCATATAAAGCATGATGGCTTCGGCTGCATTTTTTACGGGAACGGCACTGCCGTCACGATCTTGTTGAAGTGCAACGATGCCTTGGTAGGGCGGTTGCCCCGGCTGACGCTCAGTCGGGTCCAAGGTAATGACGAGGCGGCCGGTATTGGCGGCATCGAGTAAATCAGTCAGTGTGGCATTCGGGTCAATCTCGGAAGACTCTACCGATAACTTGACCGTAGCGCGCATGGTGAGGTTTGAGCTGCACTCGACTACCAGGAGGGAAATCGGACCCTTGCTTTGCGCCTGAATAATTAGGGTGCCGTCGAATTTGAGGCTGGCACTCAGCAAAGTCGCCGCAGCAACAAAATCACCCAGAATTTGACGAATAACAGGGGGGTCATCGCGCCGCTCTAATACCGACTGCCATGCAGTGCTAATCGACACAATTTCGCCGCGGACAGGGGCACCATCACATACAAAGACAAGTAATTCATTCATGAACCAAAGTATCCTTGGTTTTGCCTCGATTTGCTTGACCTGAGATAATACGGGCTATGTCTATACGTACCCGATTTGCTCCTAGTCCGACTGGCTTTATCCACCTCGGCAATCTGCGCAGTGCACTGTACCCATGGGCGTTTGCACGCCACCATGGCGGTGCTTTTATCCTCCGGATTGAAGATACCGACCTTGAGCGCTCATCCCAAGAAGCAGTGGATGTGATCATCGACGGCATGGCATGGCTTGGTCTGGATATCGACGAAGGTCCCATCTATCAAATGCAGCACATGGATCGCTACCGTGAGGTGATTGCAGCAATGCTGAAATCAGGTCTTGCATACCCTTGCTATATGAGTGAAGCGGAACTCAATGCTCTTCGCGATCAGCAAATGGCCAATAAAGAGAAACCGCGCTATAACGGCCTGTGGCGACCTGAGCCAGGCAAGATCTTGCCCCCGGTACCGGAGGGCGTATTGCCAGTGATTCGCTTTAAAAATCCCATTGGCGGTTCCGTCATTTGGCCAGATGCGGTTAAAGGCCAAATCGAAATCAGCAATGATGAACTCGATGATCTGGTTATTGCTAGGCCCGATGGCACGCCAACGTATAACTTTTGCGTCGTAGTGGACGATATGGATATGAAGATCACGCATGTGATTCGGGGTGACGATCATGTCAATAACACCCCCCGTCAAATTAATATCATGCGCGCCTTAGGCGGTACACCGCCCATTTACGCCCATCTGCCCACGGTCCTCAACGAGGAGGGCGAAAAGATGAGTAAGCGCAATGGCGCCATGAGCGTGCGCGATTACCAGCGCGAAGGCTATTTGCCA
The DNA here is from genome assembly GCA_044338365.1 of Polynucleobacter sp. Taxonomy (GTDB): domain Bacteria; phylum Pseudomonadota; class Gammaproteobacteria; order Burkholderiales; family Burkholderiaceae; genus Polynucleobacter. The sequence goes on along the minus strand of JBIILR010000089.1, from coordinate 999 downwards.
GAGGCCATTCTGAATTATTTAGCGCGCTTAGGCTGGGCTCACGGCGATGCCGAAGTCTTTACCCGCGATCAATTTGTCGGCTGGTTTGATTTGGATCATTTGGGACGCTCGCCAGCGCAGCACAACCCGGAAAAGTTACTCTGGCTTAACCACCATTACATTCAGCACAGTGATGCGACCAAATTAGCAGAGCAAGTCAAACCATTTGCTTTAGAACGCGGGATAGTCATCCCGGAAACAGGGCAGGGTCCTGACTTTATTCAAGTGGTCGGACTCCTCAAAGACCGTGCCAATACCTTGCTGGAAATTGCCGATGGCGCCAAGCTGTTTTATTTGCCGGCACCAGCTTTTTCAAAGCAAGAAATCGATACCAATATTCCAGCCAATATTCGCCCAGCATTGGCTGATTTGATTCTCGCAATTGAAGCATGCGATGGCAGCAAAGAAGGGTTTTCTGGCGCGTTTAAGACTGCCTTAGCAAAGCATGAACTGAAGATGCCAGCCTTGGCTATGCCGGTTCGCTACGCCTTATTTGCCACCACCCAAACCCCGGCCATTGATGCCGTCTTAGTCATCCTGGGCAAGGCCGAAACCCTCAAGCGCCTGAGGAGGGTGCTTGCCTCCGAAAATTAGGCCGAACAGGTAAAAATAGGCTAAAATCTTGGATTGTTTTAAATGTCTTGTGTTGTTGTAGGAGTTTGAACGCGAGATTATGGGGGTATAGCTCAGCTGGGAGAGCGCTTGCATGGCATGCAAGAGGTCAGCGGTTCGATCCCGCTTATCTCCACCAGCATTTAGAATGGCAGCATACGCAGTAAATAGTAGTCCACGGTCCCCATCGTCTAGAGGCCTAGGACATCACCCTTTCACGGTGAGTACGGGGGTTCGAATCCCCCTGGGGACGCCAGATTTTGTCGTATTGGAGCGGTAGTTCAGTTGGTTAGAATATCGGCCTGTCACGCCGAGGGTCGCGGGTTCGAGTCCCGTCCGCTCCGCCAA
>JBIILR010000088.1:0-6330 GCA_044338365.1 Polynucleobacter sp. | reverse complement strand
CAAAATGGTTTTATCTTTTGGCAAGGTAGCAGCGAGCTTGCATGCGTATGCAATCGCATGCGCAGACTCTAAGGCTGGAATGATGCCTTCAATTTGGCAGCAATCATGAAATGCTTTGAGCGCCTCTTGATCGGTAATCGCCACATACTCAGCGCGGCCCGAGTCTTTTAACCAAGCATGCTCCGGGCCAACTCCTGGATAGTCCATGCCGGCGGATACCGAATGGGTCTCGGCAATTTGGCCATTCTCGTCTTGCAATAAATAGGTGCGGTTACCGTGCAATACGCCGGGTTTGCCGACACACAATGCAGCTGAGTGTGCCGCTGTATTGAGGCCATGACCAGCTGCTTCAACACCAACTAGCTTCACTTCGGGGTAATCAATGTAGGGATAAAAAATACCCATGGCATTCGAGCCACCGCCAACGCAAGCCATCACATAGTCGGGTTGACGACCAATCATCTCCGGCATTTGGATTTTGCACTCTTCTCCAATGACGCTCTGAAAATCGCGAACCATCATCGGGTATGGATGTGGGCCGGCAACTGTACCAATGATGTAGAAGGTATCTTCCACATTCGTAACCCAGTCACGCATCGCTTCATTTAACGCGTCTTTTAAGGTTTTAGTGCCCGACTCTACTGGCACTACCTTGGCACCCAAGAGCTTCATCCGAAATACGTTTTGTGCCTGACGAGCTACATCCACTGAGCCTTGATAGACAGTGCAATCGAGACCAAAGCGCGCGCAAATGGTGGCAGTAGCAACGCCATGCTGTCCTGCGCCCGTTTCTGCAATGATGCGCGGCTTACCCATGCGCTTGGCAAGCATGGCTTGCCCAATGACGTTATTAATCTTGTGCGCACCAGTGTGGTTTAAGTCTTCGCGCTTCAAATAAATCTGCGCGCCGCCCAGCATTTCACTCCAACGCTTGGCGTGATAAACGGGGGAAGGACGACCAACAAAGTGCTTGAGCTCGTAATGAAACTCTTCGATGAACTCCGGATCATGCTGATAGCGTGCGTAAGCATCCTTCAGTTCTTCCAGAGCAAACATAAGTGTTTCTGAAACGAAGACACCGCCATAAGGACCAAAGTGCCCACGTGAATCCGGCTTATCGTACATAGTTACCTCTTTTGATTGGGTTACCGCAATTGTTTCCTGGAATCCGCCAGTCGAACTGCCTCAATAAACTGGCCCATTAAAACGGCATCTTTAATGCCTTTAGCGCTTTCAACGCCGCTCGAAATGTCCACGGCACAGGGTTGTAGGCGCGCAATCGCTTCGCCCACGTTGTGTGCGTTCAACCCACCACTCAAAACGACCCGAGGCGCGTTTGCGCTTGCCCATGCTTCTGGAATCCATTGCCAATCAAAAGGAATGCCGCCCCCACCGTAGCCCTCAACCAGGGCATCAAGCAAGAAACCGGCTGCTTGCCTATATTGTAGGGAAAAATCAGCAAATGCGAAGCCCTCACCGACTCGTCCCGCTTTAATCCAGGGATCGCCGGCAGCCAAGCGCTGGCAGTCTTCTGGACTCTCATCCCCATGAAATTGCCATACCGTGATGGGTGCATAGGCCCGAATCGCTGCAAATTCAGCATCGGAGGCATTCACGACCAAGCCCACGGCATCTACCCCCGCTGGCAAGCGGGAGATGAGTGCAGCGGCATGTTGCGGGCTAACCGCCCTTGGGCTGGGGGGATAAAACACAAAACCCAGCGCATCAACACCCGAATTGACTGCAAAATCAACGTCTTGCGGGCGTGTAAGGCCACAAATTTTGATACGGGTGCGCTCTGGAGCGTAATGAAGTAATCCCATGCCTAGATCATAATCCGCTTCGGCTGTGCAGGAATTGGCTCCTGTAGCAAGGCAATAACCTCGTCCGGCAGCCATGAATGCGCTAGCCATGGCGCTGGAATATGGTGCTCCATTGAATACCCCACTCGAGCCAAATAAAGGCCATCGGGCGAAAACGTCGGCGCCGCAGACTGGCGGCTTTTAGCCTCCAATACCTGGTTTAACCATCCTGCAGGCTGCTTTTCTTGACCAATGGCCAGTAGGCTACCCACGAGATTTCGCACCATGTGCTGCAAAAAGGCATTGGCCCGCACAACAATATAGACCCAGGGTTTTTGATCCAATATTTGAATGTCGTATACGGTTTTAATCGGCGTCTTGCTCTGGCACTCGGATGACCTAAAAGAGGAAAAATCATGTTCCCCCAAAAGGCATTGAGAGGCCATTTGCATCGCGGCGATATCCAGCCACTTATCCGCAGCCAACATCAAATAGCCAGCACGCGAGGCCACGGTCGGCGCACGACACGGGCCTACGTGTAAGGCATACACGTAACTGCGCTCAAATGCAGAAAACCGCGCATCAAAGGATGCATCGACGGGCTGAGCCCAATTCACCACAATATCGCACGGCAGAAAACTATTGAGGCCGCGCACCCACGACCAAGAGTCACGCTCAACGCCACAATCAAAATGCACTACCTGCCCAAGGGCATGCACTCCCGTATCGGTTCGCCCAGCAGCGGTAATCCGGATGGGGTTAGTACGCGATTGGGCATCACCAATGAAGGCATTGATAGCCTGCTCTACTTTATCTTGTACGGTGTTTTGACTGGGCTGAGTCTGCCACCCAACATATCGGGTACCGTCGTATTGCAAGCCTAGGGCTATGCGCTTCATCTACTAAGTCCTGCAAACATGGGTTCGCATTCCAATTAGGCGCTGCGCTGATTGATTTCGGATAGCATCGCGTTGGCTTCCGCAACGAGGGATGTATCTACTCCACTGGCAGGATCAAGGCTAAGCTGGATGATGTCATCCAAGCTGCGCGTTGCAGCAGCAAAGTCTTCAATCGTCATATACGCTTTTGCAAGATTGAGTTTGACGCGCAACGCATCATTCCGAATCGCAAAGTCGCTTTTGACTGGCGTCAGATCAAGATCAATGCCAGCAAATAAATTCTTTGCCCGTTCTGGAATGCCCTGACTAGGCAATGCAGGACTGGTGCCATCTTGCAAGAGCACGGATGCAGGCTTACCCGCATGCATTGGCGCACTTCGCTCCGATTGCCGAGCATGGCGCGCCATAAACCACAATAAGAGACCAGTAAATGCAATCACACTCAATGCCAGGAAGGCTGGGGCCCAGGAGTTTTCAGCAACATCGGCCTTAGCACCCGATCCGGATTTAGACTGCGCCTTGCCTGCATCCAGTAATTTTTGTAAATCGGTAATGTTTTTTTCTAACTCAACAATGCGGGTGCGCGTTTGTTCCAGCATTTTTTCTTGGGCAACGATTTCTTCGGTGTAACGCCGTTGATCCGAACTGGCATCGGTACCCGGTCCAATCGTTAAACGGTCTTTTGCGGAAGCAGGATCAACCGCTGCCTTGACTGGGTCCGTTAATTTATTACCGACCGCCTTACTGGAACCACCATGGGACTCAGCCCAAGCTTGATTGGCTTTTTCAACAAACTGGCTTGCCTGCGTTGGTGTAATCGATTGCATCAAGGACTGGCTTGGCTTTACCAAATCAGCGCCAGCAGGCAGGCGATGAATGCTACCGCCCGCAAAGGCATCGGGATTGGCTTTATACAATGCCAAGATGGTTTGATCTAAGGTGGCGCCATCGAGCAAGGGCGCCATTTGCGCCGCAATCTCGCTTAAGGTTTGACCGGGACGCACCGTAACTTGACTCGGATCGCCCAATAGCAAGGTGTAATTTTTGGTGAGCTGACCCGAGGGCCATTGCAAGGTGACCACAAGATCAATGAAGGGGTCTTGATTCAGCCGCGCCAGGCTAATGGGCTTTGCGGTCTCGAGCACAATCACACTGCGATTACCATCCTGGCGCTCTATGCGCAGTTGCGGCTCAAGCTCCACTATTGCAGAAGAAATACCAAGGCGCTCGTAGCTAGCCTTGCTCGCATTAATTACCTGCAAATTACTCAACTGCGCTTGATCTGCGACCGATGCACGCACTGGAATTTCAGCGCGAATGGGCTGACCAGGTTGAGAGAGTACTCTGGGAGTACCTAATGAAAATGCGCTACTGCTTGCACTCCAAGCAAGACAAATACTAGCAATGACCGCCGCTAGGCTATGCACCAAGCTAGCGGGGGCACGCACACGCACCTTTAGCGTTCCAACAAGATGCGCAGCATGCGGCGCAAGGGTTCTGCAGCACCCCACAACAATTGATCGCCTACCGTAAAGGCGCCGAGGTATTCGGGTCCCATGGCTAACTTATGCAGTCGTCCGACAGGTACCGTTAAAGTGCCACTGATTTTGGCCGGCGATAATTCGCGCTCGGTTGCTTCCCGTTCGTTGGGCACCACTTTGACCCATGCATTATCGTTGGCTAGCATGGCTTCAATCTCGGCCAAGGGAATGTCTTTCTTTAACTTGATCGTCAAGCCTTGAGAGTGGCAGCGCATCGCACCAATGCGCACACAAATGCCATCAATCGGAATGCTTCCTGGCGTTCTAAAAGGGGGGCGTCCCAAAATCTTGTTGCATTCAGCACCGCCCTTCCACTCCTCTTTCGTCTGACCATGCTCAACCGGTACATCAATCCACGGAATTAAGCTACCAGCCAAGGCGGTATTGCGGAAGTTCTTGGTTGGAAACTCCGCTGAGCGCATGGTCGCCGAGATTTTGCGATCAATATCTAAAATCCAGGAGGCCGGGTCTTTTAACTCGGTATCTACGCTATCGCGCAATGCACCCATTTGCAACAGCAACTCACGCATATTTTGTGCGCCAGCCCCAGAAGCCGCTTGATAGGTCATGGCACTAATCCACTCCACCATATCGGCTTTAAGTAATCCGCCCATGGCAATCATCATCAAACTCACGGTGCAATTGCCGCCAATCCAATTCTTGCCTCCCGCAGCCAAGGCACGATCAATTACGGGTCGATTGACAGGATCAAGAACCAAAACTGCATCATCATTCATACGCAGAGCGCTGGCGGCATCAATCCAATGGCCCTGCCAACCCGCCGCACGCAGCTGAGGGAAAATTGCCTTGGTGTAGTCACCGCCTTGGCAAGTCAGAATAATGTCGCAGCGGGCAAGCGCTTTAATGTCATTCGCATCTTGTAGCTTCTTTTCGCTTTTGGTGATGTGGCGACCATTAATCGCAGGCACGTCGCCACCAGCGTTACTGGTACTAAAAAATACAGGCTCGATTAAATCAAAGTCGCCCTCCGCCAACATGCGATCCATGAGGACGCTACCAACCATGCCGCGCCAACCGACTAAGCCGACTAGAGGAGCGTTTGTAGAGTGTGATGTTGGATGTGTTGCCATAAAATGATGAATGCCTTACCTTCCTATATCAATGAATTACGCTAATGCGGCGACTACCGCATCGCCCATTTGCACTGTGGATACCCGCTGGGTCCCTTCGGTGAAAATATCGGCGGTGCGTAAGCCCTGCTGCAATACCTTCTGAACTGCTTTTTCAATCCGATCTGCCTCTGCCGTCATACCAAAGGAATAGCGCAGCATCATCGCTGCGGAGAGAATGGTTGCCAATGGATTGGCAATTCCTTTGCCAGCAATATCGGGGGCAGAGCCGTGGCTCGGCTCATACAAACCTTTGTTGTTTTTATCTAAGGATGCGGACGGTAACATTCCAATCGAGCCGGTAAGCATGGCGGCTTCATCCGAGAGGATGTCGCCGAATAAATTCCCGGTCACCACCACATCAAATGCCTTGGGCGCCTTCACGAGTTGCATGGCTGCGTTATCAACATACATATGCGATAACTCAACATCAGGATAGTCGGCTGCGAGCGCAGTCATCACATCACGCCAAAGTTGGGATGTTTCAAGTACGTTGGCTTTATCGACGCTGCATACTTTTTTGCTGCGCTTACGTGCTGCCTCAAATGCCACCTTACCGATTCGGATCACTTCGGGCTCGCTGTAGTGCATGGTGTCAAATCCTTCGCGAGCGCCTTTAAACAGCGCATGCTCCGAGCTTCGAATACCGCGCGGCTGGCCAAAGTAAATATCGCCATTGAGTTCACGCACAATCAAGATATCCAAACCGCCCACAATTTCTGGCTTCAGACTGGATGCAGCCGTTAACTCCGGATAACAAATGGCAGGACGGAAATTAGCAAACAAAGCCAAGTGTTTACGCAAACCGAGGATGGCTTGCTCAGGACGCAATTCACGCGCCAAGGTGTCGTACTTCCAGTCACCCACCGCACCAAACAAAATAGCATCGGCGCTTTTAGCTAAGTCAAGGGTAGCAGGAGGCAAAGGGTGGCCTGAAAGGTCATATGCTGCACCACCA
>JBIILR010000087.1:0-6462 GCA_044338365.1 Polynucleobacter sp. | reverse complement strand
ACCCGCTGAAGCAGTGGAAGATCAGCCCAATTGACCAGCAGGCTCAAAAGAAATGGAATGCATATAGCACCTACCGCAATGCCATGTTACTCAAGACCAGTTCGGCAGAAGCGCCTTGGACTATCGTACGCGCCAACAACAAAAAACAAGCACACCTCAATTTAATCCGGGATCTCTTGTCGCGTGTTAACTATGCTGGTAAAGATAAGAAGATCACAGTACCAGATCAAGGCATCGCGTTTCGCTGGAATGGCCAGATTAGTGCCTTGGAAAAATAGAATGAGGGTGCGCCCTTCACTCATAGCATCGTTAGACTAATACCGGCGGATGCGTTTTCTGAAAGCGGACTGCGGTGCGCTTAAAAAGATACAACAGAAATACAGCAGCAACCCCGAGGCTAATACTATTGGCAGCCCAAAAGCCGCTCGCACCTTGCAATGCCAATGGGATATTGCCAGTGACATTAAATCCCAGCAGATAGCCGCCACCCAGCCCAACACCCCAAAGCGAAACCGCATAAATGAGCATTGGCCAAAACGCAATCCGGTAGGCGCGCAGAATAAATGCGGCACTGACCTGTAAGGCATCAAATATTTGATAGAAGGCGATAAACAAAAAGAGCGGAATGGCAAATTGCTTTACTTCTTCTGGAGGGTCATACCAGTTGAGTAATTCAGTTCTAAAAAACCAGGCCGTGAGTCCAATGACGGCGCAGGCAGTGGTAGTAAAAAAGACCGAGGACCAGCCAATTTGCTCCGCCTTCGATTGTTGATTCGCGCCAATCGACTGCGAGACTAAAGTCATGGTTGCAATCGATAGGGATAAGGGGACCATGTAGATGACGGTACCAATATTGGCAACAATTTGGTGACCAGCCAAGGCTTCTGTGCCAAGGCGGGCAATAAAGAGCGACATAAAGGTAAATGAAGTTACTTCAATGAGGTAACTAAATCCAATCGGCATGCCTAGTCTAAGGATGACGCCGATGCGATGAAAGTCCGGTTTGCTAAAGCGGGCAAATAGGGCAAAGGGCCTATAGAAGCGATCCGCCATCACAATCCACAAGGTAACGAGTAACCAGAGCCAATTAATAATGACCGTCGCTACTGCGCAGCCAGGGCCTCCCATACCTTCAATACCAAAAGCGCCATAGATAAATAAATAATTCAGCGGGAACTTAGCAGCTAAGCCAAGCAATTGCACCACCGTAATGATGGTTGGTCTAGATACGGCATTGTGCAGCGCGATCAGCACGCGCATCGCCATGCTGGCAGGTAGCCCCAGTACCAAGATGTGCATGTAGAGACTGGCTTTTGCATGGATCTCAGGACTCACTTGCGAAATGTCTAAGATCAAATCCGCATTCCAGAGAACCAGTGCGCCGATTAGGCTGAGCAGAACGGAAAGCCAAATGGCTTGACGGACTTCTTCGCCGATCTCATCGTAGCGCTTGGCGCCAAACAGTTGACCAGCAATCGGAGCCAATGCCGAAACAACGCCGGTAAGGCCAACGTACACACTAATAAAAATCGCCGAAGCCATGGCCAATGCTGCTAAATCATCGGCGGAATATCGCGCTGTCATGGCAGTATCGAGGACACCAAAGGCAATCACGGCAAGCTGACCCACCAGGAGTGGACCTGCTAACTTAAGTAATGCTGGAATATCCTCGCGTAAACGAGAGAGTCTTAAAAGCATGGGAAATGGTGAATCAGCGACAAGCAGCTGAATGTAATGTTTGTGTTCTTCAAGGGGTTATTTTACTGTGCAGCCGGCAACGTTACTGTTAGTCACCTTTAATCCTTACTGCAAGGGGTGTCAATCGATGGCGGCATTTTAAAAAGGGGAAAAGATAGTTTAATGATGCAAAAAAACTAGACAGGCTTGATAAATGCAGTTAGATTTCTTGCCATATGTTTTTTAGGTAAGCCAAATAGAAATGACAAAAAAGTTAATTAAATTAAGCCCTCAAGAAGATGCTGCCGTCACTAAAGCCGCCACATCTGATGCGAATATCAGGCCATTAACGAATGGACAATGGAATAAGGTGAAGGAAACTTTAACGCGTGGCCGAGTACAGCCTTTGAGGAAGAGCGCTAAGAATTAAATGCCGCATGTATTCATGATCTATTCAGGAGTAACGCGGTAAAGCCTCAAGCGCTCAGTGCGGTCGGCTGCGCGCCGGTCTTCCCATAGCAAGGTAATGGTTTTTTGATTGAGCCTAGCATAGGCCTTTGCTTCCAATTGACTATGGGTTAGCACATAAGGGCAGCTGGCATCATCCCGCAAGGGGAGTTTGGTGAAGTAGTTAAATGAAGCAAGCTGCGCAGGACCAAGATTACTGGTATCGATGCAGCGTGCATTCTTGGGGGCTGCCTGTACCAAGCGTTCTGCTACAAAGCGATAGGTTTTGGCGTAATTGATGGTGGGCAACCAAAGGGTCATGAGAAGAACCCACATCAATACAGTGCCAGATGCTGAAATAATCAAACAGCGCCAGATTACTTTAGGTGCCCGCGAAGTGCGCCAGCGAATGACCGCAATCCAAAGGCCAGTAATGCCAATGGCGATCACGAAGGCAGTCAAACTAAATTGGGCTTGGTAGCCGGGAATAAAGCGCGCTACGTTGGCTGCGGTACTGGCCGGAAAGCCGGTGATCTTCGCAAGCCAAATGACCCAAATGGCTAAACCAATCAGGGTAAAGCTCAGCATCGCCAGCCAATCAATGAAGCTAATGAGATTGCGTTTCAGAATCGGCAAGCTAAAAATAGCCAGAATCGCCATGGGCGGAATCAACACAATCAAATCATGTTCGTTCGCATCAACGCGCAGAAGTACGTAAATGATTCCGCTGAGTATGAGGCCCAGCGGAATGCATAAATGCGGCGCGCGCCACGATCCAGCACTTTTTTCGCGAGCCCAATGCACGATTGCCACAAGCGCAAGTGGCCACACTGGCCAGGCATAGAGCCAGAAGTTCACGCCCAGAAAGCCAATCGATTCAGCGGAAGGGCTGCTCTGCATCGGCGGCACATTCAGCCAGGCGTCCAATGCATTGGCCCGCTGGAATTCATTTAAATCGAATAGGGCCCAGAGCAAAGGCCAGAGCGCAAAGCCGATGATACCCAAGACCACTGAGGTGAGCGACCACCGAAAGCGCAATCGCGCATTGCTGACAAAAACGGCGCTGGCTGTAGTCAATACGACGAGGCCAGTCAGGTACAAATTACTGGAGAGTGCCAATACGATAATCCCCAGACCAGTCCATGCGCCACCTTGCCATGGTTTATCGAGCCCGCGCACCGTGCCATACAGTACAAAGCTGATGCCCATCAATTGAGCCATCATGGGGGTGGTTTCGTGGGCACGCTGTGCCAAGCCAACGCAGGCTAAGAAAATAAGCAGAGCACCGTCGGCCAAGGTCATACCGTAGGCTTTGGATTGTGGTTGACCGCCTACGGCCAGTGCCATAGGCTGCACTTCACGCCGGCGTCCCAACAGATACGTCGCATACCAAATGGCAATGGCAGCTGCAAAAAAACACATTGCGGAATACAGTCGGCTGGCGTTCGCTAAGCCAATGAGCGGTCCAAACCAATCCATGAGCAAGCCGCCGAGCCAGTATGGCAGTGGGGCACCCAGGGCGGCTTCGCGCCCAGCCAAGTGGGGGACGAGCCAATCTTGAAGATTGCCTTGGTATAGCGTGAACATACCGCCAAAGCCAATCGCATCCTCGGTCTTCCAAGGGTCGCGTTGAAATAAACCGGCCAAACCATAGATTACGGTGAGCGCAAAAATAACGGTGCGCGGAATCGATGCGGTGGCAGCGGCGGTGAGCTTAACCATGTGAATAGTGCGAGTGGCGTGAGTGAACTTGCATTGAGGCGATAAAAATTTCAGCTAAGAAAAAAGGCAGCACAGGCTGCCTTTTGGAGATTGCGGGAGAGGAGCAACTTACCCCCACAAAATCATTACGCTTTCTTGACAGCTGCTTTTTTAGCTGCTGGTTTTTCAGCGGCTTTGGTTTCAGCAGCAGCTGCTTTTTTCTCAGCGGTTTTAGCAACGCCATCGCCAGCTGCCTTAGCAACGGCTTTGCTGCCGAACTTCTGACGGAATTTCTCAACTCGGCCAGCCGTATCCATAATCTTCTGGGTACCCGTGTAGAAAGGATGGGACTCGGAGGAGGTCTCAATTTTAGAAAGGGGATACTCTTTGCCATCTTCCCATTTCACGGTTTCTCTAGTGTTGATGGTCGAGCGGGTCTTGAAGCTAAAGTTGTTGGAAACATCGACAAAAACAACTTCGCGGTAATCGGGGTGAATGCCAGGTTTCATAAGTGTCCTAATTGCAGGTAGCCGTTTCAGTTCCAGTGAGAGAAGTGAAATACTTGCCCAGGTAAAAGTAAAAGCAACGGTAAATCAAAAAAAGCCACACCCAAGGTGTCGCAAAAGCGAAATTATGCCATGAAATCAATAAGAAAGGCTAGATTTGTGATCAATCTAGCCTAGGCTTATTAGCCTCCGCGGCGCATCAGATCGAAGAATTCCCCATTATTTTTGGTCGATTTGAGCTTATCCACAATAAAGTTCATGGCCTCAATGTCGTCCATATCGGCCAATAGCTTGCGTAAAACCCAGATTTTTTGGAGATTTTCTGGCTTTACCAGCAATTCTTCACGGCGGGTACCGGATTTATTGAGATTAATCGCTGGGTAGACCCGGCGCTCGGCCAAGCGGCGCTCGAGATGCACTTCCATATTGCCGGTGCCCTTAAATTCTTCATAAATCAGGTCATCCATTCGGCTGCCGGTTTCAATCAAGGCAGTAGCCAAAATCGTTAAGGAGCCGCCTTCTTCAATATTACGTGCCGCGCCGAAGAAGCGCTTGGGGCGCTGCAGGGCATTGGCATCGACACCGCCCGACAATACTTTGCCAGACGATGGCACGACGGTGTTGTAAGCGCGCGCAAGACGGGTAATGGAGTCAAGCAAAATAATGACGTCTTTTTTCATCTCCACCAAGCGCTTGGCTTTTTCAATCACCATCTCAGCAACTTGAACGTGACGCACTGCTGGCTCATCAAAGGTAGAGGCAACCACTTCGCCGCGAACCGAGCGCTGCATTTCAGTGACCTCTTCAGGGCGCTCATCCACTAACAGCACAATCAGAATGGCATCTGGAAAATTGCTGGAGATAGCATGGGCAATGTGTTGCATCATCACGGTCTTTCCAGACTTGGGCGAAGACACAATCAAACCGCGCTGACCAAAGCCAATTGGCGAGATCATATCGATGATGCGACCGGTTAAATTCTCTTCGGCTTTAATGTCACGCTCTAAATGAATGGTGCGATTGGGGTGAAGGGGCGTCAAGTTTTCGAACATGATGCGATTCTTCAGAGCCTCTGGTGCTAAGTCATTAATCTTGTCGACCTTGACCAGTGCAAAGTAACGCTCACCGTCCTTTGGTGTACGGACTTCGCCTTCAACGCTATCGCCGGTGTGCAGATTAAAGCGGCGAATTTGGGCTGGCGAGATGTAAATGTCATCAGGCGAGGCCATGTAGGAGGCTTCGGGGGAGCGTAAAAAGCCAAAACCGTCGGGCAATACTTCCAGTACGCCGTCGCCGAACACGGATTCACCGGTCTTAGCCCGCTTTTTCAAAATCGCAAACATCAATTCTTGTTTGCGCATCCGCTGGGTATTTTCAATTTCGAGGCTGGCAGCCATCTCGAGTAGGGCGGAAACGTGGAGTACTTTTAATTCAGTTAATTGCATTGTGTTTAGTGATCTAAGTGGGTAAGTGGGGGGGCGTTACTGCGACAAAGGCAGCTGGCCGAAAGGGAAGGGATATGTTGCGTTTAGTGGAGATCTAAATGAGATGGGCGCGCCAAAAAAAGGGCTTGGAATCAATCAGGGTAATAAATCAGAAAACAAAGAAGGGGGGATGTAGAACCAGAAATGGGGAAGCACTGAATAGTGCGTTTAAGGGATATTACACCAAAAACGGCATTTGGCAAGACTGTGGGTCAAAAAAGGGGTTTACCCCAAACAAACTGCAAAGACAGGCTCGAGTGGTGAGCCTGTCTTGCGGGATACTTTAAATATTGCCGTCAATGAAGGCGGCTAATTGGGATTTGGATAGCGCACCGACTTTTTGAGCTGCTACTACACCCCCTTTAAAGAGGATCAGCGTAGGAATGCCGCGAATATTAAACTGGGCTGGAACGCCTTGGTTCTCATCCACATTCATTTTGGCGATTTGGATTTTGTCGCCGTACTCTGTCGACAGCTCTTCCAAGATAGGGCCAATCATTTTGCAAGGACCGCACCACTCCGCCCAAAAATCAAGCAAAACAGGCTTATCGGATTTCAGAACATCTTGCTCGAATGAAGCGTCACTGACGTATTTAATGCCGGCACCCATGAAAAATTCCTTATTTATTAGTATGTCGAAGCTTATA
>JBIILR010000008.1:0-22063 GCA_044338365.1 Polynucleobacter sp. | reverse complement strand
TTCAGCAAAACGGTCTCCCCCGCATTTTCATCGCCCACGGTTTGCAAGACGAGCAGCTGCCAATTGAAACTAGTGCGCGTCCTCACGTAGCCAAACTTAAGGCCGCAGGTTATGACGTAACCTCCTTGGAATTCAGAGGTCCGCACCACATCGAGCCGCCAGTGGTTGCATTGGCAATTGATTTCTTCCTGAAACCGACGGCGCAGCCGCAACAAGTCATGCCTCGGAGTAGTAATAGATCGTGCTAATAATTTGACTATAGAGTACATGGGAGTGCGGTCATGTTTAGGGGATGTGCGCCAAAGTGTTGCTTGGAAAATAATGCTAAATTTGGTGAAGGCATAGTCCAGGGAGTAGTGAAAGCTACACAAACCGGAATCCTTTGGTCCCAGGCTCAAGTCCTGGTGGGCCCACCAATAAAATTAGGTCCGTACCGACCACATGGTTTACACATTCTCCAGTGCTACTCACATAAATACATAGGCCTGCCATTGGAGAAATGAACTGCTAGATGATTGTGGATTGTGGACATTGTTAAGAATGACTGATTTCCTAAAGAGGTTTGAGTTTCATAGGCTAAAACTCCCTGAATAAGGCTAGATAAGGCGGTCTAGGGACTGATCTATTTAGAGCTTAAGCTTAGTGGTGACTCTTGTGCTACATTTTGTTCAATGAAAACATTTGATTACTTAGGCCTAGTCCTAAAACATGAGCTTATTGCCATCAAGGAATCCCTGGTTGAGCTCCGCATATCAGTAATTGTGATTTTGCTATTGATTGGCGGAGTCATTATTTACCTTAAGCCTTTTCCTTTTACCGGCATTACGATTGCCACGTCATATAAGGGTGGAGATTGGTATCAATTTGGTGAGGCTGCTATTGCTCCTTTAAAAGAGCATGGCATTGATGTAGAAGTAGTTATTACGAACGGCGCCATAGAGAATGCCGAAAAACTAAATGACAGCAAAAGTAAGGTAAACGCTGGATTTGTATATGCTGCAGCGCTTTCTGAAGATCAAAAAAGGGGTCTTTATTCTCTTGGTAGCATTAGTTACGACCCAGTGTGGATTTTTTATAGAAATAACCTGGCTGGCAAAATTGCAACCATACAAGATTTAGCTAAATATAGAGTAGCCTTGGCCCCGAAAAAAAGTGGGTCTTATGTCTTGACTAAGAAATTATTTGAGATTAATGGCGTTGAAATTGAAAATAATCCTAATTTTGTATCGAGCTCATGGGCGGACTCGCGAGCAACTATTTTATCGGGTAAGGCCGATGTCTTTATTTTTATAACTACAATAGTTGACCCACTGGTAGAGGAATTAATACATTCTCCGGATATGACCCTGCTAAATTTGCCTAATGCCCTTGCTTATCAGAAAAAATTTAATTATTTAGATGAGGTCATCATCCCTGCCGGCTCACTTAATATTGAAAAGAAACTGCCAAAACATGATATTTCTTTAATTGCTACAACCACCACTCTAGCTGTACGCAAGGATCTGCATCCCTCGCTACAACTGGCTTTATTAATGTCGAGCAAAGAAATCATACAAGATTCATCGCGATTATTTTTCACTAAGCGCAATGAGTTCCCTGCCTTTGTTGATCCTTCTATATCCATTAGCCCTATAGCAAGGAATTATTACAACTATGGCCCCCCAAAAACAACCGAATATTTACCTTACTGGCTTGTAGTATTTATTGATCGATTTTGGTTTGTGGTATTGGCCGCATTTGCAGTGATTTATCCCTTATCTAAACTCAATTTTCATTTACGGCGTTTTCGCTTCATTATTCGAAAGCGCCCCCTCTATGAATTGCTTTTAAATATGGAGAAAGAGATAACGGGTAAGAAACTACCGAGCGAAGACAAAGAAAAGCTTCTCAAAAAATTAGAAACGATCAACAAGCATGCCCATCAGCATTTTATTCCGGTTGGCGAAGAGACTGACTACTTTTTATTTGTGAATGCCCTGCAATTGCTCAGAAATAAGATCGAGCGTAATTGATCAACATGTCTTTATTTGTAGCTTAGTTTAGTTTGGGGATGCGTTGGTGCCAGGCTCAAGTCTTGCGTGCCCACCAGTAAAGCCAAGGTAGGTGCAGGATGCATTCTTTATCTTCGGTACCGGCCACGTGGTTACATCTCTACTTTAAGCTATCATCTGCACCTAATGTTTGAGACCGCTAGAATGTATAAAGGATGTGTGGGAAATGTACGGATTGAAGATACATACGGAATTACTTGTTTTGAACTTGGCTAAATTTTATTAATATGAATATATTACGCCGATTACTATTGTCAACGCTTGGCGTTGCCACACTTCCGTTAATCAGTCCACTGCGTGCAAACGCTGAGCGCGCCAATGAACTTCCGACAAAGATTACTATCTTAGTTGGCTTTCCACCTGGCGGTGGAACCGATTTGTTGGCGCGACACCTTGCCGTTGGGTTGCGAGATGAATTAAGAATTCCGGTTATTGTTTTAAATCAACCTGGAGCAGGCGGGCAAATTTCCGCTCAGACCTTGATGAACTCGAAGCCGGATGGAAGCGTATTGCTACTATCGCATGACCATACTATTTCAATATTCCCACAGCTCAATAAGAATCCAGGCTATAACCCAATTGCTGACTTTCAGGCGGTCGCTGGAGTCGGAAATTTTGTAAATTGTTTTTTTATTTCTGCAAATATTTCTCCTACTAATTACTTCCAGTACCGGAAATGGGTGTTGAGTCAAACCGATTCTAATCGTGCAGTAGGAATTCCAGCAATCAATTCAACCCCAGAATATCTTGTGAAAAGTATAAATCGTCAAGAAAGCCTCGATTTGGTGTCTGTTCCATATCAGGGAAGTGCCCCTATGTTGACCGACATACTAGCGGGCCATATTCCTGCGGCGATAGGTACTATTCTCGAGTGCATCGAACTGCATCGTAGTGGGAAAATCCGTATTATCGGGATCATGGGTGGCAAAAGACAGGCATTGCTTCCAAACGTCCCTACCTTTTCTGAGCTTGGAGTTCAAGGTTTTGAAAATATTCCGTTTTACGGAGTATTTGCCCCATACAAAACTCCATTAGGCATTTCCGATACGCTTTCTTTGGCAATTAAGCATGTTCTGAGTCAATCTAAATTTACAAAAGCATTTAATTCCTCTGGAATCGAGATTAAATGGAGCTCTGCAAAGCAGTTTTCTAACGAAGTTTTAAGATATAGCCAAGCCTGGCAGAAAATATTTCAAGAATCACAGACGGAAACCCTTAATCAGAAATGATCGGGGTTTTAGTCTTCTCAGTGTTACCTAAAAGAGCATTGATATCCAATTTCCTTATCGTCCTTAGTAGAATAATTAAAAATTTCTAAGGCTCACTACTCTATTTGAAAGACTTGAACTTAATGAATAACTACGCAGATCAGAACAGCGGCCATGTTATTGCTGGAATAGCGGGTTTTGGTACGTATGTGCCAAGTAATCGGATTTCGGCGCAAGAGCTGGCACAGCAAGCGAATATTCCGGTTGAGCGCTTAACGGATGGAATTGGGTTTACACACATCCATAAGGCCAATGATGATGAGCACCCGTTCACTATGGGCTTATCAGCCGCAAAAGAGGCCTTACTGGATGCTGGAGTTAATGGCGAAGATGTCGACCTAGTGATCTTTGTTTCTGCTGGTGATAACGATTACCGTTTTTGGTGTCCCTCTAGCGCCATTGTTCGTGAGCTAGGCTGTCATCATGCCTACTCGTTTGAGGTGAAAAACGGGTGTGCCGGTGGAAACTTAGCTTGCAATATTGCAATGGGTTTAATGGATAGAGACTCATCCGTAAAAACGGCTTTAGTGATTTGTGCAGACACCCTCACCAGAACAATAAACCCAGCAATAGTGGAGTGCCAACCTTTGCTCTATTTTGGCGATGGTGCAGCGGCTGTGGTACTTAAACGAAATCACCCACGCTATCAGTTGTTAAGCTTTGCTGAGCACACGAATGGGGACTTGGCGGATTTATTGCGCATTGAGGCTGGGGGGACGCGGATGCCCATCAATGCAGACTTTAAAGATTGGACTAAAACCTATTCAAAAGTAGATGCAAGTGCATTCGCTCAACTGATAGATCAAGTGTATCTGAAAGAATACCTTGCAGTCATCAAGCGGGCGCTTGAACGGTCAGGGCATTCTATTTCAGAAATGGAATTTATCTTAATGAATCAGATTAAAAAAACCTTACGCACTCATATTTTAGAGGGCATTGGAATGCCCCAATCCCATACCTATATCTCCTTGGATGAGTTTGGACATATCGGCCCAGCGGATTGTTTATTTACAATGGCAAAAGCGCATCGTGAGGGATTATTGACTGAAGGTAAGCTCGCTATTCTTGCGGCAAGTGGACTCGGATTTTCTTGGGCAGCAACCATTATTCGTTGTTAGAGCTAGTGTGTATTCATTGTTTTTAGCTTAATTAATCCGACGGACTCTGAGTCATAAATGGAAAAAGAACCTCAGTAAAGCCAAAGTTACTAAAGTCTTTCACTCGCATTGGAAAAAGCGTACCAAGGAGGTGATCACATTCGTGCTGCACAACGCGCGCATGAAATCCTTCTACTGTCCTATCAATTGGTTTCCCAGTACGATCGTATCCTTGATAACGTAGTTGTTTATAGCGTGGGACTTTTGCTCGAATTCCTGGAACGGATAGACAGCCCTCCCAGTCTTCTTCCTCTTGATAGTCAATGATGGTGATGGCGGGATTAATCAGAATAGTTTGTTCGATGGGTTCAGCATCCGGATAACGCAGATTTTTTTCAAAACCAAATACTACAATTTGTTTATTTACACCCAATTGTGGGGCAGCAAGGCCTGCGCCATTTTGGCTATGCATCGTGTCTAGCATGTCATCGATTAATGTTTGAATCTCATTAGATGGAATTTGATTGAATGGGATGGGAATAGCGTTTCGCAGTAAGAGCGGATCCCCCATTTTTAGAATTGATCGAATAGCCATAAGTTTAGTTTACATTCATTAGAAATGGAGGTGGTTTATGTCTTTTAGCATTAGCCAAAACGGCACATTGTTGCATTAACTATCCGAGTACGCCGTAGCCTCTATTAAGCTAAATAGTGTCTATAATAATTTTCTAAGTTTCCTTACTAATTTATTACAGAGAGAGTCATCATGAAAAAATTCCCCCTTTATGTCACCATAATATGGCTTTCTCTAATTCTTGTCCCTGCCGCTCAAGCTAAGCAAACTTTTACTATTACTCAAGGCAAGCCCGAAATTAGACATGTTGATATTGGTGTAACAGGCATGTCGGTTGGAGACCTATTCGGATTCGAGGCACCATTTACAACGAAAGATGGAAAATTGGGTCGGATTTATGGAATTATCACAATTCTTTCAATTCCTACAGGTGCAAATGATCCATTTATTGATCGCCTGAGTTCAGGCGTATTGGATTTCGGCAACAGCGACACAATCGTTGTTGCTGGAAAAACTGTATACGGCACGTACCATGGTGAAATAAAAGACAATGAGCCTCAATTGCGCGCAATTATTGGCGGTACTGGAAGATTTATTGGTGCAAGAGGTCAGATTTTAACCATTCGCACCCCATCGGGCTCATATGAACATGAGATACAGCTGCTAGATTAACCTCGCTGCCTTAGGGAAAAATTACCCCCTATATCGCAAGTTTTGATTCCTTTAGCACCATTATTTTGAGGTTTGAGCTATTTCCTGTTGCATAGGCGCCTTCCATGAATCGCGTCTACTTTAAATAATCAAATACAACCTCACCCACATCGAGTGTCAAGTCGCATAACAGGTGTTTTGCGCTGACAATCTCCAGAACGGGTAGATCGGCAAGCGGTGCAAGGGCATGCTCAAATAGTTGCAGTCGCGCAGGCCCTGACCAGGCGCCATGCATTTTGACATTCTTACAGTAGTAGCGAACCAGCTCACAAATACGCGGAGTGCTATCAACATGGGGAATGATCTTTAGTAAATATCCTGGCGTAGTAGAGGCTTTGTGTTCTTCTGCGGCAATGTCCAATTCAGTGTATTTGTAGCCCATGGTGCCGGTGGCTACGCGTACCGTGCCGTAGTCCAATGTCCCCACTAGTGCATCGAGTTCAACCTGCAGTTTTGGGCTGGCTAATTTTTTTGGAAATCCCCAGATTTCACGGCCGGCTGCAATTGGAGCCTCATCGTCTAAATACATCATGTGGGTATAGGTGCCAGGTTTACCATCAGGCCCGATTACATGGATCACTTGACCGCTTTCCGTGAAATTGCCAAAACCACTGGAATCCGGCATGCGGATAAACTCAAAACTCACGAGTGGATCTGTAATGGTGAGGGGTTCTGGCACCACTGCCTGCAGCTTTTTGAGATCAGTACGGTAAGTAATAATAAAGAATTCCCGATTGACGAAATGGTACGGTGCCTTAGCGTACGCAGGGCTAGTGATGGGTACTGCAAAGGCGTTTTTGCGGATATCAGAAATATTCATAATGGCTTATCAGAAAAGGGTTGGAAGCGTGATTGAGCGATCGACTGATTAAAACGTCACTCATTGTTGCAAAAAAATCATTATACGAAGAAAACAGAGTCACAAAACAGGGGAATTTTGCTACTCAATTATTTGCCATTCTTTGCCCAATTCAGTAATTAATTAATATTACCAACAATTAATCACGGGAGTGGCTACATAGTTGATAGAGAAAGACGAACAAATTACCCCCTGTGCTGTAAGATTGCACTTGGGTGAAATATTAAAGCTATTGTCACCCAATAACTCTTGCATAAAAGGAATACAAAATGGCACATGTTGGACATAGTTGGTTAAAAACCAATCCTGGAAGTTATCAAAAAGTATGTGATCGTTATCATCAATTTGCTTCTGACGTTTTGGCTCGCAATAAAGATCTTCATGATGTCATTATTGTTGGAAATCAAGCGCAAAATACGATTGAAGGTTTTGGTATATGGGAGAATGCAAGTCATGCTGCATCCCTAGAGGATACCCAAGACTTTGCAGCTTTTATGGCAGATGTTGCTGGTCATTTGGCAGAGCCGTATCATCGCAATGATTTAGTTTTGCTGTATCGCATGAATCCTAAGCCTTAAATCGTTTTTCTTTTGGTTGCCAACCCGCTTTCGAGCGGGTTTTTTGTTGTAATTAAATACCCATCTTTGATCCAAAGAATCAGTTATCTAAAATTTACTTTTAGTCAAATGGATGTGATTTTTTTGCCAAATTGAAACGCAGTATTTTGTTGGTATCGACATATAATTATGTGTCAAATTAATACTGATTAAATTGAAATAATATTTATGAAATTAACTTTTCTAGGAAAAAGTATGCTAATTTATTCCTTATGAATAAATCAAACACAAATCAAAATAGTAAACTCAACCATCCTCTGGATGTTGGTGGTTTCGAGATTACTAGACTGGCCTCTGAGGATAGCACTCAGGGTTGTGAGGTATTTCATATTGATAGCTAACTGACCAATAAATACGAGTGCCCAAAGTTGATGCGAGTAGTCATGATTCGTTATAGGGATGCGGTATTCTTTTAATAATAGTGATTTAATTTTTTATGGATGATCAAAATGAATATTAATAAACTTTTACTTATTCTCCCAATCGGGTTTGCTAGTTTTTCCTATGCGCAAACAGCGCCCAATCTAATGGGCAAATGGGAGGTAGTATCTGCCGTGAGTGCGTCTAGTGGCACAGAAACGAAAAAGGCACGTCTTGTTTTGTCCAATAAGAAAGATTCAGCTATCCTAAAGCTACATATAACTTCTCAAGAAGGTGGAGCCTTTCATGGCGAAACAACATGGCGTGATGGTGTGAAAAATTTTGTAGTAGGAGTTGTTCATAAAGACGGAAAAACCCTTTCGCTATCAAGCGATGTCGGTACGGGCACAGGGTATGTTGTCAATGATGAATTAGAGCTTTGCAGCGCCAGTGTACTAACAACAAGTAATAGAGCAAGTTGTACTCAGCTTAAAAAAGTAAAATAGAGACTCTTCCCTTGGGGGGGTCTGAGCTGACCTGATTTCTTGTTAGCACCCCTTCACAGGGGATGTTTCGTACTCTTCGCCTCAACCAAGTAGCAAATAGGGTCAACCCCCCCAAGCGGAGCAAAGTGATTTCCGTGGGAGCAAGGCCTA
Organism: Polynucleobacter sp.; assembly: GCA_044338365.1. Lineage (GTDB taxonomy): Bacteria > Pseudomonadota > Gammaproteobacteria > Burkholderiales > Burkholderiaceae > Polynucleobacter. Next base: position 13,870 of record JBIILR010000008.1, on the reverse strand, counting down.
TGGAGGGTTATCCCGCAGGGATTATCAATAGAGCTATCGCAATGGAATTATTAGTAGAATGTGTTTATGGCAATCCTATTAATAGCACAACAAACATATAGCTTTGATAAATAGTAAAAAATTACCGGAGCATTGGTTGCCTAGCGAAGCCAGCATGGGTTCATTTATCCTTTGGTGTTCAATTTATGCAGGAACCGCCACCTATCTACTCCAGCATTTTTCAGGTGCGGCGAGTGCGTGTCCGATTTGGATTCCTGCCGGAATTGGCTTAGGGTTTTTATTAATCTATGGCTGGCGTTATTGGCCCGTTATCTTTATAGGAGCCATCTTAGGTGAAATCGGCGGCGGCCATACCCTTCTCATGTCGGTTTGTTTAGCTACTGGAGCCCTGTTCGCCAATATCGTTGCTTATGCAATGCTTAAGATAGCTCGTTTCAATCGCGAATTATTAACCCTCAGAGATTTTATTTTACTTGTTGTCATTAGTGCATTTGCTGCAATCGTCAGTACCTCAATCAATATTGAATTTCTTAAAATGGGTGAGATCCTGGTTGGAGATGCATACGAGGTATATACAAAATGGTATACCGGTGATTTTTTTGGCATGGCTTTTTTCACGCCAGTCCTACTCATACTACGCCAGCCATTTTTCTCAAAATGGTCAATTCAGAAAAAAACCAGTTTTGGATTAGCATTGTTAGCCATGTTGATCCTGGGCCAAATAATATTTTTTGGCTGGTTCGCTGATGTTGTTGGAAATATTTCTAACCGAGCTAATTTACTGATTTTTGCAATGATTCTATTTGGATTTTATTTTGGCCGAAGCGGTGTCGTCATATTATTTGCAGTGGTGCTATTGCAAGCTACCTTAAGTACGATTTATGGAAATGGTTTTTTTGGTCCGGAAATGTATGGAATGCCTGGATCAATGTATATCTGGTCTTATTTGGCAGTCATGGTTAGTTCGGGATTAATAGTGAGTCTAGTAATAAAAAGACTCAATACAAAAAATCAGTTATTACAGGAAGCTGCCGATGCCGTTATAAAGACAGAAGGTTATTTTAAGGAAATGGTGAATAAAACACCAATTTTGATTGCTGCATTTGATTCAAGTTTGATCAAACTGGATTTTATCAATCCCTATTTCACGGATGTACTTGGCTACAGCAAAACTGATTTGATTGAAAATGATAATTTCTGGACTATGACTTTTCCAAATTTGACATCCAATAAAATTGACTTAAAGCAAATATGGAAATCACCAAATCAAACTCAAGATTATTCTGATGTCAATTTTTTAGTTGAATCGGATGTGGTTTGTAAGGACGGAGCTTTAAAAACGATTGCTTGGGGTTACTTTGTTACCCAAAAGAATATTGTTATTTATGGCCAAGACATTACTGATCAAAAAAATTCAAAAAAGTTATTAAGTGTTACATCAGCAGTCTATAAAACGATGGGAGAAGCAGTCGTTATTCAAGACGCAGACAATTGCATTCTTGTAGTGAATGAGGCCTTTTGTAGGCTTACGAATTATTCTGAAGCAGAATTAATTGGGCAATCTTTTTATAATTTCTTTGCATTTCCTAAATTAGAAAATTCAATATTTCCCGAGATATCGACCCTGCTCGAAAATCTAGGACGGTGGGAAGGCGAGGTTGCGGTTATTGCCAAAGATGGCATTCAAATACCCCGTTTCATTTCTCTGCATTCTTCGCCGGGTGATTCGGGGGGCTCTCCACAAATCATTGCTTTGGTTTCAGAAGTAACGAATTTTAGAAAAGCTCAAGAGTTAATTTTTCAGCAAGCCAATTATGATTCGTTAACGTTGCTGCCTAATCGGCGACTCTTAATCGATTTACTGAGCAAATCAATTCAGGAGGCCAGGATTAAAAAGCAAATTACTGCCGTAATTTATTTAGATATTGATCATTTTAAAAACTTTAATGATAGTCGGGGCCATGACTTTGGAGATGAGTTGCTGATTGCATTCTCCATCAGACTGAAAGAAGTCATTAGAGACTGTGATGTAGTTGCTCGCATGGGTGGCGATGAGTTTGTAATTTTTTTAAATAATTTAGATGGGGTAGAAAGCATTGACCCGATAGTAAAGAGCATTTCAATTAGCCTTACTGAGCCTGTCAACGTGAATGGGAGCTCAATCTACACTACTTCAAGCTTAGGTATTTCTGTTTTCCCTGATCACGCCGACAATCCAAAGTCGCTCTTACTGGCCGCTGATCAGGCTATGTATACGGCTAAATCATTGGGCCGAAATAATTATCAATTTTTCTCATCGATGCTAAAAGAGACGGCATCCTATCGCGCAGGCATGCTGACGGAGCTGCGTTTTGCATTAGAGTCAAATCAATTTGAATTATATTATCAGCCCATTTTTAATCTTGAGACAAATACGATTGCGCATGCTGAGGCTTTATTGCGATGGCGTCGAAAAAATGGTGAATTAGTGTTGCCATCCAACTTCATTAATGAGTCTGAAGAATCGGGATTGATTATTGAGTTAGGGAATTGGGTAATGAAAGAAGTGATTGCCTTTATGTCTTCAATCAAGCCGAAGCCCGGTTTTTCAATGGCGATTAATGTTTCAGCGTTGCAACTCAGTTCTGCACAGCATTCAGCCTTACATTGGCTGGATTTAATGAAGTCATCTGGCCTAAGTCCAAAATTGTTTACCTTTGAAATTACTGAACGAATCATGCTTGTTAAGTCTGAGCGCGTGTTAGGCAAGATTGCGCTATTGCAAGCAGAGGGCTGTAAATTCAGTATTGATGACTTTGGTGTGGGCTACTCCTCTCTGGGTATTATCAAAAACTTTAATTTTGATTACATTAAAATTGACGGCAGCTTTATAAATAAAATTGGGCAAAAGGGGCCAGATTCGTATATGGTTTCAGCAATTATTGCGATGGCCCAAGCCCTGAATCTCAAGACCATTGCCGAATCGGTTGAAACCGCTGAGCAATCGACTATAGTCAAAAAAATGGGCTGCACTTACGCGCAAGGCTACTACTATGCCGAACCAATGCCTGAGCATCAATTTAGACAGCTGCTCGGCTAGTTTTTACCAAATTTCCCGAATAGTTCATTGATTATTTGTTGTAATTAGACAACTAACTGTCTAAATATAGGGATTTAATGCCTTTATAGCTGTCTAGATCCCTTACTTATCTGTATAAATAACATCCCGCACGGATTTTATGATTGGACAGATGAATGATTTCTAGTAAGGCGCTGATAGACCAAACTGGTATTTCACGCGCCACTCTGAATAACTATATACAACTGGGCATATTGCCAAAGCCAGTTGTACAGTCCTTTGCTGCCGATGCTGGCGAGGGCGGGGCTCGTATTTTGGGCTTTTTTCCAGAGGATGCGATCGAGCGCGTACAGGCAGTACAAGCTCTAAAGGGACAGGGTTTGTCGATGGTCCAAATTGCAGAAAGTTTAAGCTCGACGGATGTTTTGCTGGAGGATTCAGCCAGTCAAGAGAACAAGGTAATAAAAACCCCTGCACCCTTGCAATCACACAAATTCAGTCATGAAGGCACTCGTCCAAAATCAAACCAGGGCGATGAAAAAATTAATATTTCGCTAGAAAATTTAGCGCACCCCGCCTATATGCTCAATTACAACTTTGAGCTGACTTGGTTAAACGAGGTTGCACGTAAGGAGCTATTTGGTTTTGATGCTCCCCCAGCGCGTAGTAGCGAGCGCAATTTATTGCAGCTCATATCGCGTCCTGAATCGCGTTTAAGCTTAGGTGAGCAGCGCGCCTTAACCACATTACACCTTCAGCTAGCCAGTTCACGCGTTGCATATGATGCCCTGCACCGCATGATTGAATTGGCAGATAGTGATTTATTGCCTTTACTGGAAAATGTCGTCTTTCAGGATAAGGCGCATGACAACACGATATTTGAGACAGAGTTCTTTCGTAAGGATGCGGCCGGTGATGTCTGTGGCTACCGCGTTTATGCAGTCTACTTTCGCGAGGGTATTTTAGTAGTCCATGAGCCTAGTAGAGACCGGGTTGATGATTTATTTAATTTCCTAGGTAAGCGTGATCAAGTCATACGCAGCTTGTTAAGTAAGCGTTTACCTGTATTAACTCCTTTGGCAGTCATAGTTGCAGATTTACAAAATTCAATGCGAATTTGTTCGGAGTTGCCTCCAGATGAATATTTTGCTTTGATTAATCAAATTTGGGCCACGATGAGTCCCATTTTAAGAAAATATACCGGCACACATGGAAAGCATGTGGGTGATGGGGTGGTCTATTATTTTTTCCCACAGCCCGAAAGCAATTACTTATTTAATGCCGTCTTGTGTGCAGGTGAATTGCGTGTAGCGATGCGTAAAATTAGTGCCGAATGGCAAGTGCGTAAATCGTGGTTTACTGAGTTACAACTGAATATCGGCATCCATGAAGGACAGGAATGGCTTGGTGCATTCCAGTCAACCAATCATGTTGAATTCGCAGTGCTGGGAAACACCATTAATCAGGCTTCTCGGCTAAGCGACTTTGCAAGGCATGGCAGTATTTGGGCAACCAAGAATTTAATTTCTAGATTGACATCAGAAGAGCGCAGCCGCATCGAGTTTGGCGTATTGCGAAAAAGTGTTGAGAATGGCGATCGATTCATTCCATCAACGTATGCACAAGTCGAATCACTTATTGATCTTGGGCTAGATAAACATGAGAAGCTCCGAGGAATTGGCCAGCTAGCCGTTGCGGAGATTCGTCAAGTCAGTGCCACTCGACTCTATTAATACGGTTTTACGTCAATCAGGCTTATCTTAAGCTCTGATTGATTGGAGGGGCTTGGTAGCCAGGAATCTGGGTCACATCGACCAAATCAATTTGCTGCTCATCTAAGAATTTTTGAGCATACTCCTCGTACACTTTTTCCCAAATAAATACATCAAAGAGATCTGGGTCAATATGCCCATTGAGCTTCATCTTGCCAAGAATGTGAAGGGATTCACTTAGGGTCTTGCCTTTTTTATAAGGACGATCTTTTGCTGTTAATGCTTCAAAGATGTCCGCAATTCCCATGCAACGTGCCTGAATAGACATTTGTTCGCGAGTCAATCCTTTAGGATAGCCTTTCCCGTCCATTCGCTCATGATGACCGCCTGCATATTCCGGAACATTCTTGAGGTGGGTTGGCCAAGGAAGCTGCTCAAGCATATTAATCGTCGATTCGATGTGGCGATTAATGATCTTACGTTCGTCTGGGGTCAGTGTTCCCGAACGAACAGTTAAATTCTGAACTTCATTTGCATTTAGATAGGGATGGGCTATTCCAGATTGATCAACCCAGCGATAGCGTTCTGCAATTTGGTGTATGCGTGCAATCTCCTCATCTTTCATAGACTCAACCCCAGTATTGCAACGGTATAGAAATTGGCTATCCTCCATTAATTGCTTGCGCATCGTTTGCGCATCGTCTTCAGAAATTTCTTGTTTCACGCTTAATAGCGCGATGTCACGCATCATGATTTCAGAACGCAGCTCTATTAAGTTAATTCGATCAAAGATGGTTTCAAGTTTGGTTGCTTTATCAACGATATGAACGGGGGTGGTAATTTTCCCGCAGTCATGGAGCAGGCCAGCAATTTTGAGTTCGTACCGATCGGCAGCAGAAATATTAAATGCACTCAATGGGCCGATTTTGCAACGATTCAAAGCATCTGCCAGCATTAATGTTAAGTCAGGAACTCGGTTGCAATGACCGGCTGTATAAGGCGATTTATCATCAATCGCTTGATTAATGAGATTGATTAGGGATACAAATAAGCTTTCCAAATGATCAATTAAAAGGCGATTTGTCATGGCAATCGTCGCTTGCGATGTTAAGGCCTCCACTATTTTTTGACTGTCTTGGGAGAATGGAATAATTTCATTGGTCTCGGCATCGATTGCATTGATCAGCTGCAAGACTCCAAGTACCTCTGCATCATGATTCATCATGGGTACCGTTAAAAACGATTTTGAACGGTACTTATTTTTTTGATCAATTAATTTAGTGCCTGAAAAGTCATAATCGGTTGTGTCGTAGACGTCTGGAATATTGATTGTTTTGGCTAAGTGGACTGCGTTACACACCACTTTCGTCAGATTAGGCTGGCCATTGGGAAGGTACAGGGGAATAATCTTTGTATCAATTACGTTGGATGTTTCGGTATTTTGGGCTTTAAAAATGGGATCAATGGCTTGATTGCTTTTCCCACCAATATGCAAACCCTTGCTTTTGTTAATAACAATCTCAAATTTAAGTTCAATATCATTTAAGACGAGATAGAGGCTTCCAGCATCGGCATTCGTAAATCGCATCGCGGACTGTAGTATTTCTTCTAAAAGCTTCGTAGTGTCTTTTTCGCTTGAAAGAGAGCTACCAATGCTCAATAGGTCTTCTAAGGCAGTATTTTGGTTTAGTAGCATATAAGGTCTAGATGGAGATCATTCCTGTCATTATCAGAGTATCCCCATAGAATAATCTAGTAGAAATCTACTAGATTAATTGGTAGATATTTACTACGCTAAAGAGCTACTTCTACTATTGGTTATATGCAATAAGTTAGCTTTAATGGAAGGCCTTATTCTAATGTTGGCCAATGAGTGCATACCAAAACCAGCTCACCTAAGCGGAGCATTCTGTTTAAAAAGCTTGCTACCTATTTGACAGTGTCTGCCTGCGCACTTTCAGGATGCACTACGCCTATGAAAAGCGCGGGGGATCCCCCAAGTGGGCCCGCATATGTTGGTTGGTTGCCTGCTAACTACAAGACGCCGATTGAAGAGCGCTTACCAAGGCCGAAACAGGATTGGTGGAAAGACTTCGGAAATGATGAGCTGAGCGGTATTGTTGAAACTACCCTCAATAATAATTACGATTTACGCATCGCAATAGCCAGAGTGGCACAAACTCGATCCCAGGCGAATATTGTGAAGGCGGCACAATACCCCACTTTGGATGCAAACGTTCGCTATAACAATCTAGCGCCAACCCCAGGCCCTGGCTATGCTGCAAATAGTTCGCAATGGAGTTCACAACCGCTATGGCAAGTCGGGGCCTTAGTCGGCTACGAAGTAAATCTATGGGGTAAGCAGGGTTTTGATACCAAGTCAGCGTTTTCTCAGGCTCTAGCCAGTGAGTTTAATCGTCAGGCAGTAGCCTTAAGCTTAGTTGGCGATGTGATTTCTGTCTATTTTCAAGTTATTTCCTTAGAAGAGCGCATTGGCGTAAGCCAACAAAACCTCGATGCCATTCGGAGCCTTAGTAGGGGATTGGATCGCAGGGTAGAGGCTGGAGATGCAACATTAATTGATCTGTCCCAGCAATTAATTCTTCAGAATAATACGGATGCCTTTATTGTCGGCTTAAAGTCCCAGAAGGAAAGGGCATTAAATCGGCTAGCTGCATTAATGGGAACCACTGCAGCCAGTATCAATATCAAAACAAAGTCAATTGAAGTCTTTGATGCGCCAGTAGTATCCCCAGGCTTGCCATCGGACTTACTGTGTAGAAGACCTGATATTCGACGTGCAGAAGCGTCTTTAGAAAGTGCAGAAGCAGATCTGTATGCTGCTCGTGCTAATTTATTTCCGAGTTTTGCAATCACGGGTGGCAGTGGGTACGGCAGCTTCTTATTATCTCAACTGACAATGCCACAAAGTTTTTTTTATAACATTACAACAAATCTAGTCCAAAATATTTTCGATGCGGGTAAGCGACGTTCTCAAATTCAATTAGCCAGCGCTAAAAATGTCGAGTTATTAGAGGCTTATGCTAATACGGTTGTTGCAGCGATGCGTGATGTAGAGGACGGCTTAGCTGGAGTTACGTTAACGGCGCAGCAATACGCCGCCTTAAATGAATCTCGCAAACGGGCTAAACGTTTGGCAGACATGAGTGCCATCGTGGTAGAGCGGGGTGGCATGGACTATGTGCAGCTGTATGAAATCCAAAAAATTGTAATTTCTGCCGAGGATGCGGCAATTACATCAAGAGGCGATCAATTAACTGCATCCGTTAATTTATTTAAAGCGATTGGTGGCGGTTTTCAACTTGAAAAAGATCCATGCTTGGGTGGTGGAGGCCTGCCAGTAGCAAATGCAGAATGGGTAAAAAAGACAAATGCCAGTGATTCCGTATTTGGATCTAAACCGGATTTAGTCATCATGCCTTCTGGTCAAGCTGGCTATAGAGGAAGCGACACCCCCCTTTCAGGTAGTGGATTAAACGCATTGCAGTCGCCGTTATCCAATGCCATCACAGTAGCCCCTGTAGCAGTGGAGGCTACTAAATGATGACTCAAATAGTAAAGCAATTGAGCGCTAGTTATAAAAAGGCTGTGAATAGGATCAAAGGGCTAATTGCGACCATCGCGCTTAATGAATCAATACAAAAAAAAGCGCAATTTATTCGGTCAAAAAATTGGCCAGATACTCTTTTACAAAGCCTATCTTTAGCGAGAGATAAGACAGTAGAAGAATTAGGTAATTTCAAACTAGAAATACGGCAACTTTACGCTCGCATTAAGGAAATCAGAAATCCAACCCAACTTAAAGAAGCGGTGGGAATACTTTCGCCTTTGCGGACCGAGAAAAAGACCATATTAATAGCCAGCATTGTTATCAATGTATTGGCCTTGGCATTTCCTTTGTTGATGCTGCAGTTATATGACCGTATTTTGCCGCAGCAATCCATGAGTACCTTGGAGCTATTTTCGATCGCAGTTGGTATTGCTGTAATTTTAGAGTCCATCACGCGTGTGGTGCGTTCATATACTACCGCTTGGATATCTGCTCGTTTTGAACATAAGGCAATGATAGAGGTGGTAGAGCGAACACTGGCCGAGCCATTGCATGATTTTGAGCGCAAGGGAACTGGCGCGGTAATGGAAAATTTCAAATCCGTTTCTACTCTGAAGTACCACTATTCAGGTCAGACATTTCAGCAATTGATGGATTTGCCATTTACCTTGCTGTACCTACTAATTATTTACATCCTCAATATCTGGATTGGATTGTTATTAACGGTTGGGTACATCGTTTTTGTTTTTCTTACCTGGAAAATGGGCGGCGACGATCCAGGCTTAATTAAGTCACAAAAAGAGGCTGATTTAAGGCGAAGTAATTTCTTAAATGAAACCTTAAATAATGTTCACACCATGAAATCAATGTCAATGGAGTCATTGATGTTGCGCCGTTACGAACGGCTGCAAGAAAGTAGCGCTCGTATCATGGCTCGAATGTCCTATTCAATGGACATGGCCTCCGGGGTCGGCAATGTATTTTCGCCTTTAATGACCACTTTAGTCGTTTCTTTAGGCGCCTGGCTAGTCATTAACCATCATTTAACCAATGGTGAATTGGCTGCATGCGTCCTATTGGGTATGCGTTCTTTAGCGCCACTGCAACGATTAGGTGGGATGTGGGCTAAATTTCAACAAGATGAAGTGTTGCGCGATAACTTGGCAAAAACAATCCAAATGCCGGGATTAAAGTTAAGCTCTATTTCTACAGCTGAAGATGCGCTTCATCACCCAGAAGAAAAAGTGATTGAGCCGCATTCGTTGACTTTAAAGAATATTGAGTATCACTTTCCTGGGGTAAAGGACCCCATTTTCAAAGACCTTAATTTACACGTGGAGCCAGGTGAGTGCATCGCTATTACTGGCTATAGTGGATCTGGACGCAGCACGCTAATGCAATTAATGAGCGGAATTTTGAAGCCCTCACAAGGCAAAGTTCTCATTAATAATCAAGATATCTCCTACATTGATGTTCGGAATATTGCCAATCACATTGCTTACTTGCCACAAAACAGTCAAATATTTGAAGGCTCACTATTAGATAACGTGAGTGTGTTTGATGCGGGGCGAGTGCAGAGCGCTCTTGATATTGCCACTGCATTAGGATTAAATGACTTTGTTTCGCGGATGCCGCGAGGCTGGGATTCACTGGTTGGTGATATGGCCACTGATTCCCTGCCACCCGGCTATCGCCAGCGGATTGCCATTGTGCGGGCACTATCCAATGGGCCTAATATCGTTTTGGTAGATGACCCCACTGCGACTATCGACACGGAGGGTGATGCCGCCTTTTTGCGCTACTTGGAGTCAATTAAAGGCAAGGTAACACTTATTATCGTTTCGCAGAGGCCTTCGTATTATCGATTGGCAAGCCGAAGTTTGTATTTAGCGAATGGAAAATTGAGCGAAATTCAGCATGGCCAAATTGTTTCCTTAACGGGTATTTTGATTCAGCCTGAGAATGATTTTAATCAAAATAACTTCTCTAATGTAACTAATTTGCGAGGCTCTATTGCCTACACGCCGATTGAAAGCTCGGAGTATTTTGACTCCCCTTTAAAGCGCGGTCATATCGATACCGATCGCTGGCAGAGAACGCATGAAACGGTGAGTAGTAACTTTAAATTAGAAACTGATTTATCGAGTTGTTTAACGCTACTTCTCAAGCTCACCAATTCCAAGGCAAATGCCCGTGATGTTGCGGAGTCCTTGCCGTATTTTACGGAGAGTTTGGATTTACCTGGATTTCATAATGCAATGGCACAAATGGGATATAAGGTGGTCAAGGTCCATTGCGCATTGGGTGAGTTAGACCCACGTTCTTTGCCTTGCCTATTTTTGCCGGATGATGGTTTTGGCTTTATAGCAATGGGCCGGATTGGTAAGCAGATTCGGAAGGGTGTTAGCGAGCATGGAGAGGTCGATTTAGAGTCAAACCTAGGAATGCTGGGTCAGGCTTTTTTCTATGAACTGACCGATGCCAAAGTGCCAGAACATCGTTCATGGGTTTATACAGTGATGCAGCGTTTTTCACCATTAATTGGACAGGCAACGATCTCTGCCTTAGTAACAGGCTTGGTAGTCATGACAGGCCCTCTATTTATGATGGTGGTCTATAGCAATATCATTCCCTCTGGCGCGACAGATACCTTGTTTTACCTTGCAATAGGATCCACCATTAGCCTTGGATCTGCTTTCTTTTTTATGCGGCAACGCGCTCGGATTTTGTCGTATATTGCTGGGCGCATTGAGTATCTATTTGGCACAACGATTTTGCAGCAGGTATTTAAGATGTCACCTGCATATACGGAGCGGGCATCGGTTGGATCACAAACCTCACGCTTACAAAGTTTCGAGGTGATTCGTGACTTATTTATAGGCCCTCTGGCATCAACCTTACTCGAGTCTCCAGCCACCCTTATTTTACTCATTGCACTGTCGATTATTAATCCAGTTGCATTGCTTATTTTTGTCATCATGACCGGTGTTTATTGTTTGTTGTATTGGCTTTTTTTGGTCCCGAATCGGGATCATATTATTGCAGTTAATAAAGCCACTTATAAGCGAAACGAATTCCTCATTGAGATGATTAGTAAGATGCGATCCGTACGGGAGTGCGGCGCTGAAGTACTTTGGTTGGATCGTTTTAGGGAAATTTCAGCCAATGCCACCATGGCATCCTTTAAGGCAGAAAAGTTATCTTCTCTATTGGTAGGGATATCGTATTTTGTGATGATGCTGTCTGCACTTCTGATTGTCGCAATTACGGTTCCATTTGTGTTTACAGAGGCAGTGACCTCAGGTGCATTAATTGCTTCTATGATGCTGATGTGGCGTGTTTTAACGCCCTTACAAACCATATTTACAAGTATGTCTCGTATTGAGCGTGTACACGCCTCTACAACGCAAATTGATAGTCTGATGAAGATTCAAGGTGAGAGTCAAAGTTCTGCGACCTCACTGGTTGCTCGTGGGCTTGAGGGAAGCGTTGAATTTTCGCGTGTCTCCTTTCGCTATTCGATGAATGTGGATCCCGCCCTGGTTGGCGTGGAATTCAAGCTATCGCCTGGAGAAATGGTGGCTATTAGTGGGCCTAATGGCGGGGGTAAATCTACGTTATTAAAACTGCTTTTAGGTATGTATCAACCACAGGCTGGCTCGATCTTGATTGATAACGTCGATATTCGCCAATTGGATCCGATTGAATTGCGTCGCATGATTGGATATGCACCGCAAGATATTCAGTTATTTAGGGCTACCATTGCACAAAACCTACGATTAGCTAGACCCGATGCAACCGATAATGAGTTGTATCAGGCACTCGATATGGCCGGTGCTTTGGAGGAGACTCTAGTCTTGCCGAAAGGCTTGGAATACCGTGTTGGCGATAACACCAATCAACTTGCTGCGAGTTTGAAGCAAAAGATTTCACTGGCACGAGCGTACTTAACACGATCACCCATCATGTTATTTGATGAGCCTGGTAGTAGTTTAGATGAACTGGGCGATCGTAAATTCATGGAAACCATGCAGGCACTGAAAGGTAAAAGTACCATTATCTTTATTAGCCATAGACCAAGCCATATCTTGCTTGCAGATACCTTATTGGTTTTTGATAAAGGCTACTTGCGAGCTGCAGGTCCCCCGTCTGAATTACTCAAACGTCCCGCTGCTGCCTAATGAAAAGTAGATTCTGAGCACTAACACCGTAAACGAGATACAACTTATGAATACACCAATAACTCCCGAAGAGCCTGAAAAGTCGAATCCACTAGTTTTAGGAAGGCGGACTGATAACTATATTGCAAAAGCAATCCTATTGGAGGAGGCTGCGCCGCCAGTGTATTGGCAAAGTACGGTTAAATTAATTGCGTATTCCTTAGTGGTATTTATTGTTTGGGCTATGTTTGCAAAATTAGATGTGGTTGCTACGGCACCTGGTCAGGTGATTCCTATTCAGGGAGTCAAAATCATTCAACACGTTGACGGTGGCCGTATTGCGGCGATTGAAGTAAGGGATGGACAAGAGGTCAAGGAAGGCGATATATTAATGCGCTTAAATGAGACAGAGGCAAGCGCAGAGTATCAAACTTTATCTGCTAAGTATTGGAGTTTATTTGCGCGGGTTGAGCGATTGCGCGCTCTTTTGGATAAGCGCCCAGCCAATTTTTCTTCGGTCCCAGCCCAATACCATCGAATAGTAGCTGAGCAGCAATTTACATTAAAGACCTCTTCTGATCAGATTAAACAGCTAGAAGCCGAGATTGAATTATTGGGGGAAGTGAGTTTAATTCGAGGCAGTCTGGCTAAGGAGAAATTAGCTACTCGGGTACAGGCTTTGGATGCTGAGCGTAATTTTAGTCAAGCGCAGGCAGAATTGTTACGCTTTCGCAGAGCGAATATGGATGACCTTAATCTATCTTCGGGCGAGTTTGCTCAGACCGAAGAGCAAATGATCAAATTACGAGATCGTCTAGAGCGGGTGAATGTAGTCTCACCAGCCGATGGCGTGATTCAAGATCTACGATTTAGGACCATTGGAGGGGTGATTCCTCCCGGCGCCATTTTGATGAATGTAGTGCCTCTGGATGGAAAAATGCATGCCGAAATTAGGGTCCAACCCACGGATATTGGTTTTGTCAAGCCTGGCGAGGACGCCCGTTTAAAAATTGGCACGTATGACTTTATGCGTTATGGCACCGTCACCGGAAAGGTGACGATGGTCTCGTCGTATAGCACCTTAGATGAAAAAGCCAATCCATACTTTAAGGTCAATGTGAGTATTCCACAAAATTATGTGGGTGATATCGATAAAGGAATCGATCCAGGCATGACTGTTCAGGCAGATATCATTACTGATCGACAATCCGTTTTACGGTATCTATTACGGCCAATTTATGCTGCTTTCTCACAAGGTTTGCGAGAGAGGTAAGCGTGCCAGTCGACTCTGTGAACTTGGTACATCACCACTACCATGAAGACTAATGGTTATTAAGCCTACAACGCATAGGGAAGTTGATCTTTCTGC